>JAJTEO010000020.1 GCA_021300395.1 Fluviicola sp. | reverse complement strand
CAATGAGTAGCCTCTTTTTTTTGCATTATATTTCATAGCTATTTCTATATTTGTAATATGAGTCAATCGTTTGGAAAAGAATACAAACTTTGTAGAAGAAAATTAATTGATGGAGTGTTTAAAACCGGAAAAGTTGTAAAACAGTACCCATTTGTGGTTCATTTTTTGGAAGTAGATGAAAAGTTAGACGCTCCGTTTCAAATTACAATTTCAGCTCCGAAAAGAAATTTTAGAAAAGCACATGATCGCAACAGAATAAAACGATTAATGCGTGAAACGATTCGATTTAACAAAATGATTTTAGAAGATAAAATTTCAAAAAGTCAAAAAAACATTATTATGTTTATGGTATACACTTCAAAAGAAGAAATACCGTTTACAACATTGATGAAGAAAAACGAACTTTTGTTTGAGCAAATTACAAAACACATTGAATAATATGAAAAACAACACAATACAATTCAAGAAATTAACACAATTTTTCTTTGTTCTATTACTATCATTTCAATCATTTGGTCAGTCCAATCATTTTGAAATGGTTAAAAACATGGAGTTAATGGATCAAATCTATGAACACCTTGAAAAATATTATGTGGATGAACCTCAAGTTGGCCATCTTTCAAAAATTAGTATTGATGCAATGTTAAAGGAATTAGATCCTTACACCGTATATTACCATGAATCAAATATGGAAGATTACAGAATGATGACAACTGGTCAATATGGTGGTATCGGTTCATTAATCCGAAAAATAGGAGATTATATATACATAGCTGAACCATACGAAGGAAATCCTGCTGAAAAAGCAGGTTTTGTTGCAGGTGATAAAATCTTATCTATTGATGGAAAAAATATGGTTGGAAAAAACTCTGACGATGTTTCTAGTTCACTAAAAGGACCTAAAGGAACAACAATCAAAGTTGAAATCGAACGTGAAGGAGAAGGAAAAAAAATAATTTCTGTTACTCGTGACGAAATAAAATTGGCAGACGTCCCTTATTCAGGAATGCTGAACGATCATATTGGATACATCAAATTAAATAGCTTTACACAAACAGCTTCTCAAGAAGTTAAAACAGCTTTCACAGAATTGAAATCAAAAGGTATGACTGAATTAGTTTTTGATTTAAGAGGAAATGGTGGAGGATTACTAATTGAAGCTGTTAGAATCGTTAATATGTTTGTCAAAAAAGATCAAGTTGTTGTTACTACTAAAGGTAAAGTAACTGATGAAAACAGAACCTATTTGACACAAGAAGCACCGATGGATTTAGAAATACCCTTAACAGTATTAATAGACGATGGATCTGCATCGGCAAGTGAGATTGTTTCTGGAAGTTTACAAGATTTAGATAGAGCTGTAATCATAGGTCAAACTTCTTATGGAAAAGGATTGGTTCAAAGAACATATGATTTAAAATATGGTTCTAAAATGAAATTAACGATTGCTAAATATTACACTCCTTCAGGAAGATGCGTTCAACGTCTAGAGTATTACGATAAAGGAGATGACGAAAAACCAAAAGAAATTGCTGATTCTTTATTGAAAATATTCAAAACTACGAATGGTCGTGATGTAATCGATGGAAGAGGTATTGAGCCAGATCTAAAAATTGAACAAAAAGATTTTAGTCGTTTAACGAGTATGGTTTATGGTAATAATTTAGTATTCAACTATGCAACAAAATATCACTCAACACATTCAAAAATAGCACCCGCTGGGGAGTTTAAGTTAACGGATGAAGAATTCAATGACTTTAAAAACTTTGTAATAAAAGATACGTTTACGTATTCAACAGCTTCCGAAGAACGTTTAGAAAAAATGAAAGAAATCGCTATCAAAGAAGGTTATTTCGAAGATTCAAAAACAGAATATGAAGCATTGTTAAAAAAAGTGACTCCTTCAAAAGAAAGAGATTTAGATAAATTCAAGGAAGAAATAAAAATGCTCTTAGAAAATGAAATTATTTCGCGTTACTACTACCAAAAAGGAAGGGCAATTGATGCATTTAGAAATGACCTTTTTGTCAACAAAGCGAAAGAAATTCTAGAAAACAAAAAAGAATACAATACTATTCTTAAAAAATAAGCGTTATTATTTCTAAATAGTCTTTTAGACGAATTTTATCTGCTTATGTTTAAAAATTTGAATCGTCAAGATATTCATTTGTTTTTTCATTTATTTGGTTTTTCACTCGTTGCGATTGGAATGTCATTTAGTAAAGTACTCATGTCATTGGGAACGATGATGGTACTTTTAAATATCCTCATAGAGGCAGACTTTAAATCCTATTGGGAAAATCTAAAATCAAATTCAGTCATTAAATGGTTAGTCATCTATTTTTTAATGCATTTGATTGGTTTTTTATGGTCTACTAATTATCAATATGCAATTGGTGATATTCGAACAAAATCAACAATACTTATTTTACCTTTAGTTCTTGTATCAAAACCAATTACTCAACAACGATTAAAACTTCTATTAACTCTTCTAATTACAAGTGTTACAGCGAGTTCACTGATAAACTTCCTTAATTACAATCACATAATAGGTAATCGTTCATATCTTGATATTCGAGAGATGTCCTTATTTGGCTCTCATATTCGATTCTCTATATTAATTGTACTTTCCATTTCAATTATATTTCATTATCTCAAAAGCAATACTTCTAAAAAAATAAATTTAGTACTGATTAGTATTGTATGCTGGTTGTTATTTTACACTTTTTATAGCCAAGTTTTTACAGGAATAATTTCATTACTAACAGCTATTCTTGTTTATACCTTTATTCAACTTTATCGAAAAAACAAAATGATTTTAATAGGCATTTGTTCAATTTTAATCCTAAGCATTTATTTTATTTTCAATTTCTTAAAACCTGAAACCAATTCTCAAATTGATTTCAAAAAACTACCTAAAATTACAGCTGAAGGCAATATTTATAAAAATGATTATACATTAAGAGGAACTGCTGAAAACGGACCCATTTCACTTAGCATATGTGATAAAGAACTTGAACGAGAATGGAATAAAAAATCAACTATATCCTATTATGGTAGAGATTCTTTGAATCAACGAATTCGAACAACAATCATGCGCTATATCTCTTCAAAGAATTTAAGCAAAGATGGCGAAGGGATTAATCAGTTGACATCCAACGATATTCAATCCATCGAGAATGGAATTGCAAATATCAATGAAAATAAAACAGGTATAATTGGTCGTTTATATGGATTAAAGTATCAACTTCAAAATAACGAAGATCCAAATGGCCATTCACTATTACAACGTATAGAATTTTGGAGAGCTGCCATTAAAATTGTAAAAAACAATTGGCTAATCGGAGTTGGAACGGGTGATGTACAAATTGCATTCAATAAAGAATACAGCTTAAATCACACTAAATTAAAACCTGAAAACAGATTACGTGCTCACAATTATTATCTAACGAATATTATCACATTCGGAATTATTGGTCTTTTAATTTTTTGTGTATTTATAATAGTATTTATTCAATTCCAACTGAAAAACAAAAATACTTTAGGCCTCCTATTTATCTCTGTTTTTTGTGTTACAGCATTAATCGAAGATACAATTGAAACACAATTAGGCGCCACAATTTTTTCCTTTTTTATTGCGATTTATAGCATGAGAAAACAAGAAATTAACGCTTAGGTTCAGAAAAATCTGGATTACCTATTAAATAATAATCGGTTAACGTTTTCAAAAAAGCAATCAAATCTAATTTTTCTTGAGATGTGAAATGAAATCCATCACCTAAAGTTGGATCAACTGTTGCAGATTGTTGAATACCATCCGAATAAAAATCAACTACTTGAGTTAAAGTAAAAAACCGTCCATCATGCATATATGGATATGTCAAATCAATATTACGAAGTGAAGGAACTTTAAATTTTCCTTTATCATTTGGATCTTGCGTTATCAACTCTCTACCTATATCAACGATTGTTGTTTCAACACCGCTATTTCTAAAAGAGAAATCTGTCAACAAAGGTTCTTTATGACAATGAGCACAATTATCTCTAAACAATTGTAAACCTCTAGTTTCTTTATCTGTAAAAGTTGTTGTTCCTGTTAAGTATTGATCATACTTAGTATTGGAAGAAATTAACATTGATGTAAATTGAGCCAAAGCCTGTAAAAACTTTTGATCTGTTATTTCATCAATACCGTATGCTGATTTAAATTTTTCCTTATAAAAACTACTCGCATTCAACTTAGATACAACATTCGACATCGTTTCATTCATTTCCAATGGATTGGTTAATGGAGCGAGTGGCTGTACTTCAAGATGATTTACTCCTCCATCCCACATAAAATTTGGATACCATGCTAAATTTGACAATGCTGGTGCATTTCGATGACCTAAAACACCTCCAACCCCTTTGCTAAATTTCACATTATGATCTGCAAATGCATGAGCTTGAGCGTGACAACTTGAACACGACACCGTTTGATCAGAAGATAACAATGTATCATAAAACAAATATCGTCCTAATTCAAAACGCAACCTAGTTTGTTCATTGTTTACAAACTGATAATCAGGTGAAGGAAAATGTGAAGGCGATTCAAAACCCCATCGATCACTTTCGCTATATACTTTAACTTCCACTGTTTTCTTTTTGCAACTTAAAACAAAAAAAACAATAAATAAATAGAGTACAAATTGTTTCATAATACATTCAAATTAGATAAAAAATGGCTCTTTATTATTAAAGAGCCATTTAAAAATTTATTCAACAATATGATCCAATGTAATTGAATTATTAGTAAAGAATCCATCTGCCATTGTTTTAGCATCTGTTCCTGGCATGTGAACTGTATTTAACACACTTACACTTGGAGCTGAATGCCATAACCAACCTGGATTAACTTGAAGAAAAGCGCTAGAAGTATGATTCTTAGTAACCGTTAAATTATTACCAGCAAATTGAACATACTTTTCAGTTACAATATTATTCACACCAGAAAACCCACCTAAATGAAAAGCAAAACTTCCTGAAGTAGAATTAATTGAAGTTCCTTCTGCTTTTAACATAATATATCCTGAATTCCAACTCCAAAACATTCCATTAGAAGTTGCTAAAGCACCAGCTTGGGCACCAGAAACATTTCTTGTAGAATCTACACCCATTGTGAAATAAACATCAGTATAATCGCCAACTGGAACATCGTTTAATGTAATAGCTAATGAACTAACTTCTGATAAATCAATTAAATGATAACTTTCTGTTTGAGTAAACCAGGTTCCATCTGCTTTTTTCAATTTCACATTTGAAATGTAATACTTTAGTTTTGTAAAATTCAAAGTATCATGTTTCATGGGATGAATTAAATCGATCCCTAAAACAAAATCAGTTTCATTACTGAAACCCCATTTATGAGATAAGTCGATTGTAACAGTACCTTTTTCAACAACTGTTGGAGTTGGTGAAGGTGTTTCAGGATCCTCTGTTTTATCTTTATTACAAGAAGTCATTACTGAAACTAATACAACCGCTACCGCAATAAATTTTAAAATAATTGTTTTCATTTTTATATATAATATCTATTAATCAACTTGAAATTCAAGATGACATTAATCATTTAACTAATTCATTATCATATAGAAATACCCTAATGATAATTTAAAATTTGAATAATAATTCAACCCTTGAAAAACCTAGTTCAAGAATATTGAATCACCTAGAAATTTGAGGTTAATAACCTCATTAAACGAATTGATATTTTGGGGGATGAAAACAATCGTTAACACTTTTGAATGCGTAGTTGTTAACTATGAAAAATTGTGATTGTTTATTTGAGTAAAAATCTACTTTTGAAAAAGATGGTTCTTCAATAGATTGATGAATTAAATTGATTTCAACATCTTTTTTAAATTTTGGCAAACTGCTTTTTGAAGAATCATCTTGATTATCCTGAGCCTTTAACTGTTTTGCTAAATGACATTTACCATTACACTTTAATTTTGGCTTCGCCTTGTTCTCACAGAACTTTTTGGTGATTTCAGTTTGGTTATATTTCCAATAAGAAATAGTTATAAATCCTTGCAAAGACTGCAAACATATAACGAATGTAAATCCTATTAAAAATATATACCTCATATTATGTTACAAAGCTAATGATAAATTTTATTGAAATTCATGATGCTTATCAACTTTAAGGTTAAAAAAAAATCTCATCGAGATATCAATGAGATTTTTTTTGCTGTTAACCGAAAATAATACAAGAATACCCCTACTCTTGTAAAGAAGTTAAATATTTTTTTGTTTCAAAAAACTGAAACTTATTGACTTATTTTTTGCATATTTGTTTGAGACGATTCTCAAATGCATTAGTGTTTTTAACACATTGCAAAACTAAGTGAAAAGGACAAGTTCAAGAAATAATTGTTTTTTATAATTACGATGTCCAAATTCATTAAAATGGAAATAAACAGTTGATTAACAGTATTTATAACAATATTTAAAGGTATTAAATTACAATGTCCACAACAACAACAGATAATTTAATTAAACTAATTCAATCGTTATCCAAAGCTGAAAAGAGAAGCTTTAAATTATATGCGAATAGAAATTCTTCAACTCCAGAAGAATTAAAATTCTTACAATTATTTGATTTTATTGATAAAACTTCAAATTATTCGGATGAAGCTGCACTTCTAAAATTGACTGAAATTAAAAAGTCCCAATTATCGAATATCAAAGCACACTTATACAAGCAAATATTAACTAGCCTTCGTTTACAATATACAAATCACCATATTGAAATAGAAATCCGAGAATTAATTGATTTCTCAACAGTTTTATATCAAAAAGCATTTTATCACCAAGCTTTAAAAATGCTCGATAAGGCAAAGCTTTTGGCTCAAAAAGCCAATTCTATAATTCTTTGTTTGGAAATAGTCGAATTTGAAAAAGTCATTGAATCGCAATATATTACACGTTCAATTGTAACACGTTCAGATGAATTAACGCTTGAAAGCACACAATTACAAAGTCATGTTGAATCTTCAGTCGATTATTCAAACTTAGCTTTACAGTTGTATGCACTTTATTTGAAGGTTGGATTTTCGAGGGATGAAAAAGATTATTTATTTACGAAAGAGTTTTTCTATTCACGTTTAAAACCTTATCGAATTGATGAAATGAAATTCGAAGAGAAAATGCATTTGTATAATGCATTTGTTTGGTTTTATTACATGAATCAAGATTTTTTAATGTGTTATAAATACGCACGACTTTGGGTTGATTTATTCGAGGAATATCCTGAAATGAAGGATTCTAAACGAGAAATGTATCTCAAAGGAACCCATAATTTATTAAATGCATTATTCAATTTAAGAAGTTATAAGCGTTTTTCAGAAGAGTTGAAAAAGCTTGAAAGTTATCCTTTTTCCAATCGGGAACCTGAAAATGAAGTGATTCTTCATAATTTATATCTTCACTCAAATCTTATTAATAAACATTACCTAGAAGGAACATTCACAGAAGGTTTAAAAATTGTACCTGAAATCATTAATTACATTGAAAAATATGAGGATCAATTAGATAGTCATCGTATAATGGTTTTTTATTACAAAATTGCCTGTCTCTACTTTGGTAGTGGTGATAATAAAAAGTCAATTTGGTATTTAAATAAAGTCATTCAGTTTAAGGAAGAAACATTAAGAGAAGACATTCAATCCTTTGCTCGAATTTTGAATTTGATTGCACATTTTGAACTTGGAAATGATGATTTGGTCGAGTATCAAATCAAAAGTGTTTACCGTTTTTTAATTAAAATGGGCGATTTACATGGAGTTCAGAAAGAGATTCTTAATTTTTTACGTTCTCTTCCGATTTCAAGCAACTCAGAATTAATTCGTGCTTTTAAAATCTTACATCACAAATTAGTAAAGCTTTCTTTACAACCATTTGAAAAAAGACCATTCTTATATTTGGACATTATTTCCTGGTTGGAGTGTAAAATAGAAAATAAGACCGTTCAAGAAATTGTTCAATCAAAGTTTAAAAGAGAAATAGAAACAGGAAATAAACTGTATTTTCCTAATGATATTTAGGACAGCATTTGTTGAGCGCTTTCTTTTATTTTATCGCAAATAGCATCCATTGGTAAATCATTATCGTCCACTCCAAATGGATCTTCAATTTCTTCTGCTAACACTTCCATACTAACTAATACATAAAATACGTAAGTTGCAATAAAAGCAGAAGCATAACCAAAGATGGTAACAAATGCTAAGGGTAATGTTGTTACATAAATGAATATGAATTTTTTTATAAATAAACTATATGAAAATGGAATGGGTGTATTTTTAATTCGTTCACAAGCCCCAACACAATCCATGAAATTATTTAAATTTCTATCAATTATCAAAAAATCATTTTCTGTTATTTTTCCAGTATTCTTTAATTCAATTAATCGAGCATACATCATCTGTGTGATAGCCAAAGGAATGTGTTTTTGACTTACTAAATAAATCTGTTCTTCTTGATTCAAATCTAATTCTTCAAATTTCACTCCTCTTCTTAAATGTTCTTTAGAACTATATGCAAAATTTGGAATCATTCGTTTGAAAAATTCTTTATCATCAATCGCAACTAATAAACTTGATAATTTAGAACTTAGATTTCTAGAATCATTAATCATTTCACCCCATTTTCTTCTTCCTTCCCACCAACGATCGTAAGCTGTATTTGTTCTAAAAACAAGCAAAAGCGAAATCACAAAACCGATCAACGAAAAAACTGTTTTTAACTCACCTAAAACCGTCTTTTCTGGATAGTAATGAAGAACAACAAATGTTATAAATAGAGTGAAAAAACAGATATAAATCATTTCTTTCCAAAGCATTCGAAGTGTATCGCTTTTATGTAAAGCAAATATCAAATGAAGCCAGCTTTTAGGATTGTAATTTATCATTTGAATAAGGATTTAATTTATTTCATCTAACATTTTTAACATATCATCGAATTGAAAATCTGCTAATGCTAATTTAGGTTCTGGTGAATGAGTTTTCTCAGGGATACAAACGACTTTCATGCGTGCTGCTTTACCTGAGATTATTCCATTTAACGAATCTTCTATCACCAAACACTTTGTTGGTTGAACCTTTAAAAAGGTTGATACAGTCAAATAAACAGCTGGATGCGGTTTACCATAATCTTCATTTTCTGCAGAATGTGTATAATCAAAAAAATGTCGAATATCTAATACATCCAAAACTGTATTGATTAAAACGGAATAAGAAGAAGTTGCCAAACCAATTTTCAAACCATTCGCTTTCAAAAATGTAAGCATTTCGATGACACCTGTTAATGGAGAACCATTTTCAGTGATTAATTCAATCATACGAAGAACGATGTTACGTTCTACTTCATCTTTTGAAACTACTTCCCATGGAGAATGCTGATACCAATAAGAAATGACTTCATCAATTCTAAGACCAACAGTTTTTTGAAAATCTTTTCGAGTTAAATTACAACCAACTGATTTAAAAACATCTTCCATCGCAATTTTCCATAATGGTTCCGAATCAATTAGAACTCCATCCATATCAAATATGACTGCTTCAAAATCTTGAATTGATAATTTCATTTCTTGGGAATTTTAACACGGTATAAATTACCACCACCTAAAACTTTATGTCGTTCATCAGCGATGTAAATTTGTCCGATAGTATTAACTGCAATAGCTTCTTTTTGAGAGATTTTGCCTAAACCAATTTGCTGTAAAAATTCTAGCTTTTTATGTTTAAATGAGAAAATAATTAATCGATCATAAGTCAATAAGTAACATTTATCGTTTTTAATTTCAGCACCAGTTACAGCATCTTTCCACCAACCACCTTTTCCCAAGACATATTCAAATTGTTTCTCTGCTTTGTAGACGCCAGATTTTGATGGAATCGAATAACAAAAGGTTTTCCCATCGAAAGGTTCTGCTCTGCATTTCGTAAACAAATAAAGCGAATCTTTATAAAATGCTATTCCTTCACAATCAAAATGAAGATCCTTTTCTTCTGGTGGAAATGCTATTTGTTCAGGATAATTGAATGCTATTTTTTCTGCTTTTACAGTTTCTTTTTCGAGTATATTTTTAGAATTTACTTTATAAACGCATAAATCCTTACGCGTATTATTATTGTTGCCAATATCAGCTATATAAATATGTCCTTTTTGATCTACAGTGATATCTTCCCAATCTTTGTTTTCAGCATTTTCAATTACTACAGTATGAATTTTATTTCCTAAAAGATCTAAAAAATAAATTTCTGCATCATTACCACTATCATTATGTGCTATTAAAACGGTATCGTTTAAAAATGCAAGTCCAGAAATTTCTTTTAATTTATTTGGTAATTCTGCGACCGTTTTTTTTTGAGAAAAAGTTAAAAATGAAAATAAAAAGACAATTAATAATAATGAAATTCTAATCATATAGGTGACTTAAAGTACTATAACTTTTACCACTTCGATTTTACGATCACTAACTTGGTCTATAATTAAAGTGTATTTCTCGAGAGTTACCTCATCCCCAGAATCAGGAATCGATTCTGTTGTATTTATAATCAATCCACCTAGTGTTTCGTATTCATCTGAATCTGGTAGACTTAAATTGTAGGCTTCATTAATGTAATCGATATCTAATCTTGCTGAAAAAATAAATTCTGAATCAGATATTTTTTGTTCAAGTAAATCTTCTTTATCGTGTTCATCCACAATATCACCAAAAATTTCTTCAATTACGTCTTCTAACGTGATAACTCCTGATGTTCCTCCATATTCATCAACTACTACAGCAATGTTTCCTGATTGTTTTGAAAAAAGCTCCATTAATTCCTTTGCAGGCATAACTTCAGGAACAAAAGAAATAGGCAATAAGATTTGTTTAATTGATTGTGGTTTTTTAAACATCTCAAAAGAGTGAACATAACCAATAATATTGTCAACACTATCTCTATAAACCAGAATTTTTGATAATCCTTTATTAATAAATAGTTGCTGTAAATCTTCAATCTCTTCTTCTACTTCGATAGCTACAATTTCCATTCGTGGAACCATGCAATCACGTGTTTTTAAATTTGAAAAATCCAAAGCATTTTGAAGAATTTGCATTTCATTTCCGAATTCTTGTTCTTCTTTAATACGTTCATTAATATCCTGAACGTAATGCTCTAAATCTACTTTAGAAAATACTTTTTGAGAATTGTCATCTCCTTCAGATTTTACTAATTTTAAAAATCCATTGCTCAAAAAAACGATTAATTGTGTTGGAAGATATAAAATCCAATACAATGAAATCATTATTATTGAAGTAAATTTTAAATAACCATTAGGATTAATTTGAACCAATGCTTTTGGTAAAAATTCAGCTGTACTTAGAACTAATAAAGTAGATAAGGTAGTTTGAATAATTAAGATTACTCCTTCACTTGTTATACCCCAACTTTCAATTATTGGATTTAATAATGCCGCTGCAGAAATTCCAAACACAACCAATGAAACATTATTACCTAATAATAAAGTAGCAATAAAATGTGATTCGTTTTTATAGAAAACTCCTAGAATTCGGCCGTTCAATGTCCCCTTTGTTCGGTCCATTTCAACTTTTAATCGATTTGAAGCGATAAAAGCGATTTCCATCCCAGAGAAAAACGCAGAAAAAACTAGCGTTGCGATTATTATAATCAGTTCGGATTCCATTTTTTTCTAATACGAGTAAATCTAATACAATTTTCTGAATTAGATTACATCAAAACCTATATCTTTTCTGAAATAAGCGTTTTCAAATTCGATTTTTTCTGCTGAACTGTAAGATTTTGCCAAAGCAAACTCAATGTTTTTACCATATGAAGTAATTGTCAAAACACGACCTCCAGCAGAAATCACTGCAGGACCATCTGACTTAGTACCTGCGTGAAAAACAAGACTATCTGTAACAGCATTTAATCCGAAAATTTGTTTACCTTTTTCAAATTCCTCTGGATAACCTCCCGAAACCATCATGACTGTACAAGCACTTCTCTCATCGAATTGAACATCTCTTTCAGACAACGTTTGAGAAGCAACGCCTTCAAATAAATCTAATAAATCTGATTTCAAACGAGGAATTACAACTTCAGTTTCAGGATCACCCATTCTACAATTGTATTCAATTACATATGGTTCTCCTTTAACATTGATTAAACCAAAGAAAACGAATCCTTTATAAACGATTCCGTCTGCTTTAAATCCTTTTATTGTAGGAATAATAATTTGATTTTTAACTTTTTCTTTGAAAGTTGCATCAGCAAAAGGAACTGGAGAAACAGCTCCCATTCCACCTGTGTTCAATCCTTTATCACCTTCTCCAATTCTTTTGTAATCTTTCGCTTCAGGTAAAATCTTGTATGATTCACCATCTGTAATTACAAACATTGAAAGTTCAATTCCTTTTAAAAATTGTTCAATAACAACTCTTGAACTAGCATCACCAAATTTGGCATCAGCTAACATACTTTTCAATTCAGCTTTAGCTTCCTTTAAAGTATTCAAAATCAACACTCCTTTTCCAGCTGCTAAACCATCAGCTTTCAAAACGTATGGAGGTTTCATCGTTTCTAAAAACGCATAACCTTCATTTAAAGTATCTTTTGTAAATGTGGCATATTTTGCTGTAGGAATGTTATGTTTAAACATAAATTTCTTTGCAAAATCTTTACTTCCCTCTAATTGAGCTGCATGTTGATTAGGTCCAATTACTGGAACATTTTTTAATTCCGCATCAGCAGAGAAAAAATCACTAATTCCTTTTACCAATAAATCTTCAGGACCAACTACAACCATATTGATTCCGTGATCAAGCACAAATGTTTTAACTGCATTAAAATCATTTGTATCAATGTCGACATTTGTACCATGATTGCGTGTACCAGCATTTCCTGGTGCAATATACAATTCATCTAACATTGAACTTTGAGCAATTTTCCATGCAAAAGCGTGCTCTCTACCACCAGATCCAAGAAGTAATACCTTCATTTTTATTTTTTTATTTCCTTTAAAAGGAAAATTAATTTAACAATATTTCAATAATGATTCAAAAATAGCTTTCCCATCTTCATTCGCTAACAAGTGATCTGCAGCTCTTTCAGGATGAGGCATCATTCCAAATACATTTTTATTTTTGTTTGAAATCCCAGCGATATTCAACAATGATCCATTTGGATTGAATTCATCTGCTAGTTTTCCATCTTCAGAACAATAGTTGAAAATAACTTGTTCATTGTCTAAAATGCTTTTCAAAGAATCTTCTGAAGCATAAAACCTACCTTCACCATGTGCGATTGGAATTTTATAAGCTTTTTCTAATTCTAAACCTTTTGTTATTGCTGATGCTTTTGAAGCTGGCTTGATATGAACATTTTTACAAATGAATTTTTGTTGATTGTTATGTAATAATGCTCCTTCTAACAGACCAGATTCAGTTAAAATTTGAAAACCATTACAAATTCCCATAACGTAACCACCTTTATTGGCATGTTTTATCACTTCACCCATGATTGGAGAAAGTTTCGCAATAGCACCAGATCTTAAATAATCACCATACGAAAAACCACCTGGAAGCACTACAAAATCAACACCTTTCAAGTCAGTATCTTTGTGCCATAATTGCTCAACTTTTTGACCTAAAATGTCTTGTAATACATAAACCATGTCTTCATCACAGTTTGAACCAGGAAAAGTAACTACTCCAAATTTCATATTTATTTATTTTTATATATGCTTTTCATAAACATATATCATTAAACTTCAATTCTTTAAACCTTGAACTACAACCCTATTTATTCTAACAAAGTTATATTTCCATAGTTTTACTGCAAAATTAGTCAATTATCCGAAAGAGAATCGTTGATTTTACAAGAAAAATTTAACAAAAGAATAAATCAAGGTACTATAAAAAAGCCCATTTGCAACGTGAAACAACGTTTTATGGGTAAATGAGAATGTTAATAAAAAAGATAATGGGATCATCAATAAGTTAAAACGCTCTATTTGGTTGAAATAAAAATAATCCATCAAGCCCAATGCAATAGAAGTAAAGATTAACCACCAAAGAATTTGCACTAACTTTTTCAAACGAATAGAACTTTTCTTGATGTTTGCCTGAATACTAATTACACTTAAGAAAAAAGAAAAAAGAAAAATCCCCGATGAAACTAAAAAATCAAATTGATGCCTATTATAATTCTCATGAACTTCTAATAATTGAAAGTTGATTTTTGCCTTTGTAAACAACAAATATAGTCCTGCATAAATCATTGGTATTCCAAATCCTAATAAAGCCAACACCAATTCTCGCACTACAACAGGTCTAATTGTCCAAATCATGAATATTACTATTGGCATAATAAACAATAATGGAGGATGAAAAGTTGCAGCAACTCCTATTAAAAAAGCAGAATTAAAAACCAGTTTTCTACCTTCTTCATTTTGTCTCAATTTAAATAATTGGAAAAGTGTAGTAATTATACAACTATGAGCAACCAATAAACCATCAATTTCATAAAATGAATGGTAAAAACTCATTAATATGATATATAGTAAAGAAGGCATAAAACTATTTCTTCCAAAAAATTCATTCCAGTTAAAAATAGCATTGATACCGACAGCATTAAAAAGAATGAAAAAGCTAGCAATAATTTGGCTTGTTAATATTGAAAAAGGCATTTTCTGAGTACCCCAAAAACCAAAATTTGAAACTGTTGAATAGGTGAAATAGTTAGAAGAAGTATTCAACATTACATATATTGCAATAACAAAAGGCAATAAAAACAATACAACCGAACGATTCCCTAAGAATAACTTAATCATGAAACAAAGTTACATTATTTCTTTTTACAAATTATTGATTAATTCAAGAATTAAAGACATATAAGTGTTGAAAAATAGAATTTTTATTAGAGTATATTGCTTAATTTAAATTTTATAAACAAAAACTAATCATAGTGGAAAACTTCTATATTGTCATTTCTAATTTTAGTTTATATTTGCCTCCATTAAAAATGCTTTTTCAAAATATTTAAAATATACACAAATGTCACAAGAAAAAACACGTTACTCAGATTCAGAACTACAGGAGTTTAAAGAATTAATTCAACGTAAATTACATGAAGCTAATGAAGATTACGAATTACTTCGTGCTTCTTTATCAAACAGCGATAATCATGGTACAGATGATACTGGTCGTACATTTAACATGATGGAAGATGGTTCACAAACATTATCACGTGAAGAAGTTGCTCAACTAAGTGCTCGTCAAGAAAAATTTGTTCAAAGTTTACAACACGCATTGACTCGTATAGAGAATAAAACGTACGGTTTATGTAGAGTTACCGGAAAATTAATCCCAAAAGAGAGATTAATGTTAGTACCTCATGCAACTATGAGTATAGAAGCTAAAAACATTCAAAAAGATTAATGTGAATTCAGCATTGAAGAAAAATATATTTATTGTGGGGGCTATCATTGCCCTCATTTTATTTTTAGACCAAGCAATTAAAATATATATCAAAAGTCATTTTTCACCTGGAGAAGAATCTCCAATTGCCGGCGAATGGTTTAAATTGATTTATATTGAAAATCAAGGTATGGCTTTTGGAACAACTTTTGGCTCTCAAGCTTGGCATAAATTAGCCTTAAGTATATTTAGAATCATTGCGATTATTGGAATAGGATATTATTGGTTACAACAAGCGAAAAAAGGTGTTAAACGTGAATTCTTAATTGCTGTTGGACTTATATTAGCTGGAGCTGCAGGAAATCTAATTGACTCGATGTTCTATGATTTTGTTTTTAAATACGATCCTTGTATGCCTTTTAATCATTTAGAAGGTTCAGGAATTAAGAGCGATTGTGGAATTTTCGGACAAGTTGAAACACGTCATACTGGTTTTCTATTTGCAAATGTAGTAGACATGTTCAAATTTGAAGCTCATTGGCCTCAATGGATTCCAGGTATTGGTGGAAATGAAGTTTTTCCGGCGATATGGAACTTAGCTGATTTCGCAATTACCTCTGGAATTGTTTTGATTTTTATTAGACAACGTGCTTACTTTCCAAAAGTTAAAACAATTAACGCTGTAGAAAAAAGTGATTCAAACTCTTCAGAAATAGTAAGTTCAAATGAATCTGAAGAAACAAAATTAGATGATTCAGCTGAATAATGTTAAATGTTAATACACTTCCAAAACAGAAGTCGTTGACCCATTAAAAACTACAGATTCTCCTTTTTGCTTACCCTTTAATAATTCTCCTATTGGAGATTGTAATGCCAAACAAAACACATTTTCATTATTAACACTGATCATTCCTAATCCAGATGAAAAATAAAACCACCCTTTATTTGAAAGGATTAAACTTCCTATTTCAATTTTATGATGCATTTTAGACGAATCAATCCTATCTAAAACAGCACGTTGATTAAGGAAAACTTGTAACTGCTTAGAAAGCTTTTCTTGTTCTAATTGAGCCATTGAAGTTGCGGTTTCATGCTTGTCACCAGCTGAACTTTTTGAATCTTCCGAAGTAGAATTACAAATATCATCCAATACTATTTTTAATCCATCTATTTTAGATTGAAGAAAATGTACTGCAGCTTCTTGAACGTCTTTTTTATTCATTTAGATTATTAAATCATTGAATCAATCAAATGCTTATAAGTCTTTAAAACATGTTCTTTTGAAAATAACTTAGCATGATTTCGAATAACTGTAGAATTGAATTTCCCTTTATTATTCATCATTTTATACATTCCTTTTAACACAATAGAAAAAGTTTCATATTTTGAAAACAATATAAATGCATCCGAATTTTGGTAAAATGGCACTAATTCATTCCATGCCAAAGGACCTTTAAAGGTAACATATTCAGTAATTTTTTTCGAGTACAAATATGTTTCCCATTTAGAATATGGCTCATCACTGATAATCGTCAAATGAAAATTTGTTTGACCTCCATTAACAAGAACCTTACATGCATCTAAAATTCCTTTAGGATCTTTTACAGCTTCATCTAACGTAGAAACATGAATGAATTGAGTTGGCTTTTCTGAATCAGAAATTTCTTTCATTTGTTTCTTGGGTTCAAATAAACTCAATTCTAAATGATAAGGTAAAATAGAAATGGATTTACTTGGAAAATCAACAACAATATCTTTTTTTAATAATTCTGAAACAACAGCTAAGTGATCAATTTTACGCTTAATTAAAAATAAAATCAATTTTTCATATATAGATCTATCTTCTCGTTTTTCTTTTCTATAGTAAGATGCATGCTCGAGTAATAATAAAGGTCTTTTATATTTTCGCTTTGCCAAAAGAAATTGTAAGCCTTTTGTGAAGATGACATTTGCATGAATTATATCTACGTCCTGAACCTTATTTGCAGCTTTATTAAAAGCCATTATTTGATAAAGTAATTTTTGTAAAAACGACTTTCCTTTCGGATGATAAACAATGATTTCTCTTAAATTCCCAATATTTGAATCAACTATTTCAAATTCAGAAATCGATTCGTCTGCAATGGTATAAATGACAGAAACTTGGTATTTTGTAGCTATTAATTGAGCAAAACGTTGAATGAAATTTCCTAAAAATGGACTTATCCTCGATGGATACCAAGAACTTAAAAGTAATATGTGTTTTTTAGCTTTACTCAACGTTTACGGTTTTCTCAAAAATAACGAAAGTTTTGAGAAACACAAGAATTACAGAAAATTCTTAAACTATGCTAATATCTCTTCGTAAATTTCTTTTACTTTTTCGATTGCAAAATCAATTTCTTCTTTCGTTGTATACCTTGAAAATGAAAATCGAACATTTGGACGAGTTGTATCAGCTTTAATTCCTTCTAAAACATGTGAACCTTTAGCTGCGCCTGATGTACAAGCACTACCTCCTGAACATGCCACACCTTTCAAATCAAGCGTAAACAATAACATCCCTCCTCTTTCAGAAGATGGAAAACTTACGTTTAACACCGTATATAAACTTTTTGAAGGTTCAATTTCTCCATGAAAATCAACTGTAGATAAGGATGACTTTAATGTTTCAATCATGTATGTTTTAATAGATTGAACATGTGATTGATGTTCTTCTAAATCTACATAAGCCAACTCCATCGCTTTAGCTAAACCTACAATTCCGTGAACGTTTTCAGTTCCACCTCTTAAGCCTCTTTCTTGAGAACCACCATGAATTAATGATTCTACTTTTGCTTTTTTGTTGACATATAAAAACCCAACTCCTTTAGGTCCATGAAATTTATGTGCTGCACAAGTTAAGAAATCAATATCTAAATCTTGTAAATCAAAGGCATAATGACCCATCGTTTGGACAGTATCGGAATGAAAAAGAGCGTTGTATTTACGGCACATCTCACTCACTCTTTTCAGTGGTAATATTGTACCAATTTCATTATTGGCATGCATTAATGAAACCAACGTTTTATCTTCTGTAATTAATACATTTTCAAGTTCTTTTAAATCAACATTACCCTTTTCATCCAATTTTACAAAACTCACTCTAATTCCATGAGATTTAATAAGCGCTTCAACTGTATGTCCAACAGCATGATGTTCAATTTCAGATGTAACTATATGTTTAACACCCATTAAATTAACAGCTGAATAAATGGCCATATTATCGGCTTCTGTTCCTCCTGAAGTAAATATTATTTCAGAAGATTGACAGTTTAATAATTTAGAAATAGTCCTACGTGCAGTTTCAATTACACCTTTTGCTTGTCTACCAAAAGAATGAGAAGAAGATGGATTTCCAAAATCATTTTTTAATACTGGAATCATTGCTTCTATTACTTCGGGAGCTACAGGTGTTGTAGCAGCATTATCTAAATAAACTCTCATAAAAAAAATTTTGTCAAAGATAGGGAAAAGAAGGTTTATTTGAAAAAATAGTATCTAAATGGTAAAACTCTAAATTAAATCACTTTTACAAATTTCCGGAAACGCATCGATCAATGGACGATTTACTATATCAAAACACAATTTCAACAATTCTTTATCTGTTAAAAGTCCTATTTCAGCAACGGATACAAATTCATGAATATGAACCTTTGAAACACCAGGTCTAGCACCACCAAACCAACTTCCAGGATCGGTAAATAACAGATGATTATTTGTGAATGTTATCGGAACAATAGGTACACTCAATGCTTTCGCTAATTTGAAAGCGCCGTCTTTAAAAGGCATCATCCTTGGTAAATTCTCATCAGCAATTCCACCTTCCGGAAAAATCATTAAACTCCAACCTTCTTTCACCATTTTCTTTGCCTGAATAAAAGACATTGCTGCTTTACGTTTATCGGTTCTAAAAACAGGAATATGCAATTTTCTGAAATATGTTCCCAAAATAGGATAGCTCAACAATTCACTTTTACCTAAAAAAACAAAAGGATGTTGAGGCATTATCGTACACATCAAAAAAATATCAAGATAAGAGGCATGATTTGCAACAATTACATAAGGTCCATCAGGCAACGGAGACTTTTTAACTTTATAAACATGGTAAAAACAAAGAATTCGAATCAACCAACTCCAAAGTATAGATAATTTAAAACTTACTTTTTTCCAACTTGGAACGGCAAGTACAATTAAAAAAAAAGGATATAATATTATCCCTGTCGAGAAAAACACAATCCCAACATAAATTTTCCAACTATTTCCTCCTATGAATTTCCAATACTTCACTTATCAAATATACAAAAATCAAATTCAACTCAACAACTCTCATCCTTTTTGCTAAAATTATGAGTAAATTAGCCAAAAAATAAGAATCAAATGGCACGTATTCTAACAGGTGTTCAAAGTACTGGAACACCGCATTTAGGAAATTTATTAGGCGCAATTATTCCAGCAATTGAGATGGCAAATAATCCTGCTAATGAATCGTTTATGTTTATTGCAGATATGCACTCTTTAACTCAAATTAAAGATGGAGATGAATTGAGAACTAATACCTATTCTACAGCTGCAACATGGTTGGCATTTGGAATTAATCCTGAAAAAACAGTATTTTACAGACAAAGTGATATTCCTGAAGTTACTGAATTAATGTGGCACTTATTATGCTTTTTCCCTTACCAAAGATTGACATTAGCTCATGGTTTCAAAGACAAAAGCGATCGTTTAGCGGATGTAAATGCTGGATTATTTAGCTACCCAATATTAATGGCCGCAGATATACTTTTATATGATGCTGAAATCGTGCCTGTTGGTAAAGATCAGTTACAACATTTAGAAATGACAAGAGATGTTGCAGCACGATTTAATCATAAAATGGGAGAAACTTTCGTTTTACCTCAAGACAAAATTCAAGAAGATACAATGTTGATTCCTGGAACTGATGGTGAAAAAATGAGCAAATCTAGAGGGAATTTTATAAATATATTTTTACCTGAAAAAGAATTGAAGAAACAAGTCATGTCAATAGTTTCTGATAGTAAAGAACTGGAAGAACCTAAAGATCCTGATACTTGTCATATCTTCGCAATTTATAAATTATTAGCTTCAGAAGCAGAAATTGAAGTAATGAAAACCAATTATATTGCTGGTGGATATGGTTATGGCCATGCTAAAATTGCTCTTTATGATTTAATTTTAACAAAATTCAAAAGTGAACGTGAATTATATAATTCATTAATGGCTGACACAACAAAAATTGATAAAGCATTAGCATTAGGTGCTACAAAAGCTAAAAAAGTAGCAAGAAAAGTTTTAGATCGTGTTAGAGAAAAAATAGGATTTAATTAATTTATAAAAGATAGTAGTTTTAAAATTAGGTTTTCTTAATTTTGAATACTAAATTCAAAAGTTGAAAATTTAAAAAATACAATTTAAAAAATGCGAACAAAACTAATTTTTGTCTATTCACTGTTAACTGTTTTACTAATATCTTGTTCAGGATCAAATTCTGAAAAAATGAAAGTGGCAGTAGGAGGTAAACAATATGGAGGTGAATTAAAATTCATGTCCTCTGAAAAAATTGCTTCCTTATTCCCTATAGAATCTATCGATGTATTTTCTCAAAGAGTTTTAGGTCAAATGTATGAGCCTTTATTCAAAATTGATTTAACAAGTTTAAAAGCAACTCCTTTAATAGCTGAATCTTTTGAAATGAATGGAAATGCTTCTGTTTATACTATTAAAATTCGAAAAGGAGTGAAATTTCATGAAGATGATTGTTTCAGCGATGGCTCAAGAGAATTAACAGCAGAAGATGTTAAATTTTCATTGGATTTAGCATGCTCGGGATTACACTCCAATCAAGTAAGTTACTTATTAACGAATTACATTAAAGGTGCTAAATCTTTTATGGAAGCTACTAAAAATGGAATTAACGGAAAAAGTGTTTCTGGAATTAAAGTTGTAGATGCTAATACTGTTAAGATTGAATTGAACCAACCTTTTATAGGTTTAGAGAAAATTTTATCTCACACAGGATTAAGCATTGTTCCAAAAGAAGCTTTTGAGAAATATGGAGAAGAAATTAGCAAACACCCTGTTGGAACTGGACCTTTTATGTTAGAAATCGCAAATGACCAACAAATTATTCTAAATAGAAATCCAAATTATTGGAGAAAAGACAATTTTGGAAATCAATTACCATTCTTAGATAAAATCAGTTTAACTTATTCTAAAAATAAGAGAAGTGAATTGATGGCTTTTAGAAAGAAAGCGATTGATGTTGTAATGGAAATACCTGTTGAAGAAATTGAAAACATTTTAGGATCACTTCAAGATGCTCAAAAAGGTTTAAATGTGAAACATAAAATTGAGAACGAATCTAGCATGAGTATGGCATATATTGCCTTTGCTTGTCAAAGTAAAGAGTTTAAAGATGAAAATGTTCGTAAAGCATTTAATTTAGCAGTAGACAGACAAGAAATTGTAAATACAAACTTGGAAGGTGAAGGTTACCCTGCTTTAAATGGGTTTGTTCCACCAATGGATATCTACCCAAACAATAAAGTAACTGGTCACTCTTACAATGTTGAATTAGCAAAAGAATTATTAGCAAAAGCAGGATATCCTAATGGTAAAAATTTTCCAGCTCTTTCTATTTATGTAAATACAAAAGAAGGTTCAAAATCTCACAGAATGGTTCAAGGTGTTGTAAGTGCATTAAATAAAAATTTAAATCTTCACTTAAAAATTAAACTTTGTACAATTAAAGAAAGAGATAAAGCAATTGCATCTGGACAAGCTAAGATTTGGAGAGGTGGTTGGATTGCTGATTATCCAGACCCTGAAACATTCTTATCAATTTTCTATGGTGGAAACATTCATGGTGCTGATTATTTATTAAATGGTTTCCAATTCAAAAATCAAGAATACGATAAATTATACGAACAAGCTTTAAGAGAAGTAAATCCTCAAAAAAGAAATGAGTTAATGGTGAAATGTGATCAATTAATCATTGATAGATGTCCAGTAATGCCAATTTTAACGGGAGACTTTATTTTGATGGTAAATGCTAGAATTAGAGATTTTAAAACAAACTCTATGGAGGCAATTGATTTCTCAAAAGTATATATAAAAGAACCTAGAGATTAATTCTCAAATATTTCAAAAAAAGGCTATCAAAACTGATAGCCTTTTTTTATGCGTATAAAATATCATAGATAATTGGCAACGATGTTAAATTACCAAATTGTGGAATATGAATTTGATAGTACTGAATCATTGCATCAAGCGCTTTCTTACGATCCAATTTTGTGAATGCATTTGATTTTAAATCATTTTCAAAAAGACAGTAAATTAATTTAGCTGTTTCTCCTTCATAATAAATATCTCCAGTAGGTCGAAGTAAAGAAAACTCTCCATCAATCACATTGAAATAAATAGCGTCTACTGAAGTCGACATATTTGGTGATACTCCTAAATGTTTTGAGAACTCAGTCAAAAAGAAAACTGGTAAGTGAGCTAATTCCTCTTCTTCATTCAAATGAAGAATAAATTTCTCTAAAAAGTAGTACAATTCCTCATCTTGTTCCTCGTGTTTTAAGCATTTATTTAAAACATCTGCAATAAAAAAAGAAATGATTGATTTTATAGGATGAAAAGATAATTCCAATAATTGATTTTTAGCATCAATATTCGTTAATTTACCTAATTCACTATCTGGCCTTTTATAATAAGTAATCTCAGCTACAAGTAAAGGGAAAACAGGAATTTTCTTTTTTTTAACTCCTTGAAAAATAAATTTTTGTATCCCTTTTTCTAAGGTATAGAATGTAATAATATAACTACTATCGCCGTATGAAATTCGATTAATTAATATACCTTTATCTGTCTGTTTCATTTTGAAACTACCTGTAAAAATTCATTTGATCAATGTATTTCAGAACAGGTTCAGTTAATAAATAACGAACATCTTTACCTTCCTTAATTGATTGTCTTATAAAACTTGCAGATATCTTCATTAACGGAGCATCATTGCAAATAATCATATTTTTATGACCCGAAAATGAATTAGAAGAAACATTTTCTACAATACTTAATTCTTGTTCCTCCTGAATGGTTAATACGCGAGGGTAAATGTAAAATGTATAGTTATTCAATAAAAACTCATGGTTATACCATTTATGTAAGGTACGTAAATTGTCTTCTCCCATGATTAAAGAAAACGTATGACTAGGATGTTTTTCTTTCAGATATGCTAAAGTGGTAGCAGTATAACTTGGCTTGGATAAATGAAACTCAATATCGCTTGCTTTCAATTTAGGA
This sequence comes from Fluviicola sp., assembly GCA_021300395.1. Lineage (GTDB taxonomy): Bacteria > Bacteroidota > Bacteroidia > Flavobacteriales_D > Crocinitomicaceae > CAIUKX01. The sequence continues at coordinate 32,703 of JAJTEO010000020.1, read as the reverse complement.
TTGTCTTCTATTGCCTCTTGAACAATAGCTAATCGATGATAATCAGCCAATAACGTGGACTTTTCTTTTAAAGGATTTTGAGGAGAAACAACTAACCACACTTGATCCAAGTCAGTGTTTTCGGCCATGTAATTAGCTATCACTAAATGACCAACGTGAATTGGATTAAACGTACCAAAATACAATCCTATTTTCATGCTTATTTAGTAATAAAAGCTTTAACCAAGTTTTCTGATTCAATGAAAGCTTTTTCCAAATTATCATTTACTAATATTTGATCAAAATCTTCAGCATGGCTAAGTTCTGTTATTGCTTTTGACATTCTCTGTTGAATTTTCTCTTCCGTCTCAGTACTTCTATGACGTAATCTTTTCTCTAGTTCGTCATAACTTGGAGGTTGAACAAAGATTGCTAAAGCATTTTCACCAAAAATTCTTTTCAAATTTAATCCACCAATAACATCAACGTCAAAAATAACCGTATTTCCATTTTCCCAAATACGCTCGATTTCAGACTTTAAAGTTCCGTAGTAGTTATTTGTATAAACCTCTTCCCACTCGACAAACGATAAATCCGATATGTGCTTTTTAAAACCTTCTATACCTAAAAAATAATAATCTTTCCCATCCAATTCATTCGGTCTAGGATCACGACTACATGCTGAAATAGAAAATTCTAATCCAAGATTCCTTTTCAACAAATGATGAACAATCGTTGTCTTACCAGCCCCTGACGGAGCTGAAAAAATAACACATTTTCCAATTTTCGAAAAAGTCATTTTATAACGTATTTAATATTTGTTCTTTAATTTTTTCTAAATTATCTTTCATGTCAACCACCAATTTTTGCATTTCTCCGTGGTTACTTTTACTACCTAAAGTATTTATTTCTCTACCTATTTCTTGAGAAATAAATCCTAGTTTCTTACCTGCTGAAGGTAATTTCATCGTAGTTAAAAAATAATCTAAATGATTCATTAAACGCATTTTCTCTTCTGACACATCTAATTTCTCAATGTAAAAAATCATTTCTTGTTCCAAGCGATTGTCATCGTAAGTTGAATTAGCAATTTCTTCTAAACTCTTACGCATACGTTCTTTAATGACAGTAACTCTTTCATTTTCGTATTTAGGAACTTCCAACAATAATCTTCTAATATCTTCGATACGCTCAGTAAATTCTTTTTCAAGTGCTTCACCTTCTTGTCTTCTAAAAACATTTAAGTGATCCGTAGCCTCTTTCAATAAATTAATCAACCAGTTTTTCTCCTCTTCAGAAAGTTCATCTTTTTCATTGATGAAAATATCCGGCATTCTTAAGATTAAAGCTAAATAATCTTCCGTTTTTTCACCAACAGAATCATTAAATGCTTTTAAATCTTTGTAATATGCTTTTGCCAAATCTTGATTGATAGCATAAGATTTAGTTTCACCTGTACTATCTAAAGAAACTGTTAAATCAACTTTCCCTCTATCTAATTCATTTCCAATTACTTTTCTTAATTCAGACTCTAATTCTTTATAAATCGGAGCAACTCTAACATTTAAATCAAGTGATTTACTGTTTAAAGATCGAACTTCAATAGAGATTTTTTTTGTGTTATACGTTCCAGTTGCCTTTCCGTATCCCGTCATTGATTTTAACATGTTCTAATTTTTTATCAAAAGTACAAAATTGAATTAAGTTCCTATATACTATTTAGTGTAAACATTCTATTTCGAAAGTATCTTAAATCAATTTCTTAAAAGTTTAAAAAAATAAAAAAGCATGTAAGATATCTTACATGCTTCAATAACTATAATATTAAATTATGCTAAAGTAGGTAAATTCACTGCTTCAACTGATTTAATTTCTGGAGCAATTTTTTTAACGGCTTCTTCTAAACCTGCTTTCAAAGTCATTAAACTCATTGAACAATCGCTACAAGCACCTAATAATCTGACTTTAACAACACCTTCGTCTGTCAATTCAACAAATTCCATGTCGCCACCATCTGCTTCCAAAAAAGGTCGCAATTCAGTGATTGCTTCATTTACTTTTTGAATTAATTCTTCTTTATTGAACGACATTTTCTTGAGTTTTAGTTGAATTTTTAATTTTAGCAATTTTTAGTTCGTCAACGAATGTTTTAGCTAAATCTTGAAAAGCAATTGAAGTAGGTGTATTCTCTTGAAAAACTGCTGGCTTACCAACATCTCCTGCTTCTCTAACACTTTGAACTAAAGGAATATGACCTAAAAATGGAACATTCATTCCTTCTGCTAAATTTTTAGCTCCGTCTCTACCGAACAAATAATATTTATTTTCAGGTAATTCAGCTGGTGTAAACCAAGCCATATTTTCAACAACTCCAACAATTGGAACGTTAATACCTTCCATTTTGAACATGTTAATCCCTTTACGAGCATCTGCTAACGCTACTTCTTGAGGTGTACTCACAATCACAACACCATCTAAAGGAACCGTTTGAACCAAAGATAAATGAATATCACCTGTTCCTGGAGGTAAATCTATCAATAAGAAATCTAGCTCTCCCCAATAAGCATCAGTAACCATTTGAGTTAAAGCTTTGGCTGCCATTGGACCTCTCCAAACAACTGCATTGTCTTGCTCAGTGAAAAACCCGATCGATAATATTTTAATTCCGTAACTCATTACAGGATTAATCAATGGTTTTCCATCTACATCTAACATCGATGGTCTTTCTCCTACAACATCAAACATCGTTGGCATCGAAGGACCATAAATATCAGCATCAATAATACCAACTTTATAACCTGCTTTCGCTAATCCTCCAGCTAAATTTGCAGTAACTGTTGACTTACCAACTCCACCTTTACCTGATGCTACAGCAACTATGTTTTTTACTTCTGGTAATATTTTTCTCTGAACTTTACGCTCTTCAGCAGAAATCCCTTTGATAGCAGAAACGATTTCTATTCCGTTACCAAATTTCTGTTTTAAATTAAATTCAATAGCTTCTTGCATTCTTTTACGAGCATGAAGCGCTGGATTTGAAACATTGACAGTTAACTCTACTCGATTGTCCTTTACAACCAAGTGTTCAACAAGATTCAAGGTTACAAGATCTTTTTTTAAATCAGGTTCGATAATCGTTCCTAATACTTCTAAAATATTTTCTTTATTGAATTCCATCTAATGAAAATTTACATTACAAAAATAAGGAATTTTGTCGTTAAATAAAATCTTTCTAAATAAGCTTTTCATTTCTCATTTAATGTTCTTCAAAATATTAATCTAACTGGCATTTCATTTGCTTAGTTGAATTTTATACATTTGCAAAGAATTCAGTGTTGAGTTATATAATTCTAAAGGAAAAAACATGAAAAATCTATCATCAATTATTGCCATTTTAATTATGAATTTTGCTTTTTCTCAAAATGGAAAAGTAGAAATAATTAAAGATTCTCGTGTTGATGAATTAGTAAAGCAACAAAGCGCAATTGTTCCTCCTGCTACCGTACCGCAAATTACAGGATATAGAATTCAATTATTTTTCGATACGGACAAAAAATTGGTGGAAGATGCTCGTTCTAAATTTACAAGTATGTATCCAAAAGTTGAAACGTATATTATTTACAATGCGCCCAATTATTTTTTAAAAGTTGGAAACTTCAGAACACATTTAGAAGCAGAAAAAATCAAAGCTACAATTGATAGAGACTTTCAAACAAATTTCATCGTTAAAGAGTTAATTTACCTGCCTCGTATAGATTAAATTTCTAATAATCCACCACTGTTATCTTCAATTTCAAAAATACCATCCTTTGAACCAATTGCGTTAATAATTAATGGATGATCATTGAGCATATTCATACGGTAAACTTGCTTGATTCCATTCACATAATTAAAATCAACTTGATTGAAATGGTGTCTATAAGAAGATGAAGGCAGTTGATCTTTAGCAACTTTTGGAGAAACAAATGGGCCAAATTTAGAACCTGGAATAAATAAAAATTCATCATACAAATTTACCTCAAAATCAATCGTTTCAAACGCTGCGTCTAATATTAAGTCAGTATATAACTTACTCATTTTTTCGTTTTTGAACTTATGTTCACTGTATAATGAAGCTGATTCACCAAAAAAAGAATCTTGATCTACTTCAGTATTATCATTTTGACTTGCTTCAATCGATTTTAAAATAGAATCGATTTCTTTTCGTTCTGCAACTGTAAATTGTTCGTATGCCGAATGCTCTGAAACTATTCTATGCTTTTTTGATTCAAATGGTTTGAAGTATAAAATCGAAATCGAAATAATTGCAAAAATGATTATTCCAATAAACGCTAATCTTTTATTCTTTGTTTGATTTGAAGATTTAACCGATTCGAAATTATTTTTTACATGAATTTTACCTTTTGACAATTCATTGGATAATTGTTCAATTTTATCAAAATGCTCTTTATTTAAATCGATATTTTTTAATTGATTTAAAATCCAATTTGCGAATCGAACAGTGCATCCTTTAAAATGGATAACACTTAAAAGTTGATCAACATACTGAATTTTAATTGCATAATTTGAACGTGATAATTGATTTAAAATCGAAACTATTTCTGAAGAACAAATGGGTGTAATCTTTTTCACCAATTCGTCTTCTATTGAATTGTTTTTTAGCTCATCTGAGATTGAACTAAGAAGAACTTTAATTAATGAAACAAATTCAATCTCAACTTTTGATCGAAATTGATCATTCAATAAACACAAAAAACTTGAATTTAATTCAGCTCGTTTAATGTCTGAAATAGAAGTGTTCGATAAAATTTCGTCAGATACAAATGGTGAAATAAAATCTCTAAACTCAGATGAGAATCCATGATTTAAATGCTGAAATGTATCTTTAAATAATTTATTGGGATGTTTTAATGTTAGAAATTCACTCAAAGATTTATTTGTCTCAACCCATGAAAAAAACAATTGACTTTTGGGATGATTTAACAATTTCAATATTTCTTTCCAATTGCCTGTAGAAATTATTTCATTATTAAACTTTATGTTTTCTAGGTTTTTTTGATTAAATATTTCGATATAATCAATATTTTCATCAAATTCATTAATTTCTAAAAGTTCGTGTAAGATTGAAAATGGTATAAATTTCATAAATGAAAAACGGTTAATGTTTCACTTTAAGACTTTTTTTATTGTGATTTCTACTTTTTCACCATAAAAGCCAGTTTGCTTTGTTCCTTCTTGTAAACGATAACGAAACATTGTACTAACCATTGTTTCTTTATGGCTTCCTTGAATAAATTGAAAAACGCCTGCATCGATAGACCATTTTGAATCTAAGATATCTTTAATAATAGAACCATGAAAAACATATTTTCTCTTTAAACGATCAGTTGTTCCTTGAATATATCTTAATTTAGGTTGATTAAGATGATAACCCGATAAACCTAATTGAATTTTGGATTCGTTATTTCTTGAAAATGATGATTTACCGGCATCGTAGATATAATAAATACCCGATGCTACTTCTGCGTAAGCAAAACTATTTAATGAATTGACTTCACCTGATGCCAAAGAAGGATCAAAATCAGTTCCATTCCATTGATTTTCAAAAGTTAATTTTGAAATATCTCCGCGTTTACTTCCAAAACCACCTTGAATACCAATTGAAATTTGATGTCCTGGAGCCATTGGGAGAATTCCGCTCAACGTTAATGAACCATTGCGCGTTCCAAATTTACTATCTCCGCCCATATCATTGTAAAATTGAATTCCAAAACCGATATGACTAGCTGGTTTTCTCAAATTTTTATATAAATTACCATCAAATGAAAAATTAGTGGTAGTAAATTTTGAATTAGAACCCATCCATTGATTTCGTTGATTCAGACTAATCCTTTCCCAACCATCAAAAGCTCCAGCACAACCAGGATTAATTAACAATGGCGACTGTGAGGTCTGCGAGAAATGAAAATCCTGGGTCATTCCTTGAAAAACCAACAAAACAAAAAATATGTATAATCTAAATTTCATTTAACGAATGACAGTTATATTACCAGATTTGTTTTCTTGTTTTCCATCAAAATAAAAAACATCTAATACATACGGATATGCACCAGCGCTGACCAATTGACCTTTATGAGTTCCGTCCCATACAAATTTAAAATCTGTCGTCTGAAGAATTTTATTTCCCCATCGATCGTAAATATAAAATGTAAAATATTGAACGTCTGGACCAACAATGGCTCTTAACACATCATTTTTCCCATCATTGTTTGGTGAAAATCCAGTAGGAATATTAACTCCATGAATCACTTTACATTCTGGAGTTGAATTGAATGGATCACAATGATCGGTAGGATTAGAAGTTCCTTGAGGAATTGATGGAGTTGATGGATTATCAACGCCTGAGATTTCCTCACCATCTGTTAAACCATCATCATCACTATCTGGATTTGAAGGATTAGTACCATTTACAATTTCATTTTGATTCGTTACACCATCATTATCTGGATCACAAGTTGGACCAGTAGTAAAAGGATCACATGGATTATTTGGATTAGAAGTTGAAGAAGGTACTAAAGGTGTTATAGGATCATCTATACCTGTTGTCTCTTCATCATCGGTCAATCCATCATTATCTATATCTCCATCATCAATAACAAAAAATGCTGTTATTGTTTGATTTTGAGTAATGTTAATTGAATTAGTATCTTCCATATCACCATTTAACATCGGCCCTGTTACATATCCCCAATGATCAAAAACATAACCTATATTTGCATTTGCTTTTAATAAAGTTGGTATTCCACCATAATACTGAGCTGACCATGGATAATAAGGTGCAAAATCTGAATTTATTTTAATTGTACCTGAATTTGGCGGCGACACATTAAATTGAACATTAAAAGGACCTGTTAGAGTATAACAATCAACCATTCCTGTTTGAATAGCAGTACATCTAGTATTAATGAAATTTTTCAAAGCTTGAACATTCGATTGCCATTCAGCATAGGTTCCACCCCAACGATTTATTTGACCTTGCATTTCAGGCTGAATTTCATTGATCATACTATCTAATAATGTAATCATGTAATCACACTTTAAATAGGTATTCATTAAATCAGCGTATCTGGTAATATAATATTGTCTAACAGTTGGATTTTCATCTATCAATTTCTGTAAAATAACTGTATGGCCTTGTCCTCCAGGATCTGGAAGCGCTTCAACATTACATGGATCAGCTGTGGCAGTATTATTCGGTATACCAGTGTAATTAATATAATGACCAAAAGTAGCATCCATATCCCACAAGACATATCGCCATTTTTTCTTATCTCCTAAAGGATCCATTCCTCTCCACCAAGCTGTATTCCAGTTTAACCAGTCTTGAGTAACAACATAGGAATTAAAAACAAAATAATCTACAAGTGAATGCCAACTTAATAAACTATCAACATAATTAAAGTTTGCAGCTACACCCATATTGTTTGTCTGGACAAAACTGACCAAATTATCCCATGCAGGAATACCATTTGGAGCACCATATTCTTCCCAAGTACTACCCCAAGTTTTTAAATATTGAAGATTGTATTTATCTTGATCAAAATAATAATTTGTAAAATCCGCATCGTCGGCTTTTTCTCTTATTTCATAAACTCCCCAATATTGACCATTAACATATAAAACACATGGTCTCCAAGTTCGCTCATCAAGTTTTAATCCAGCTCTTATTGATAAAGTATGAACAAAAGCATCACGAATATATGCTCCACCTGTTTCAAAAGGATAATTATCATTAGCTGCCGGTTTCAAAATCAACTTTTGAAATTCATCTCTTGTCTTTTCTTGAAATATCTGGTGATTAATTGCATCATTATAACCAAATTGATCACGCATGATGAAATCAAATCCTTTTTGAGGATAGGCCCATGAGTCATTCCCATGTTTATTAAAATCTCCTTCACCTTCATCAATAAACGATTTATCTTGCTCAAATAATTCAAAAGCTCCAATTGGTGTTGCATTAAAATCTCCATCAATTATTAATTCTGTGATACCATCACTACAAATTGAAACAACTGGTATTGTATGATTTACGTTTATAAAATATGTATTCGTTTCTGTAAAACTAGGTTGATTTACACTAAAAGCTACGGCTCTTAATACTGTCGTAGTTGAAATTGTTAAAGGTCCTGAATAGATAGTTGAAAAATTTGTCACATCACTTCCATTCAAGGTATATCTAATCGTTGCAGTAGGATCTGAACAAGTTATTGAAACTGTTTGTGAAGAGTTATAAAAACCTGGAGCAACAGACATTATTGGCTTCGGTGTATAAAAATTAATACCGCCACTGTTAGAAGCATTTGGTGTAGGATTCAAAAATAATTTCCAAGTAGAAGCACCATTTGATTGCCTTCCAACAGAATGATTTGATTTTGTTAAATGAATGATTTTCAAAGAATCTACAACAGTTGAACCATCCGGATTCGTTAATATAATCCAATCGCCCTTCGTCTGAGACAAGGTAAAACTTGGGTGTATTTCTGACCCATTTACTAAACCTCTACCAGAAAAATGAATTAACCTATAACTATTTGCTGGAATCGAACCGCTTGGAATTTGCCATTTAGTGAGATTAGTAGATTTATCAGATAAATAAAAACCGGTTAAATTGAATGCCGTACCTCCTTGATTGTATAACTCAACCCAATCTTCATTTTCGCCATAAGAATCAGTGATAGTAGAAATATTAGAGCAAGAATATTCATTAATAAAAACTTGAGCGAAACTCTTTATACTCGAACTGAAGATTAGAATTATTAATAGGAGTAGAATTTTCATTTGTTTACTTTGACCAATATTAACTATTATTTTTTTAAAATGTTCTATTTTACAATCAATTATTAATACATTTAAAATGAAAAAAGGTTGCTTTTAAGTAAAAAATAAAATAATTAAGCCTTTTTTCTACATATTTGCATCAATCAAATTCATATTATGAAAAATCCTATTTACATTATTTTCTTTTCAATATTTGCGATCGTTTCATGCCGTAAAGTTGAAGGACCAGGTGGTACGTCAAGAATAAAAGGCAAGCTAAAAATAGAAAATTTCAATTCTCAAGGAACAGTATTAGAAGGAACTTACGCTGGAGCTGATTTAGATGTTTACATTATGTATGGAGATAAAGATTCAACTGCTGATGATGATGTTAAATCAAGTGTTGATGGATCATTTGAATTTAATTTTCTTGAAAATGGAAAATACACAATTTACATTTATGAAGATTTACTTCCTGCAGTAGCTGGAGCTAGCACTAAAAAAGCCGTTATTTATTCAACAGAAATTACCAAAAGAAAATCTGAGATTGATCTAGGTGAAATTATTATTAAAAAGAAATGAAAAGTTATATCATTTTCTTTTTCTTTTTGATTTCATTAAACTCTTTTAGTCAAATGACAAGAGAAGTATGGACAGGTATTGGTGCTAAAACAAAACTATCTCCAAAATCAGAATTAGCAATCGATATTAATACAAGATCCTATTCCTATTTCTTTCAGTTATTCTATCCAGAAATTACTTATAAATATAAATTAAACAAATGGATAAAACCTTCCATTGATTATCGCCTATTAGATCAACGAAATAAATACGGTAGCTTTTCTCTATCCAATCGATTAAATTTTAATGTTGAATTTGAAAAAACCATTCAAAAAAAAATTGGGATTGGTTTTAGAATTCGATATCAATCCACTTTCACACGTATTATTGATGTAAATAATTATGATGCAGATTTCAGTACCGTTATTCGATTAAAACCTTCTTTAACTTTCACTCCTAAGAAAAGTAAAATGAGTTATAATTCGGCAGTTGAATTCTTTTACAATCCTCAAAACGTTCAACTAGGTCGTCAATTTGTGAAATATCGTGCTTCTTTTGGAATAGATATAAATCTTAAAGGCCCAAACACCATCAATCTAAAATACTTGTATGGTCAAAACATTAATAGTGATAAAAATAAATCTCAACACGTACTATCGATTGGATATACATTTGAATGGAAGAAAAAATCAGGGAAAGAAGAAATTTAAATAAAAAGCCAACCATTTGAAAATTAATACGTCTAAGTAATATGTTGACTCAATAACGATTGTTCAGCTTTGGTTTAAGTTTTATCTTGCAGATTCCTGAAAAGAGTTCAAAATCTCTTACATAAAACAATTTCACGACTGTTTTATAGAGCTCTTTTCAGGTTTTTTATTTTTCAAATTTACTAGAGCAAAAAAATGCTGAATAAATCCAGCATTTCTCTATTAGTTATATCTAAAATATTAATAAGCTCTTTCGTTTTTACCTTCAACCCAATTCATGAAAGCTTTGTTCACTACTTTGTTTCCACCAGGTGTAGGATAATTTCCTGTGAAATACCAATCACCAAGATTATCTGGACATGAAACATGAAGATTTTCAACAGTTTGATAGATAATTTCAACTTTAGCGTTTATGTTTTTAGGAGTTAACAATTCAGAAATTTTAGCCGAAATTTGTTCAGGCGTAAATGCATCATAAATTTCTTTAACATAGTTCTGAATTTGTTCTTTTGGTAAATGAACTTGCTCCTTACATTTATTGTAAACATCTTGAATCACTTGTTCTTTTCCATTGTCCTTTAACAATTGAATAGCTGCTTCAAACGCAATGAAATCACCCATTTTAGCCATGTCAATACCATAACAATCTGGATAACGAATCTGAGGTGCTGAAGAAACCACCACAATTTTCTTCGGTTCTAAACGGTCTAATATTCTTAAGATACTTTGCTTTAAAGTTGTCCCTCTAACAATACTATCATCAATTACAACTAAATTATCCTTTCCACTATTAACACTTCCGTATGTAATATCGTAAACATGCGCTACTAAATCATCACGAGAATCATCTTGAGTAATGAATGTTCTTAATTTCGCATCTTTAATAGCAATCTTCTCTATACGAGCTCTTTGATAAATAATTTTCTGTAATTCTTCAGCTGAAGGATTAGCCCCTAAATCTAAAATTGCTTTGAATTTTTTATCATTTAAATGATCTTCCAAACCTTTGATTAAACCATAGAATGAAACTTCAGCAGTATTTGGTATAAATGAGAAAACAGAATTATCTAAATCAAAATTGATTGACTCTAAAACTTGAGGAACTACAGCTGCTCCAAGTTTTTTTCGTTCATCATAAATTTCAATATCATTTCCTCTTGAGAAATAGATTCTCTCAAAAGAACACGCTTTTTTCTCTAATGGTTCATTGATTAATTTTTCAGAAACTGATCCATCTTTTTTGATAATCAGCGCATGTCCAGGTTGAATTTCTTTAATGCTTTCTGCTTTCAAATTGAATGCTGTTTGGATAACAGGTCTTTCCGAAGCAACAACACACACCTCATCATTCTCAAACCAATAAGCTGGTCGAATTCCAGCTGGATCTCTCATAACAAAAGCATCACCATGACCAAATAATCCAGCCATTGCATAGCCTCCATCCCATACATCAGATGCTCTTTTTAATATTTTTTCAATATTTAAATTCTGAGCAATGTAATCGTAAATTTCTTTTTTAGGAAGACCTTTTTCTTTTAATTCATTATATATTGAATCATTTTCTAAATCTAAGAAATGACCTATTTTTTCTAATACTGTAACTGTATCTGATTTTTCTTTTGGATGCTGACCTATTTCAACCAATACATCAAACAGTTCATCAACATTCGTTAAATTGAAATTCCCAGCAACTACCAAATTACGAGTAATCCAGTTATTTTGTCTTAGAAAAGGATGACAACTTTCAATTGAATTTCTTCCAAAAGTTCCATATCTTAAATGTCCTAAGAACAATTCACCTGTAAAACCAGCATTCTTTTTTAAGTAATCAACATCTTTCAATAACGCCGGATTTTCTTCTTCAATTTGATGAAAACGTTCGTTAATATGATCAAAAATATCTTGAATTGGTTTGCTATCAATTGATCTTTGGCGAGAAATGTATCTTTCTCCTGGTTGCATATCGAATTTGATATTCGCAACTCCTGCACCATCTTGACCACGATTGTGCTGTTTTTCCATTAATAAATGGAGTTTTTGCAATCCGTAAAACGCTGTACCGTATTTATCTACATAAAATTGTAAAGGTTTTTTTAATCTTAAAAGTGCTATTCCACACTCGTGTTGTATTGCGTCGCTCATTACTTTTTTGATGAAATGTTGTGCAAATTTAGTGTTTTAAATTAAACCATTTAGCTAAAAAATCGTTATAGTTTTTAAACTTTTTAAAAAGCAACTTTTCTTTAAAAAAAGCGTTTAATAAAAAAAGCGTAAATAGCTCATTTAAAATGATTTTAAATATATTTTGTACATTTGAAATATGCGTTTAATTCTTGGACTTGCTATTATATTAATTACTTTTTCTGCTAAATCTCAGCAGGAAGGTATTTGGTTGCATCCAAACGAAGGCCAGTGGGACAAAGAAATATTATATAAAATCGATCTAACGATGGGTGAAATGTATTTGACTAAAGACGGTTTTACCTATGCGCTTAATAATTTCAATGACAAAAAATCCCACGATCATGATTCAAAAAGTTTAAAAGAAGATGAAAGTATTAATTTTCAAATCATCAAATCCGTTTTTTTAGGTTCAAATTGGAAAGGTGAAAAAAACAATTCTAATCCATCAAGCTTCTATCGAAATTATTTCCAAGGAAACGACCCTTCAAAATGGAAATCGAAGCTTTATAGTTTCAGTTCAGTAGAGTTAAAAAACTATTATAACAATATTGATTTATTAATTGAGGGTACAAGTTCAAATTTGAAATATAGTTTTAAAATTGCTCCACAAATGAATCCCGCTGTTATTCAATACAAAATTGAAGGCTCTGACAAATATTATATTTCTGAAAATGGAGATTTACACATCAAAAACCGCTTTGGTGAAATCATTGAACAAAAACCAGTCGCTTGGAACATTATCAATGGAGAAAAGAAATTTGTGGAAGTAAAATTCAAATTGAAAAATGGAATAATATCATTCGATTTCCCAGAAAACTATAATAAAAACTACACTTTAATAATTGATCCTTTATTAACATTTTCCACTTTTACAGGTGCGACAATGGATAATTGGGGAATGACAGCAACACCAGATTTAAATGGTAATTTATATGCTGGAGGAATTGTTTTTACTGGGCCAGGAAGTTATCCAACCACAACAGGGGCTTTTGATATTTCCTATAATGGAGGAACAAGTTTCAATTATACGTTAAATGGCAGTACATATTTAACTCCTGGTTTTGATGTGGCCATATCAAAATTCAATAGCAATGGAACAAACTTACTTTTCTCAACTTACTTAGGTGGTTTAGGTAACGAAGCTCCTCATAGCTTAGTTACAGACGCGAATGGTGATTTGTATGTTTTAGGTGTTACGAGTTCTTCTAATTTCCCTGTTCTTCCAACTGCTTTTGATAATTCATTTAATGGAGGACCTTACATTGCAGAAAATGAATTGGGATATAATTCAGGAGCAGATCTTTATGTAACTCATTTTAATTCAACTGGCACTTCAATTGTTGGCGCTACATTCATTGGGGGAACAGGTACAGATGGTATTAACGTTGGTGTATTAAATTATAACTATGGAGATCCTTTTAGAGGTGAAATAATTGTAGACAATGCCGGATTTGTGTATATCTCTAGTACAACTCAATCTGTTGATTTCCCAACAGTAAATGCTGCTCAAAATTCATTACAAGGCACACAAGACGCTATTTTGCTAAAAATAAATACCGCATTAACAAATATTTCATGGTCAACTTATTTTGGAGGTTCTGGAAATGAAACAGGAAATTCTGTTCAAATTTCAACCAATGGAAAAGTTTTTATTGCTGGTGGTTCTAATTCAAATACATTACCATTCAATACAGGAGAAGATTTAAGTTTTAATGGTGGTATTTCTGATGGATATGTCACCAAATTTAATGCGGGAACTGGAATTATTGAAGCAGGAACATTTATGGGAATAAATGAATATGATCAAGCCTATTTTGTTCAATTAGATTTAAATAATGATGTGTACATCTATGGTCAAACAGAAAGTAATTGGCCTATCACTCCTGGTTTATATGGAACTCCAAATTCAGGACAATTTATTCGAAAATACAATAGCAATTTAACTTCTACTATTTGGACGACGATGATAGGAGCAGGTTCTGGACATGTTGAAATATCACCCACTGCATTTTTAGTTTCTAATTGTTTTGATATTTACATTACTGGATGGGGAGGTGAAATCAATACCAACTTCAGTAATCAGGCTCATAATAGCACAACAAATGGTTTTCAAGTGACTTCTGATGCTTTTCAACCAACTACCAATGGAAACAATTTTTATATAGCACTTTTAGGATCAAATGCTTCTTCACTAAAATATGCAACTTTTATGGGGGGAGTGAACTCCAGTTATAATCATGTAGATGGTGGGACAAGTCGTTTTGACAAGAACGGAAATATATATCATGCTGTTTGTGCTGCTTGTGGCGCTCAACTTCAAGGCTTTACAACTACACCAGGTGTATATTCCCCAACTAACAACAGTACAAACTGTAACCTTGCAGCATTTAAATTTGAGTTAAATACTATTGAGCCCATTGTAAGTGCACCTCAAACATATATATGTATTCCGCAACCAGTATTATTCATTAATAATAGTCAAAATGGGAACGCTTATTTTTGGGATTTTGGAGATGGCACTACATCTACTGAAGAAAGTCCTTCTCATTTATATGCTACAGCCGGTAGTTACAATGTTACTCTAATCGCATCCGATACATCTGGCTGTTCGTCCGCGGATTCAGTTACATTTCAAGTTGATATTGGTGATTTTGCTGGAGGAGCAGTTCAACCCGTTGCTCCTGTATGTAAAGGAACTTCTTATCAATTAGAAGCCTATGGTGGAACAAATTATTTATGGAGTCCTTCAACTAATTTAGATGATGCAACAAGTCCTACACCAATAGCTACAATTGATGAAACAACTTTGTTTACAGTTATTGTTTCAGATAGTTGTGGAGCAGATACAATTCAAGTTTTATTACAAGTATATACTACTAATACAACGATCATAGAGGACACCTCTTTATGCATTGGAAACTCAATTCAGTTGTATAGCTCAGGTGGGATTAGTTATCAATGGGCTCCATCGATTAGTTTGAGTAATTCTATGATCAATAATCCAATCGCTTTTCCAGTTACAACAACTAATTACATTGTGACAATTACAAGTCCAGAAAATTGCATTTATTATGATTCAGTTTTAGTATCCGTTTATTTTAATCCTCCTATGCCTGTAATGCCAGACACCATTGTATACTGCCTTGGTGAAAGTAAATTGGTGGTTGTCGAGGGAGCAACTTCATATAATTGGTTTCCATCAACGTTTATTAACACAGTTTATGGTGATTCGGTAGTTATAAATAATCCAAACGAAGGTTATTATTTTTGTGATTTTACAAATTCATGTGGCACTAAAAGAGATAGTCTTTATGTGAAAATTCCAAGGCCAATTGTAAATGCTGGAAATGATACCACTATATGTTATGGTGATTCTGTAAAATTATGGGCAAATGGAACAAACACTTATTATTGGTTTCCCTCTAACACTTTAAATAATCCTTTTGAGGATACAACTTATGCTCATCCTATTAAGAATACAACATATTATGTTATTGGTTCGGATCAATATGGTTGTTCTGATACAGCTAAGGTTCAAATCAATACATTTCCTGAAATTATTTTAGACATTAGTTCAGAAGTCCAATTAAACATAGGAGAAGTCGCTCAACTAATAGCATTAAGCAATGTAGAAGGACAATTTTATTGGTCGCCTCCAAATTTTTTATCGTGTACAACTTGTTCCAATCCGATCGCTAATCCCGATGAGAACTACACCTATACAGTGACATTTATTGATGAAAATAATTGCAAAGTTTCTGAAAATGTGAATCTATTCTATGAGGGAATTATTTATGTTCCAAATACCTTTACACCTGATGGAACAACATTTAATGAAGAGTTTAAAGCTTCTGGAATTAACATCCAAGAGTTTGAAATGAACATATATAATCGATGGGGAGAAATCATTTTCACAACTTATTCATTAAATGATTCGTGGAATGGAAAATACAGAAATGAGGATTGTCCAATCGGAACTTATACGTGGAAAATTCAATATACAGATATCATTAACAATCGTAAAGAATTGGTAGGGCATATTAATATTGTTAAATAAAATCAATACTTCTTTAATTATTTGTCTCTTACAGCTCTTATTCTTAATTTTGAGCTTAGTAAATAATTACAGTTTAATTTCTTTAAAATTAAAATCATGAATACGATTACAGTAAGCGAATTAAAATCATTAATAGACAACAACGAAGATTTTCAATTGATCGATGTGAGAGAGGAATATGAATATGAAAATGCTAATATCAATGCCTTACATATTCCATTAGGTGAAATTCCAGTTAGACATGAAGAAATTTTAAAAGACAAAAAAGTTATCGTTCATTGCCGTTCTGGAGTTAGAAGTGCAAATGCCATCGCTTTTTTAGAACAAAGTTACGGATATACTAATTTATATAATTTAGACGGTGGTATTTTAGCTTGGGCAAGAGAAATCGATGCAACACTAGAAGTTCAGTAATAACTTCACATGAAAACTAAAAATATTAATGTAGTCATTATACTTGGTATAATGTCCCTTGCTACAATTTTGTTTACGCAAATGGTTTGGATTCGAAAAACTATTGCGATTCAAGAAACAAATATTGCGATTCAAGAAAAAGAAGACTCATTAAAATTAAAACAGTTTTCAGAACAAACACATATTGCCTTAAGAAATGTATTAGAGCGTATTACAAATCAACATAAAGATAGTGTTGATTTGTATGGCGCTGTAAAACAACAAAGTTCCAATTATTTCTCTGTAGATATCAGTGAGGAATTACATCCTTTTTACCTTGAAAATTTACTAAAAAGAGAACTCTATAATGAAAACATTCATGAAGATTTTCAATATGGAATTTATGATTGCTTTTCAGATTCAATTGTTTTCGGAAATCTAATTCATTTTACAAAAGATTCCCTCTACTCTCCTATTTCTGACACAATGTTGGGAATAACTTCAAAAAATTTAAAATGGAAAACAGATGGACATTATTTTACTGTTTATTTTCCAAATGTCGTTTCCAAATCAATCAATGCAACGAATATTGATATCTATTCCCCATGGATTTTTGTATTAATTATTGTTGTGATCATTCTTTTCTTTTTTGGCTACACTTTAACCATCATTTTAAAGCAAAAAAGACTTTCTGAAGTGAAGAATGATTTCATTAATAATATGACTCATGAATTAAAAACTCCTATTTCTACCATTGGCCTTTCTAGTGAAATGTTATTGAGAAATGATTTTACGCAAGATCCAGATAGATTAAAACGATACGCTGAAATAATACATAAAGAAAATAAACGTCTTGAAAATCAAGTGGAACGTGTTTTAAATGTTGCAAAATTAGATAAAGAGAAACTTGTTTTGAAAAAAACACAGGTCAATCTACATGAAATTATTGAAGAAGCAAAAGATATTTTTGAATTTAATCAAGTTGAAGAAAATACAATAGAACTAGAATTTTCAGCAGACGAATATATTGTTAATGCAGATCAAGTTCACATCACAAACGTTATTTATAATTTGATTGATAATGCAATAAAATATAGTGATAAAGACCTTTCAATAAAGATCAAAACCTACAATCATAAGAAAATGCTTTTCATTGAAGTTGAAGATCACGGACTTGGAATCAAAAAAGATGACCAACGAATGATTTTCGATAAATTCTACCGTGTTCCAACAGGTAATATTCATAATGTTAAAGGATTTGGATTAGGTTTATATTATGTCAAGTTAATTATAGAAGAACATGATGGTTCAATTCATGTAAATAGCACCTATGGAAAAGGAACGACATTTACGCTAAACCTACCTTTGAAATAAGTAAAAAAAGAAATTCAGTACAACTTACCGTCAATTATTTACCATTTATCGATTAATCAAAAATCAATTAACGAAAGTTTGTACTTTTGATCTTCAATTATAATTATGAAATTAACTATTTACACACTCTTTGCAATTCTATTTATTGCATTTACAAATTATGGTCAATCAACTATAAAAGGAAAAATTGTCGATAAAAAAGGAGAACCCGTTCCATTTGCTACAATTTATCTTAAAAAAGCAACCACAGGTACAAGCTCTGATGAAAATGGTGTTTTTAATTTCTCAACTAAATTTGAAGGAAACGATTCACTTGTAGTTACAAGTATAGGATTCGAAGATTACACCACTGTGGTTCTTTTAGAAAATAAAGAAATTAGTTTTGCAATAACACTTCGAGAACCACAAAAGATTTTAGAAGAAGTCATTATCACAGCAGGAACAATTGAAGCAAATAATGACCGATCAGTTGCAGTTCTTAAACCCTTAGATATTGTGACGACTGCAGGTGCTCAAGGAGATATTATTGGAGCAATTCAAACTTTACCAGGAGTTCAACGAAATGGTGGTGATCAAACAGGATTAATGGTTAGAGGTGGTGATGTGAATGAAAGTTCGATGATCATTGATGGAATGATTGCGCAAAATGCTTTTAATAGTAGCGTTCCAGGTGTATCTCAAAGAAGTCGTTTTAACCCATTTCAATTTAAAGGAACATCATTTAGTAGTGGTGGATATACCGCTCGTTATGGACAAGCACTTTCAGGTGTGTTAGATTTACAAACAAACGATTTACCTGAGAAAAGCACCATAAACATCGGAGCAAATATGGCTGGATTATATGTTTCTGGAGCTAAATTAATGAATAAAAATTCAATTGAATTCTCTGGAAACTACACCAATCTTACACCATTTTATAAATTAGTTCCTACAAACGTAGATTTTTATACTGTCCCTCAGGGAGGAAGTTTTGCTACTCGATTTGTTTCAAAAACAGATGATAATAATGGTATTTTTAAAATGAATTTTTCGAACTCTTTTAATAAATCAGGAATTCAAATTTCAAATCCAGCTGTTGCAGGTGATAAAATCAATTTCAATTTAGAAAACGAAAACACCTATTTCAATACTTCATTTAGATATTTTATTAAACCTACATTAAAATACTTCTCAGCCTTTTCATTTAGTAACAACATCGACAATATTGGCTTTGGTGGAACTCCATTGTATAAAACAGACAATCGCGTTCAAGGTAGAGTGGAATTATGGAATGAATTTTCAAGAAAATTTAATGTATTAGTAGGTTCTGAAATTCAACGAATTACTTATTCTCAAAAATTGGACACACTTATTGGACAATTTGATGAATTACTTTCTGCAGGTTATGTAGAAGGAGAATATAAGCCTTTTAGAAGATTTGCTGTAAAACCTGGTTTCAGAGGTGAATATTCTAAACTTATTGCTCGAGGAAACGTTGTACCTCGATTAGCTTTTGCCTATAAAATAAATAATGCGAGTCAAGTTTCATTTGCTGGTGGTATGTTTTATCAAACTGCATCTACTCAATATTTATTACAAGGCTATCGACCTGGATTTCAACAAGCCATTCATTACATGTTGAACTATCAAGTAATGGGAAACAATCGTACATTGAGAATTGAAGGTTATTATAAAAGCTACGATCAGTTAGTTCGTGAAAAAGGAGTTGCATATACCCCAAATCAATTTCGATTTAATTATGGGGAATTGGATAATTCAGGGAATGGATATGCTCAGGGAATTGATTTCTTCTTTCGAGATAAAAAAACAATTAAAAATTTAGATTATTGGATTTCATATAGTTACATTGATACAAAACGAATTTATCAAAACTATATTGATAAGGTAACACCTGACTATGTTTCACAACACAATTTAAATATCGTTGCGAAATACTTTGTTGAGAAAATTCAAACAAATTTCTCTGCAACATACTCTTATTCAAGCGGAAGATCTTTTTACAACCCAAATTCAACAAGTTTTTTAGCAGATCATGCTCCTGCTTATCAAAATTTTGCGATGACGGTATCTTATTTAACAACGATAAAAGGTTTATTCGCCGTATTTTATTTAAGTGCTGATAATATATTAAATACGAAAAACGTATTAGGCTATAGATATTCTATGGATGGTTCACAGCGATATGCTATTACTCCACCATTATATCGATCAATATTCATCGGATTCAACTTATCTTTATCAAAATTTGACAAAGACGAATTATAAATTAATAACTGATAATGAAAAAAATAATCACAACATTAAGCTTTGCACTTATCTGCATCGCAAATCAAGCATTTAAAGCTCAAACTTTAGAAGAAAGCGTTAAAGCAACCTATCAACAGTTAGATACTGCAAAAACTTTGGGACAATTTATGGCTGCTTCTTCAGCATGTGATATCTTGACAAATAAATATCCAAATGAATTCATTACGAATTACTATTCAGCTTATGCTAAAGCGTTAATTTCTTATAGAGAAAAAGATTCTAAAAGAAGGGATTTATACTTAGACATGGCAAATAAATACTATGATAAAGTAAAAGAAATTAAACCAAATGACTCAAACCCAAACAATCCAAGAATTTATTATTTAAAAGGTGCCGCTTTATTCTACACTCCAAAAATGTTTGGTGGTGGAGGTAAAAAAGCAAAACCTTTTTTCGAACAAGCAAAACCTTTATTTCCAACTCAAGATACTTCATCAGTTTTAATTCCAACTTGGGGAGAAAGACAAACGGATGAATTCATGAAAATGTGTGATGAATAATTAGGTCTAAATAATAGTAAGAAAGCGATTCAAATATGAGTCGCTTTTTTAGTTTTTAATATCTAAATCTCGTTTCCTTAGAATAAAAAACCTTAGGGAAAGAAAAGGTCCATTCACATTTTTAAAATTTGTTAATGGAGTCAATAAATTATAACCTGCTTGTAAATGAAATCCAAATAACTTATATCCAATAACAGGTGTAAATCCAATGCGATTGTGAACAAAATCCGTTAAATAAACTGCATTAATTCCATAAGTGAAATTTGCTCGACCTGTTTTGTTGTAATAGCCAAATTCATACCCTAAAACATTGTTAAAGTAATTGTAGCTAATTCCTAAATGCAACGAATTAGTTCTTGGTTTAACCAATTTTACTTTTTTCCATTGGTACTCATAACCAATTTCTAAATTCATAAGTTGACCTTTCTGTATTCCAATATAAGGTCCTGATTTAGAAATATTAATTTTAGTATCCCTTAAATTTTGCCATTTCGATTCTTTCTTTTGGGAAAAAGTAACGGTCGTTAAAAGACTTAAAAATAAAGCTAAAATAAGGCTACTTCGCATATTGATCATGGATTGATTTTATTTCTTTCGCATCATTTGCATCTAATCCTAAACTATCAGCTATTTCTTTCGCTTCTATAATTTCTTCCACTGTTAAACCTGTGCTATCTGACTCTTCTTTGAACGCATTTTGCAGGAAGATTCTACTTTCATTCATTCCTGGTATGGTCGTCGTCGAAATTTTCTTAACTGGATTGTATAAAAGCGAACTTTCTTTCTTTTCAACTGGAAAAAAATGGCTTTTCTCATCGTATGATTCAATCAATACAATTCCTACGCTTACAAAATAAGTCATTTTTAAAGCGGCAAAAAATAATCCAAAGAATTTGTTTACAGGTGTTAAATTAACTGCCTTAATGACTCTTTCAATTGCTTTCCCAGCGAAATAAACCATCGCTCCTACTGCTAAAAAGGTAACGGTAAATGAAATCACAGGTAAATATTCAGAAGTCCAACCGAACGTTCCTTTTAGCCATTTTGAGACACCATCTGACAAATGTATTCCAGCATATAAGCCAACAACTAAAGCCAACAATGTAAAAACTTCAATTATCAATCCATGCTTAAAGCCTTTATAAGCTGCATATATGATTGGAACTAAAATTAAAATATCTAGAAAATTCACGTGTATTTTTATTGTAAAGTTAAGATCAAACTAAGTTACTTAAAGATAAAACTTCAAATTTTCTGAACGATGAATTGTTGTTATCCCAATTGAACATTAAAACCTGCATCTAATTCAAATTTCCCCGTTTGAGGTTCAGGATTTCCAGGGATTAATAATCCTTTAATTTGACCTGTTTTTCCTTTTTGGATTAAATCTAATAATTGAGATTCAGTTAATTTTTTTCCTAATAATTCAAATGGAATTTTGAAACCACATTCTTTGAAATTTGAACAACCCAGTGCGGCTTTTCCTTTCATTAATTTGGCTGCTTTGCATTTTGGACAATCCAACGAATCCAATTCAACTTTTTCCTTTGGTTTTCTTGGAGCTCGTTCTACTTTTGGTTTTTCAACGACTGTCCCCTCAGGAATAATTTGAATCACTCGGCGGTGCGAATTGAAAATCACATCGTCTGTTAATTCACGAACCATTTGAAATAATTCTTGTTTGAATACATCTAATTGGTATTCTCCCTTTTCGATCAAACGTAATTTACGCTCCCAATCTCCAGTTAATTCAGCACTTTTTAATAATTCACTTTGAATGGTATCAATTAAATCCATGCCAGTTGGAGTGGCTACTATATTTTTCTTTTTACGTTCGATGTAACGTCTACGGAACAAAGTCTCGATGATATTTGCACGTGTAGAAGGACGTCCGATTCCGTTGTCTTTCAATAATTCTCGCATTTCTTCATCATCCACCTGTTTACCAGCGGTTTCCATTGCACGTAATAATGTTGCTTCTGTATATGGTTTTGGCGGAGTTGTTTTTCCTTGGTGAACATAAGGTTCATGTGGTCCTTTTTCTCCTTCATCGAAATGCGGCATGATCCGTTCTTCGTCAGCCGTTTCTTTTTTTGTTGTTTCGTCAGCGTATACTGCTCTCCAACCTGGTTCGATGATTTGTTTTCCTGTTGCTTTGAATTCCAATTTTTCTACTTGACCCAAAACAGTTGTATTCGAAACTTTACATTCAGGATAAAAAACTGCGATAAAACGTTTCGCAATTAAATCATACACTTGATTTTCAGCAGGCGAAATACCAGAAGGAACAATTCCAGTTGGGATAATCGCGTGGTGATCTGTTACTTTTTTATCGTCGAAAACGGCCTTTGATTTTGGAATTGGTTTCTGCATCAAAGGTTCGATCAAACGAGAATAATACTTCATTCCATTTAATACAGCTGGAATTTTTGGATGTAAATCTTCTGAAAGATAAGTTGTATCAACCCTTGGATAAGTCACAAACTTTTTCTCGTATAAATTCTGAATGTGCTTCAACGTATCATCAGCAGAGAATCCAAATTTCCGATTGGCTTCAACTTGTAAGGCTGTTAAGTCAAACAATCTTGGATTTCCCTCTTTCCCTTCTTTTTGTTCGAAGGAAGTAATTTCGAAATCTTTTCCTTGAATATATTCTAAACCCTTTTGTGCTTTATCAGCCGATTTCAAACGATCTATTTGACACAAAAATTCGGTATCTCTGTATTTTGTTTTAAGTTCCCAATAATCTTCGCCACGGAATGCATCAATTTCTTTTTGACGTTGAACGATCATCGCCAAGGTTGGTGTTTGAACCCTTCCGATAGAAAGTGTTACTTTTCCTTGACCAAATTTTTTCGTGAATAAACGCGTTGCATTGATACCCAACATCCAATCTCCGATGGCACGGGCACTACCTGCAGCATATAAATTATCGTATTGCTTTGATTCTTTTAATTTTTCAAAACCTTCACGAATGGCTTCTTCGGTCAAAGACGAAATCCATAAACGCTTGATAGGAACTTTGCATTTTGCTTTCAATAAAACCCATCGCTGGATTAATTCTCCCTCTTGCCCAGCATCCCCGCAGTTGATCACCTCTGAGCAGTTTTCAACTAAACGTTCAATCGTCGTAAATTGTTTTTTAACTCCTGAATCCTCGATGACTTTGATTCCGAAATTTGTAGGAATAATTGGCAAATCTTCTAATTTCCAATACTTCCATTTTTCGTTGTAATCGTGAGGTTCTTTTAAGGTGCAAAGATGTCCAAAAGTCCATGTTACTCGATATCCGTTACCTTCATAGTAACCATCAAAACGCTGTTTAGCGCCTATAATTTCAGCGATATCTTTTGCAACACTTGGCTTTTCGGCAATGCATAATTTCATAACTGCAAAAGTAGGGATTTTGTGTTTGTTTATTGACTTTCGAACAGAACAAAGTTATCCACAAAAAAGCAGATTGTTCGATGATGTTTATAAATAGATAGGGGCACGATTAATCGCACCCCTATCTATTTTAAAAACCTTTTCTTCGCTCAAATTATATCGAATTCTTAAACAGATTCTATTTTTTGCTTTAATGTACTTACACTCATTCCGCCGCTTTGCTTCCAAATTAACTTTCCATTTTTGAATAAGATAAAAGTTGGAACGCCTCGAATTTGAAATTTATCAGCTACCGCAGGATTTTTATCGACATCGATTTTTAGGATGTTGACTTTATTTCCCATTTTTTGTTTTAACTCGTCTAAAACAGGGTGCATCATTTTACAAGGTCCGCACCAAGTGGCATAAAAATCCACCAAGGTTGGTGTTTGTGATTTTATGATTTCGTTGAATTTTCCCATTTTCATTTATTTATTCACAAATTTAAGTCGTTTGAGTTTATGGCTGTGTAACTTTGATAACATTGACAATTTAAGCTTTCACCAATTCAATCACCGTAATTTCTGGCATAATCCCTACTCTACCAGGGAATCCTAAGAAACCAAAGCCACGGTTAACATATATATATTTCCCTTTTTTCTCATAAGCTCCAGCCCATTGAGGGTAAATGTATTTCGATGGACTCCATTTGAATCCTGGGATTTCGATCCCAAATTGCATTCCGTGCGTGTGACCTGAAAGTGTTAAATGAATGTGTTTGTCGTGATCCAAGGTTACTGCATCCCAATGTGATGGATCGTGAGATAATAAAATTTTGAATAAATCGTCTTCTAAATTTTCAGTTGCTTTGTTTAAATCGCCATGTTTCACAAACCCTTTTTTACCCCAATTTTCAACACCGATCAACGCCATTTTTTCGCCGTCTTTTTCGATGTGCAAATGTTCGTTTAGTAATAATTTGAAACCGATTTTTTCATGGACTTTTTTTAGATTTTCCAAGTTTTGAGCTTTCGCTTCTTCTGAAGGCCATGGAATATAATCGCCATAATCATGATTTCCTAGAATAGAATAACTTCCATAAGGAGCTGTTAATTGACTAAAATGTTCAATCCAATCATTCATCTCTTCCGCATGATTGTTTACTAAATCTCCCGTAAAAACCATTAAATCGCTTTTTTGAGATTTCGCAATATCAATACCTCGTTGCACCGCAATCGGATCATCAAAACTTCCAGAATGAATATCAGATAATTGCGTAATTGTAAATCCATGAAAAGCTTCAGGTAAATCTTTGAACGCTAATTTCACACGATGTACTCGGTAATCATATTTCCCTTTTACAACTCCGTAAAGCGTTCCGATGAATGGAATTGATGCGATGCTTAACCCAACAATACTCACAAATTTTCGACGTTCAGGTAAAAAGTTTCCTTGTTTTGTGATCCCATTCATTTTTGTTACAATAAAAGAATAAGTCCCTTGAACAAATCGAGCAATGTCTTCAATTAATAAAAATGGCGTTACAACTAATTTTGGAACAAGAATGATGATCATCGCTCCCATAATCCAGTTGAAATTCTTATTCGGACCATGAGAAAATTTCCCTGTTGCTCCAAGATAAAGAATAATTAAAATCAATGTAATATCAACGATCCAATAAGCCCAAAGAATGATTGAACTAGTTGTACTGTTCATTCCGCTTAAAACTGTTTTCACAGCTTGAAAAACATATAAATCTACCAGCAACCAAATAACGGTCACAATCAAAAAACGAGTTAACATGTGTGTCTATTTTGCTACGAAGATAATTCGTTTGTTTTATTTTGAAAATGGAATATCGATGAAAGGTGTTTAAGTGGGGGTGAAATGGGGTTTCGACTTTGTTCAACCTCCATCAATAAACTTCTAGATTTACGAATAGACTTTAATGAAAATAAAATCTAACTTACAATGTCTCCACATATTTTTTAAAATTATCCAAAATCATTTGCCATCCTTGTTGTTGCATTTCAATTGGATTTTCATTTTCTGGGTCAAAGATTTCTGTAACGGTTACCAAACCATCTTTCTCTTCGAAAATGACTGCTATTTCTCGTTTATCCTCTAAAATGTAATCATATCGTTTGTGAAGTTCTAAAAAAGTATATTCTCCTTCGAAATCAAAACCGAAACTTTGATCTTTCGCTTCCATTCTCGTCATGAATTTTCCACCAACTTTCAAATCATTCTTTGCTTTTGGAGCATGCCAATCTGCACTTGCAAAATACCAATTCGTAATGTGTTCTGGTAATGTCATTGCATTCCAAACTTTTTCTAAAGTTGAGTTTATAGAAACTTGTACTGTAATTTTTTCTCCGCTCATATTTATTCGTTTATCTATATTTTTCGGTTGCGTTTTTTAACGTTTCAATGTCCAATTTTTTCATTTGACGCATGGCAGTCATTCCTTCTGGATAGCGAATGTATTCTCCCAACGTCGAAGGAATTATTTGCCAAGTAATACCAAATTTATCAGTAATCCATCCGCACATTAATTCTTGTCCTTCCGCTAAAAATTGCTCCCAATAATAATCGATTTCTGTTTGATTATCGCATGAAACAAAAAATGAAATCGATGGGTTAAACGTATACATCGGACCAGCATTGATCGCTTGAAAATTTTGATTATTGATTTTGAACGAAGCTCCAAACACTTTTTTGTGTTCTCCTTCGCCCATACTTTGCAACGATTGGATTTCAAAATTTTTAAAGATTGATTTATAAAAATCCAGTGCTTGTTCTAAATTATCATTGAACCACAAAAAAGGAGTGATTGAATTGGTTGCGTTTTCTTTTGTCATGATGATTTATATAATTTCACCTATTTTTAAATCCAATGGAGTTGTAATCTTAATATTTTCTTCATTTCCATCACACAAGAAAACTTCAAAACCTGCTTCTTCAACCAAACTGGCATCATCCGTAATTGCTTCATGAAATGGAATTGAATAAGCTTTTTCTATGATTTCTTTTTGAAATACTTGTGGTGTTTGAACATTTACATATTCACTTCGTTTTACGGCAATTGATTGGCCGTTTTTCACTTGTCGAAGCGATTCTTTCAATGGTAAAGTTGGAATAGCTGAACCTTTTTGTTTTGCTAATTCGATGGTTTTATGAATGGTTTCATTACTTACAAAAGGTCGCACGCCATCGTGAATAGCAATAATATCATGTTTGCAAAAGGAGATCGCATTTTTTATTGAATCATAACGTTCAACGCCACCATCAACCAATTGATGATTAATACTAAAATCATGTTTTTCAATCAATTCATTCCAAAAAGATATCCAATCAGAAGGCAAAGTAACGATAATTTGACAAGTTGCATCAAACTCATAAAACCGTTGAATCGTTCGCATCAATATTGGCAATCCTTTGATTTCAATAAATTGCTTCGGTATTGAACTTCCCATTCGTTTACCAATTCCACCTGCTGTTATGATTACTGAGAACATTTTTTTTAGAGAAATTAGATTTTTAGATATTAGAAATTAGACTTCTTTTCTACTGCGAAACAGAGATTATTAAAGAACCTTTTTTGTCCTGCTGAGTAGAAATTTCAAAAATGATTTTTTTGAAATTTCGTACCGAAGTAGGGCAAAAAAAAAGTTGTCAAACCGAAGTATGACAACTTATATATCTTATAAATCAGTAAATTATTTTAACTGATTTGGATCATTTGCTGCTTGATCATTAAATTTCTTTTGGTATCTCAACCAATAGAATAAACCAAAGAAACCTAAAACTATACAAGAATAGTTAAATAAGTTTCCGATGTTATCGTACATCAAAAAGATCGTATTATATAAAAAATCTCCTATTGCTTCAAATACTTTTGTCGAACTCATGTTTCAAAAATTTAATAGTACAAAGTAAATAAAAAAACAATTAGTATGTTTAAAAAAGTTAAATATTTTCGTTTTCTTTTCTAAATTTCTCAATTGCTTGTGTCAATTCGATGAAATCTTCCACTGATAAACGTTCAGGACGGAGTGTTAAAAATGGATGTTCAAACGTTGGATCATTCACTACTGATTTAACAGAATTACGAATTGTTTTTCTTCGTTGGTTAAACGTTTGCTTTACCACTTGAATAAATAATTTTTCATCACATGGAAATGATTCACGGTTGTTTCTAGTGCAACGAATAACTCCCGATTTCACTTTTGGCGGTGGATTGAAAACATGTTCATCCACTGTAAAACAATATTCTATATCATAAAACGCTTGCAATAAAACGCTCATGATACCATACGTTTTAGAACCTGGTTTTTCCGCAACTCTTAATGCCACTTCTTTTTGAAACATTCCCATAATTTCTGGGATTTGGTTTCTATGATCTAAGCATTTAAAAAGAATTTGAGAAGAAATATTGTATGGAAAATTACCAACAACAGCATAAGGTTCATTCCCGAAAATTGGAAACATATCCATTTTCAAGAAATCTCCTTCGATAATTTTACCTTCTAACTTTGGGTAATGTTCTTTTAGATAAGCAATTGAATCACGATCTAAATCAATCACATGCAAATCAGAATCTTCTCTTTGCAATAAATATTCTGTGATGGCACCCATTCCTGGACCAATTTCTAGAACACGGTTACAACCGTTATGTCCTTTAAACTGTTGTGCGATTTTTAAACAAATATTTTTATCCGTCAAGAAATGTTGACCTAGATGTTTTTTTGCTCTAACGTGTTGGCTCATGCTTTTTTAAATTCTTCGATCACAGATAAAGTTGTGCGAAAAGCCGCAAATTTACCTCCGTAACGATTGGTGTGATCTGCTTGTAATGCAGGTGCAAACTCTTCTTGATATTTATCGTAAAGTTCTTGAGATGGTGCTAAATACGTAATAGCGAACGTCATTCCACCTTCTTCTTCTCCATGAACTCTCGAAATTCT
This sequence comes from Fluviicola sp., assembly GCA_021300395.1. Lineage (GTDB taxonomy): Bacteria > Bacteroidota > Bacteroidia > Flavobacteriales_D > Crocinitomicaceae > CAIUKX01. The sequence continues at coordinate 3,485 of JAJTEO010000020.1, read as the reverse complement.
ACTTTCGATAAAACAACCTGTTTCTAAAACATCTGGAATATGAGAAGTTCTCATCCAATTCAACCAATCTTCATGTACATTCGGATCGATGCTTACTGTTACGTTATATAATACCATTTTAATATTTATTAAAGGTTGCCTTCATCCGAATGATCGGATTCCGCTCAGCCAACTATTTGTCTAATACTTTCGGGATTCTGAAATAATCTGAATCTTTTTTAGGAGCATTTTTAAGTGCTTCCGTTTGTGTTAATGAAACCACAGGAATATCTTCACGAAGCACGTTTATTTCTTCACTCATAAAAATTAAAGGTTCAACATTATCTGTTGGAACTTCAGACAATTTATCCATGAATGAAATGATGTTATTCATATCTTCCTTGATAGCTACTTTTTTGTCTCCTTCAAATTTTAAACGAGCTAAATGAGCAATGTGATCAACGATTTCGTCTGTAATCTTCATCTTTAATTTTTAATTATTCTTCACAAAGATAAGAAGAAAGGTTCAAATCCTTATCTTTATCGCTATGACAAAAGAAACAAAAAATTGGATTTTACTAATTCTATTGGCTTGCGTTTGGGGAAGCTCATTTATTTTGATGAAACGAGGAATGTTTACTTCGGACCATCAAGCCATTTTTAATGATGGTCAAGTCGGTGCTTTAAGAATGTTTATTGCAGGATTAGTCCTACTTCCTTTTGCTGTAAATGCACTCAAAAGAATTCAAACGTTCAAAGAATTTATTTGCTTAGCAATCGTTGGTTTTTGTGGTAATTTCTTTCCAGCCTTTTTGTTTACTTATGCAGAAACAGGCATTTCTTCAGGTTTTGCAGGGATGTTAAATAGCTTCACTCCCATTTTCACGATGATTATTGGATTTATTGTTTTCAAAAATAAACTCACGTTGATTCAATTTATAGGCTTAATCATTGGTTCGATTGGAATTGTATTATTGGTTCAAAATGCTGGGGTTGATTCGGCAGAAAGTCAATTGAAAGGAGATTGGAGACATGTAACAGCAATTGTTTTAGCCACATTGTGTTATGCAATCAGTTTAAATACGATCAAATTTACATTACAAAAATTTCAAGCGATCGAAATTACTTCTCTAGCCTTTGGAATTGTCTTTATTCCATCTATCATCGCAGGTATTAAAACTCACACTATCACAACTGCATTATCAAACCAATTTGCAATGGAAGGACTAATCTATATTACCCTTTTAAGTGTTTTTGGAACTGCCATTGCTGTAATCCTTTTCAATAAATTAATTTCTAATTCTTCCACTTTATTTGCGAGTAGTGTTACTTATTTTATTCCAATGGTAGCCGTTTTAATCGGAATGACAGTTGGTGAAAAAATTACTTTTGGTCAAATTGGCGCTATGTTCGTTATCTTGTTTGGTGTATTTATTGCCAATTATTGGTTGAATTTAAAGGCTAAATTATTTCCTAAAAACTAATTTACGGTAGCCGTTTTTAACCGTTAGAAACACTTACGCACTTTATTTCATTGAGATTTCATGATTTTAATGCATTAATTTGTAGGGATTTCAAAGAAAATATTCTTCTTGAAAGTCTTAAAATAAAACCCATTTCCTACCTTTGTATTATGGATACATTACAAAAATTAAAAGAGGATATCGCAGAAACAATTCGCCATTACAATGCTAAAGGATGGTCGCCTGCTACATCAACCAATTATTCATTTAAAAATGATTTAACTGCTGATTGCATTTATGTTTCTCGCTCTGGAGTTGATAAATCTCAATTTCATGCCTCTGATTTTATTACTGTAAACCATAAAGGTGAACCCATTGGTGCTTCTGTTGGACAAAAACCTTCAGCTGAAACTTTGATTCATTGTACACTTTATGAATTGTTTCCGGAAACACAAGTTATTTTGCATAGCCATTCCGTTTACCCTGTTGTTCTTTCTTCTAAACGTTCAAATTCTGTTGAATTTACTGGATATGAAGTACAAAAAGGATTTGATGGAGAAACAACACATGACTCTACTGTAAGCATTCCAATTTTTGATAATACGCAAGACATGATTGATTTCTCAGAAACACTTCGAAATGAAGCTGAAAAAATCAAACAACATTCGTTTATCATGCGTAAACATGGTACTTATGCTTGGGGTAAGAATCTTTTTGAGGCAAAAAGACATTTGGAAACGTTGGAGTATTTGTGTCAATGTGAATTGACTTCACTTAACCAACAATAATGAATCTTTTTAAGTATATTTGATTACAACAAACCTTAGACAAATGAAACTAATTCTTGCATTTATATTCTTGATTCCATTTTTAAGTTTTGGTCAACATAAGTTGAAAAAGAAATACTGCGGAAATTATTCAGGATCTATTCCAGCTTATAAAATGGAAGATGGTAAAACAATTGTTGAAGTAGATTCTGTTTCTATTCAAATTGAATTTCTAATTGATGGAACTGTTAATTATACGATTGGAAATACAAAAGATCACGGAACATATAACGTTGAATTTACAGCTGATAGTTTCATGTTAATTTCAGCTAAATTAGAGAATCAAAAAGCGGAAGAAAAGATTAAATTGTATCTAAAAGACAAACATTTAGAACGCGAAGGAATTTATCCACAACCTGAAGGAAGATTGGTAAAATTTAAGGAATAGGATTGACTTCGACTGCGCTCAGTCTAAATTTTAGATTTTGGATTATGGATTGATTTTCTATTCTCAAAACCAACAATTTATGAATTATCAAGAATTTTGATAGTATCATTTGATAGTATCAAAATAAAATAGAACCAATCTACTGTTACTTTTTTAATATTCAGTATTTCATAATTAAAACGTACAATTATGAAATTAATAATCTTTTTCTCGATCCTTAGTTTTTCCATTTTTGGTCAAAAACATACTGATGATGGTTTTAAATGGTATTCAGTTAAAAAAATGCCTTTGGAAACATGGTGTCATGTTAAATCGTATTCTGAAAATCACTATTTCTATATGGATTTAACTGAAAATTGTAAAAAAGAACTTGAAAAAACACAAGTTGAATACAAAATTGATCCACTTGAAATTGGTGAGAAAAGGGATGCGGACGTTTCTTATGATGGAAAATATACTTTTTGGCGAAATTACTTTAACGATGACTTTGATGTTGAAGTTCGTTATTATGATTATGGAGTAATAGGTTTTATAAGTATTGTTTATATTGAGCTTTAATACTTTTTATATAACTTATACTCAATCGTCTGTAATTTCACTTCTTTATATTCAGAAGGAATTTGAAAATCAGTACATTCAGAAGGGCGAATCAATAAATATCGATGCTTATTATGAAAGTCATAATCTAAGCTGACTGATTTATAACGTTGGTAATACGAATGTAAGGCCCAATCTTCATTCATCACAGGACAAATGCTTATCGTACTATTTTTTGGAAGTTGATTAAAAATAACGCGCATGTCTTTTACTTTTACTTCGTCTTTTCCA
>JAJTEO010000019.1 GCA_021300395.1 Fluviicola sp. | reverse complement strand
CCGTTAAAAACACCTTCTTGCGGATGCCAAACACCACACTCTTCAGTCATTGGGATCGCGAATTTTCAGACTCATTTTATTTTCACTTCTAATGAATTTCCAAGGATTCGCCTCATTTAAATCCAAAATATAGCGAGAAGTAGAATGAGAATGATGTAAAACAAACGAGAATGACGCTCTAGCTTTCAGCTTTCATTCTCGTTTTATTATTGTGACCGCGACAGGATTCAAACCTGTAACCCTCAGAGCCGAAATCTGATGCGCTATTCAGTTGCGCCACGCAGCCTTTTAGCGAAGTGGTGCAAATAACTTTAGTTTCAGTTGCGCCACGCAGCCTTTATTTGGTTGCAAATGTAGCATTGTAAAAAGAAACAAACAAACATTAACTGAATTTAATGATTTATCTATTTTTTAAAATATTTTTAGATTAACTTCGTTGTATAATGCAAATACTCAAGATGAAATTAGTTTACATTTTTTTACTTTTCATAGCTTCTATATCCTTTGGGCAAGTGGGAACTGGTCAGTGGCGCTTGCATATACCTAACAGAAATTGTATCGATGTTGTTGAATCAAACAACATCATTTTTGCAGCATATGAAAATGGAATTTTAGAATACGATATTGATGCTAGCGAAACGAGTGTTTGGGACAATGTAAATAGCCTTTCAGATATTAAAATAGCTTGTTTGTCAATATGCACATATGATAATTCGATATTTGTCGGTTATGTAAATGGAAATATTGATAAAATAAAAGACAACAACGTAACAAATATTCCAGCTATTAAATTAGCGCAACTTACTGGTAGCAAAAAAGTAAATAAAATTATTGAATACAAACAATTTATGTATGTAGCTACTGATTTTGGAATCGTTAAAATTGATCCACTTAAAAACGAAGTAAAAGATTCTTATTATCCAACACTAAATAATACACCAATATTAGACATCTGCTTTAAAAATGATAGCATATTCGCATTGACAAGTTCTAAACTTTTAAAAGCTTCTGCAGCGAATATTGCATTAGCAGATTATAGTCAATGGATAATAGAAAGTAAATTACCTGTTTTAATTCAAAATAGTTACAATGAAATTGAATCAATAAACAATGAGATTTATATCCTTTTCCAACATGATGACAATGGTAAAGACAGTGTTTTTAAGTTAAAAAACTCTACTTTAGAACTAGTAACAAATTCAACATACAATCTAGAAATAAACTCTATTAATACTATTAACGGTAGAATTAATGTGAACTTCAATGGTGGTTTTTACATTTTTAACCCTGATAATACTATTTATAAAGACTGTTTTCAATATTCTTTCAATTCTGAAGTAAATATCAATTTGGCCATCGAAAGCAATAATCATATTTGGATAGCTGATTCAAAAAATGGATTAGTAAAATTCATTGACAACTGGAATAATGAAAAAATATACTTAGAAGGCCCTCCTAAAGATCAATTTTACTCGATGGATTCATTCGGCGGTAATATAGTCGTTGCTGGTGGTGGATTAAGTGATAAAACCGAACAATTTAGTGGTTCAGGCATATATACTTTCATAGATGAAAAATGGGATTTAAAAGATCGTGGAAACATGACACTTTGGAATCAAAAATATATATGGGATTTTGTCGGTGTTGCTATCAATCCGACAAATAAAAAAGAAATTGCAGTTGCTACCTATTCTCGATATCCCCTTTCTATTTTAGCTGAAGGAAATCAAGTTACGGATACTTTTAATAACTATAATTCTATTATACAAAAAACCTCATTGAATAATGGATCTAGTTATTTATCTGATATCAAATATGATTCAAAAGGTAATCTATGGATGTTTAATGGATACAGCACAAATCCACTAATTGTTTATACAAAAGAAAAAACTTGGACATCATTTAATTTAGGTTCCTCTGCAATAAACAAATTCACAAGAGACATTGCAATCGATCAAAATGACAACAAATGGATGACTATCGATGGCATAGGTATAATAGCTTACAATGATAATACAACTGTTTCAGATAAAAGTGATGATAAATTAAAAGTGATAAATGATGGAAGCGTAACTGGTGCTTTACCTTCTACAACCGTTAATGCAATGGCATTTGATCTTAATAATAATTTATGGATTGGAACAGATAATGGTTTTGCAATACTTTACAATACACAAAGTGTTTTTGATGCCGCTGCTGGTGATTACAATGCTCAAAGAATCAAACTTGAGTTTGAAGGAAATGTCGAATATTTATTAGGAAATACAAATATCACAGATATTGAAATTGATGGTGCAAATCGCAAATGGCTAGCAACGGCAAATACAGGCATCTTTTTACTTTCCGCTGATGGATTAGAAATTCTTCAGCATTTTACAGAAGATAATTCTCCTTTAATTTCAGATAATATCATTGATCTTGAAATGAATCAAAAAACTGGTGAAATATTTATAATTACAGATAAAGGCTTAGTTTCTTATCGTTCTGACGCTAGTGAAGGTGCTGATGATTATTCTCAAGTAACAGTATTTCCAAATCCAGCTAGACCAGATTTCAATGGTTTAATTACTATTCAAGGAATTAAAGCAGATTCGGATATTAAAATCACAGATGCCTCCGGTAATTTGGTGTATAAAACAACGTCTAATGGTGGAACAGCAACTTGGAATGGCAAAACAGTTGAAGGCGATCGAGTAAAATCAGGCGTTTATTTAATTTGGACAGCAGTTAACGAAGGAAAAGGTAGAAAAGTCGGTAAAGTTGTTGTTATAAATTAAATTCCCTTTTCAAATTATTCTACCAAATAAGTAGATTTAACAAGTAAATGAACTAAATCAAATTAGTTAATTAGATAATTTTAACGTATTCGTTGAATATTTGCACGTTATATTTTTGAATAAATGTATCTTTGCAACTCTTTATAAATTATAATGAAAGTTACAGATCACATTAAGCAAGCAAAAGAAACTTTATTTTCTTTTGAAATTCTTCCTCCTTTAAAAGGAAAAAGTATTCAATCTATCTACGATGGTATTGACCCTTTAATGGAATTCAAGCCGAAGTTTATCAATGTTACTTATCATCGTGAAGAATATATTTATAAAGAGCGTGAGAAAGGATTATTAGAAAAAATAGCCATTCGTAAACGTCCAGGTACAGTAGGTATTTGTGCTGCAATTATGAATAAATATCAAGTTGATGCTATTCCTCATTTAATTTGTGGTGGTTTCAGTAGAGAAGAAACTGAAAATGCATTGATTGATTTACAATTTTTAGGAATTGATAATGTACTTGCTTTAAGAGGTGATTCAATTAAAACTGAATCGAATTTTAGACCACATTTAGACGGTCATGAATATGCTGTTGATTTAGTAAAACAAATCAAAGAAATGAATGAAGGGATTTACATCATGAACGATGTACAATTAGAACCAACAGACTTCTGTATTGGAACTGCTGGTTACCCTGAAAAACACTTCGAGGCTATGAATTTAGCAACAGATTTACATTATTTGAAAGGAAAAGTTGATGCTGGAGCAGAATACATTGTGACTCAAATGTTCTTCGATAATAAAAAATATTTTGAATTTGTAGATGCGTGTAGAAATATCGGAATTACAGTTCCAATTATTCCAGGTTTAAAACCTTTAAAATCATTAAACCACATTTCGTTTTTACCGAAATTCTTCCATATTGATTATCCTGAGGATTTATCAAAAGAATTATTGAAATGTAAAACAAATAAAGATGTTGAAGAGGTAGGAATTGAATGGGGTATTACTCAATCTAAAGAGTTAAAAGCTGCAGGAGTTCCTTGTATTCATTATTACACGATGTCAAACTCGCAAGAAGTTAAAGCTATTGCAAGTCAAATTTTTTAAGAACTTATGAAGTACTTCTTTATCCTTTTTTTAAATCTTTTTTGTTTATCATTAAATGCACAAACGAAAAATCTAAATTTATCAAATGCTGCAGTGGTTGGTCAACTTGACAAAGCTGATGATCGCTATTCTATTGAAGTAGCTTTAACAGAAATGTTAGCTAACAATGGAATTAAAGCAATGCCTTCGATGAATATTTTAAAAGTGGGTAATGATCCTCAAATTTTAGCATCCGACTCAATAAAAGATTTATTAAAAAGTAAAGGATTTGATACATATGTTCTTGTATCGGTTCGTGGATTTGATAAAAAATTTAAACCTGCAAAAAACCACGGTTCATTAACTCAAATTTTAACTGAAGGTCATTTATTCCCTATCTACAGAGACGAAGCAGTTTCAGTTAGTTTTGAATTCTTTTTCTATAGAAACGGAGAATTTATAGGAACTGACATTGTAAAATGTGGAAATATTAGTTCACGCGATACAGTAATGAAACGTTTTCGCAAAAAACTAAATAAAAGAATTCCTAAACACTGGAAATAAAACAATTAACTTTAAGACATGAAAAAACAAACAGCAATATTTTTCTATGTTTTAGGGTTTTATGTGATTTTACAATTCACTTGGTGGGGATATCATTTAGTTGATTTAACAACTGAAATTGAGCCGGAAGAAAAAAATCTAGCAAAAAAAATATTCATGATATTTAGTGAAGGAATGGTTTTCTTCATTATTCTAATGATTGGTTTATGGAAAATTAGATCATCAATTCGTAAAGAATTATCATTGTCTCAACGTCAAAATAACTTTCTTTTATCTGTAACGCATGAACTTAAAACACCACTAGCAGCAAATAAATTATACCTACAAACCATATTAAAAAGGGATCTTGAAACGGATAAAAGGAATTCATTAATTCAAAAAGCAATCAGCGAAAATCAACGTTTAGAAGCGATGATTGACAATATTCTGAATGCTTCTCGACTTGAAAATCAAGTTTTCAAAGTTCACCTTGAAAAGATAGATTTTTCGCAGCTTTTAACTGATATTAAAGAAAGATATAATAAAATCCTTCAAAAAGAAGTCTTAATTATTGAACTAGAAGGTAATTTTTCGATCAATGCTGATTGTTTTATGTTGGAAGCAATCATAAATAATTTAATTGATAATTCAATTAAATATGCTGGCGTCGATTCTCCAATCACAATCTATTCAAGAAGATCATCTAGTGGAAATTTAATTTTTGGAGTTAAAGATTGTGGTAATGGAATCCCATCAGATTTTCAGTCAGAAATCTTTAATAAGTTTGTACGAATCGGAAACGAAGATACGCGTGCACAAAAAGGAACAGGATTAGGTTTATTTATCGTTGCTGAATTTGTTAGAATGCAAGGCGGTAAAATAAAATACATTGATAATAAACCTTCAGGAGCAAATTTTGAAATAACATTTTAATTATGACAACAAATTTCGGATTAATTATTTTAGATGGTTGGGGTATTGGTGACAAATCCAAATCAGATGCGGTGTTCAATGCAAATACACCATACATGGATTATTTAATGGCTAATTATCCAAATGCAACACTTTTAACAAGTGGTGAAAATGTTGGCCTTCCTGATGGTCAAATGGGTAATTCTGAAGTTGGTCATATGAATATTGGTGCAGGAAGAATTGTTTATCAAGAATTAACTCGAATCAATAAATCTATTAGAGATGGTGATTTTTTTGAAAATCCTGTTTTGTTAGATGCTATCCATAAAGCAAAAACAAATAATGTTGCACTTCATCTAATTGGTTTGGTGTCAAAAGGTGGAGTTCACAGTAATCAAGAACATATTTATGCCATTTGTAAATTAGCGCATGAAAATGGATTAAAAGATGTTTTCATCCATGCTTTTACAGATGGTCGTGATTGCGACCCTAAAAGTGGATTGGCATTTATGAGGGAATTAGAAGCTGAGATTTCAAAAACTACTGGAAAAGTTGCCTCTGTGATTGGACGTTATTATGCAATGGATAGAGATAATCGTTGGGAAAGGGTAAAACAAGCCTATGATGCAATGGTTCATGCAACTGGGACAAAATTTAACTCGGCAACTGAAGCGATTCAAAATTCATATGAAAACGGTAAAACAGATGAATTCATCGAGGCAAGCATTATTTGTGAAAACGATCAGCCAATCGCAACAATTAAGGATAAAGATGTTGTGATTTCTTTTAATTTTAGAACTGATAGACCACGTGAAATATCGATTGCTCTAACACAAAAAGATTTTCACGAGTTCAACATGAATCAATTGGATTTGGAATTTTATACAATGACCAACTACGATTCTACATTTAAAAATGTTCACGTAATTTTTGAAAAAGATAACCTTAAATATACTCTAGGAGAAGTCCTTTCAAAATTAGATCGCACTCAAGTTAGAATTGCTGAAACTGAAAAATATCCTCACGTTACTTTCTTTTTTAATGGAGGTCGTGAAGAAAATTTTTTAAATGAAGACAGAATATTGGTAAACTCACCAAAGGTTGCAACTTACGATTTACAACCTGAAATGAGTGCTATAGAAGTGAAAGATAAAATCATCAATTATATTGAGAAAGTTACACCTAATTTCATTTGTTTAAATTTTGCTAATCCAGATATGGTTGGGCATACAGGTGTTTATGAAGCAATCGTAAAAGCTGTTGAAACAGTGGATAGTTGTTTAAAAGAAGTTGTAGAAACGGGTTTAAAAAAGAATTACGAATTTTTAATTATTGCTGATCATGGAAATGCTGATTTTGCTTTAAATGCAGATGGCTCTCCAAATACGGCACATTCATTAAATCCTGTTCCAGCGGTTCTCGTAAGTAAAGAAAATGGATTGACTATTAAAGATGGAATTTTAGCGGATGTTGCTCCAACAATATTAAGAAGAATGGGGATTTCTTCTCCAATGGAAATGACTGGTACATCTTTAGTTTAACGAATGGATTTTCTGAAGAAAACATCTTTTATCACTTTAATATTCACTTGCTTATTTTTGAGCATTTACAGAATAAATAACGTCAGTAAAAAAGAAATTTCTTGGGATGTACTAGGTTATTATCTATACTTACCAGCAACATTTGTTCATCATGACCCAATGATGAATGATATTTCCTGGCTACAAAAAGTCAACGAAGAAAAACAATTAGCTGGAACATTATACATGGTTTCTTCCAATGATGAAGGCAAACCAATGTATTTCTTTTTGATGGGAACTGCAATTCTCTATTCTCCTTTTTATTTTATTGGTGATTATATTGCAGCTTCCAATGGTTACCCAACGGATGGATTTAGCATGCCTTATCAATATTCCATGGTTATTGGAGGCATATTATTCACCATTATTGGATTAATCTATTTCAGAAAAATTTTATTGACTTTTTTCTCAGAAAAATTAACAGCCTTATTAATATTATTAATTGTTTTTGGAACAAATTACATTCATCATTTAACACTAAAAAACCTTGAAACGGTTAATTTATTGTTCATGTTGGTTTCAATTGTAATTTGGTTTACGATTAAATGGCATGAAGAACAAAAATTTAAACATCTTTTAAAAATTGGGATCAGTATCACCTTAATAGGCTTAATTAAACCTACTGAAGCTATCATTATCCTTTTTCCAATATTATGGAATGTAACCTCAAAACAATTATTATTTGAAAAGGTAAATCTTTTAAAACGTTACAAAAAACAGTTGATCTATACAATTCTTATTTGCCTTTTAATTGCATTACCACAAATCAGTTATTGGTATATTAAAACTGGTCATATCATTTATGATACGTATAAAAATCCTGGAGTAGGATTGGATTTAACATCACCACATATTCTCAATATCTTATTTAGTTTTCGAAAAGGGTGGCTAATTTACACACCTATCATGCTATTTTCTTTGATTGGTTTTTATCATTTATATCAAAATAGAAAAGATATTTTTTATGCCTGTTTTATTTACTTTATAGCTTCATTTTACATCATCTCAAGTTGGAGTGAATGGTGGTATGGTGCTGCATTTTCTGTTCGACCATTAATTACTCTTTACCCTATTTTAGCTGTTAGTTTAGGTTGTTTTTTACTCTGGATTAATTCAAAAAGTATTTTATTCAAATTATCAATTACTGGAAGTATATTCTTTTTTGTTTTTCTAAACCAATTTCAATGGTGGCAATTGAAGAATTACATTTTGGATCCGTATCGAACGACAAATGCTTATTATTTCCGAACTTTTTTGAAAACATCTGTTACAGAAGATGATCAAAAATTATTATTGATAGCACGTGATTTTACTGCTATGAATGAATTTAAAAATCAAAAGGAGTATAAAATAAAGTTCTCAAAAACATTTTCAAACAAAACAATCAAAGAAAATGAAGAGTTTTCAATGATTTATGAAAAACCTTACAAAGAATTAACAGAGAAAGATCATCTTTGGATTAAAGGTGAGATAGAAACTTACAATACATTAAAAGGCGATTCTGTAAATGTTCCAATTTTAGTTTTTACTTTCGAACGTAAAGAAGGTGCTTATGGATATTTTCCTCCTGAAATCAAGACTTATTCAAAAGAACCAAAGTGGGAGAAAAGTGTATTTAATTATTTAACTCCTGAAATACGAAACACAAAAGATCGATTTAAAATTTATGTATGGAATCGTTCAAAGAAGGAATTAAAAATTCGGAATATTCGAGTTACGACTTTTGAAAAAAAAGATTAACGAACTTAATTATTTAAAATATTCTATCCCTTGAAATCTAAGGATATAAATGTAATTTGTACGAACATCTCTGGTCAATACAGAATATAACATTTTAGTATCTGTACTATAAATGATTTGAATATCTGTTACATGAACTCCATTTTTATAGATTAATTTCTCGTAAACATTCCCAAAATCATCGTATTTAAAGAACCATTCTTCATCAAATTTTCCTTCGATATCAGAAAGTGTTTTGATAGCAGAAATTAATCCTTTACCATTGTATTCATAGATACATTTAACACTACTAGAAGTCATTCGAAGGCGCTCTTCAACTTCTAATAAATATCCATCTTTGTTATAATTACTAAATACATCCATATAAGGTAAATTATAACTATTCAAGACTGTTTTCTTGATTTGATTCGGAAATACTTCATATTTCATCGACTCTGAATTCATAATAATTGATTGCTCAATTTGCCCTTTATCATTTATTACTTCTCTTCGAGTTTCTTCTGAAATAATTCGTTTTAACGTATCGTATTCGTAATATTTTGAAGTAAATCCATGTGAATCATTTCGACGATGAATGTGCATTAAATTTAATGAATCGTAGACATAGTAATTAATGATCGTATCCTTAAATCCATTGTCATTCTTTGTTTCATATGTGGCAACAACATGACCTAAAGAATCAAATGAAAATACATATCTAAACTCTGTTGGACGCATTACGTCTCCAGGCTTTTTTACAGTATATTTTCCAGATATTTTTTTTATCTTATTCTTACGAATAAACGTTTCATTGAAAAATGGTTGATCTGTAAAGGCATGTCCAAGGGTATTATCAAGAATTTGAGAATAACCTTCTATTGAAATAAACACTAAAAAAAATACGAATAACTTCATTTGACAATTTCAGAAACTAAAATTAGATAAAAAAAAGTAGAATACTCATCGTACAACGTTTAAATACAAGTATTTTAGTAAAATTTTAAAATTTACTGTTACTTTTTAACCAAATCAACATTATTCTAATAAATCTAGTCGTATGAAAAAAATAGTTTTACTCCCAATTTTCGTGACAGTCTTTTTGAGTTGCCAAACAAAAACTCAAAAAACAAACGCTAACTTATCGATCGTTCAATCCGAAACAAAAAGTGTAATTCAACCCATTAAAGGGATTGAAATAAAACCTGAAATTTACTTTGTTGATGCATCCAAAAAGTCAACTATTGATTTGCCAACAGGTAGTAAAGTTGAATTTCCAGCGAATGCTTTTGTGGATCAAAATGGAAATCCAATCCAAGGAAAAGTTAAAATTAAGTGGAATGAATTTCACACATTAACAGACATTTTATTATCTGGTATACCCATGAAATACGATACTGCTGGCGTGAAAGAAGATTTAGTCTCTGGTGGAATGTTCTCCATTTCAGCTGAACAAAATAACAACGATGTTCAATTAGCAAAAGGAAAATCCGCTAAAGTTGATATTGCATCAATAAACGACACTCCATGTATGAATTTTTATCAACTAGATGAAAAATCTGGGAAATGGGATTATCAAACAACAAAAGTGGCTGAAAAAACAGAAACATCTGTCGATCCAATTGAAGAAAAAAAGGATGATTACACCATTTTTGATGTTTCATTAAAAACAGATCAATTTCCTGAATTAGCGAATAAAACGATTGTTGGCTGGAAAACAATTCAACCGATTTCAAAAAAGGACAAAAGAAAAGTCTATCGAAACAACAATCAATGTTCACTTACAAAAGCAAATGATGGTAAAAATTACAATTTAAATTTGGTCTCTAACTCAGATCTATTAACTGTTTTAGTTGAACCATATTTTCTTGAAGATGCTTTGAAAAATACAAGTAAAATCGATAAAGAAATTCAAAAAGATTATAAAAAACTCCTTGCTTATCAAGATAAAATGGAAAAAAGACAAACAAAACGTTCCATTTCTATCAAAGGATTCGGAACTTATAATTGGGACATCTGCCATCAAGCCGATCGTATACAAATCGTTGCGCAAGTAGAAATTGAAAATGGAATGGATTTGAAATATGCTTCTATCTTTTTATTAACTCCTGAAGACAATTGTATTGTAAAATATGGAACCGAAGATTTAAATCAATTTTCATATAATCCGACTAAGAAAAATTGTTTGATTGCTATTATGCCAGATAATTCCGTGTATTCTTGCACACGAAATGAATTCAATGAGGTAAAAAAAGCTCGAGACAAATTTAAATTTAAGCTGATTAATTCTGGAGTTACCTTAAAAGAAGGAAATGATTTAACAGAATGTTTGAAAGACCTCATTTAAGGTAAATAAACTGTGAAATCCCTCAAATACATATTGTTTTTTATTTGTTTTCAATCAATTGGACAACAATTAATAAATCCATTACCTATTGTAAAAAATGGTAGGTGGTATTTATTTGATGGACAGAAAGAAATACAACTTCCGTATACTTACACCTATGTCAATACGTTTGATGAACAAGGAACTGCATTCTATTCAGAAGGAAATAATCATGGTGTCATTGACAAACATGGGAATGAGATTACAAAATCTATTTACAAGGAAATTGAACAAATTGGAAATGGAATATATAAGCAAAGTACTTTAAATGGTTATGAGCTCTTCACTTCAGATAAATTAACTTCAATTCTATGTAATTGGTCAAAAAAAATAGATGATAATTGGTTGGTGTACTTTTACGACACTACCAGTTATCTTCTAAATACAAATTGGAATAAAGGAATACCTATTAAATCTTCTTTCGACATTCAAAAATCGATCTTGAATTATTTGATTTTACAAACACGTAAGAACTGTTATAAATTATATGATCCAAGAGGGAAGTTAATTGATTCATCAGAAGCAATAGTTAAAATAAATGAAAACAACTTTTACTATAAAGGAATTCAACAACAGATTTATGTCGATGTGAATGGAAAATGGGATGTTCCAAAAAATGTAAAGAATTTCATCATTTATGAAAACACAATCAAAATTTCAATTGACAATAAAACGAAAATAATTTTCAAAAACTCGAAGAAAACGTTGATTGAAGCAATTTGTGATAACATCGAAAAAGATGGTGACAATTTTAAAATCATCAAAGGTAATACACAAGGATTAATAGATAAAAATGGGAAAATATTGATACCACCTATCTATGATGTTTTTTTCAAACTACCAAATGGATATTTCGTCTATAAAAATCAATTGAAAGGGTTTATGAATTTAAACTACAAAGAAAAAATTCCATGTCAATTCAAAGAAATTTATTTTGATAAAAAATTCATTTACACAGAATCTTATTTAGGCTATAAAGGATTGATTAATCCAATAACTTTTGAAGAAATTTTACCGGCCTATTACACCAAAATAAACATCGATGAGAACATGATAAAAGCCTATGGTAATGATAAGCTAGTAATCATGCAATTAAATGAAAATCAAACAGTAAAAAACAAAGTGATTCTCGATCATGTAATTACATTGACTTCACCCTTAAATACGAATAAATTTATTTACGATCGACGATTATTATCGATTGGTTGGTATTTCGATACAATAAGTGTATTCGATAAAAACCATAATTGGGTCAAAACTGATTTAAGATGGGGAATAAAGAACAATCAAGATTCAATTTTGTTAAAATCCTCTGTTCGAAATCCGAAATTTATCGAAAATGCTCCTATCACATTCGTAAAATCGGGTGTTTCAGATTTAAAACTCTTCAATAATTGTTTCGTCCAAAAAGAAGTTAATTTTTACACATTGTATAATCATGAAATTGGCAAAAAAGCCAAATCACCAGCAATTTTTGACATTGACACAACTGATTTCATTAATCATGATTTCGCTCGATTTTTACATCAAAATGGACAAGGATTTTACTTTAGAGATCACACCGTTAAATTGGTTAATTATATTGATCCCGGTGAGAATGAATTTATTCGGTATTGTAATTTTTCAGCTTCTGAGAAATTAACCACTACATCTAAATGTAAAACACCAATTTCAATTGATGATGTGTATTTTAATAAACAAATGATCAATAGTAATAGAAATTCATTTGAATTTAAAGATGCAAAATGGAATTATTTGAATAAAAATGGTGATTCTCTTTTCAACGAACCATTTGATTTTGCAAGTAATTTTTACTTAAACACTGCCATTGTAAAAGGCAAGAAAGGTTGGGGTTTAATAAACAAAGATAGTATTGTTATTCCTATGATTTTTTCAAACATTGAACGAGTAAAAGAATTTGGAGATACGCTTTTTAAAGTTCAACTTGCACAAAAAGGAAAACTTTATTTCGATAGCACTTTAACGCAAACTAAATTCGAAAATTTTCAACTTGAAAAATCGAATTCTCATTTGAGTTTTTTTTCCAAAAAAGCTGAATTCATAATAATTGATTCAAATAATCATATATTAAAAAATTCTTCTTCAATTCCAAAGCTAAAAGAAAATGGATATTTTATTATTAAAGATAAAAAGCAAAGAATTGTATTTGATGCAGACGGAAATGAATTAATTTCAATGACTTATACTCCAATTGAAATTCTTGAAAATGGTTCTTGCATTGTTGAACATCAAAACAAATTTGGACTTATTTCAATTTCAGGTGATACACTTTTATCTGTATCATATAATGAATTAATTAATACTGGAAATTATATTATTGCTAAAAAAGAAGGTCTAACTTATTTGTTATCCGATAAATTAAATGAAATTAAAAAAATTAAAAGTGGCTATTTCTTGATTGATTTAGCGACTCAAAATTGGTTAATAATCGACTTTCCTAAGATTCAGATATTTTCATCTGATGGTTTAAAAATCGCTTCTTGGAAACTGGAAGAGAAAATAGTCAATTTTTACAATAATTACATTTATACATCTAAAGGAAATCTTTACAATGTAAACGGAATTAAAATAGAAAATCATATTGAATTTAAAGACTTTAAAATTTTTGAAGAAGGATATATTGCATTAGAAGACAATGAAAATAAATGGCATTTGTTTAATTCAAATTGGGAATTAATCTCTGATGACCAACTAAAAAACAGATCTATTTCTTATCATGGAGATCATGTTTTTTCAATGAATACAAAAAATGGATTGATGATCTATGATTTTTTAAGCAAGAAACAATATGAACAATTTTCTGAAATAAAAGGCAATTTTAAAGACGAATATATTACCGTCACAAAAGGGGAATACACATTTTACATCGATCGTAATTTTAAAGATGTTTTTAATCGGCATTATAAATCAACCTCTGAATTTAAAAATGGATTGGCTTCCATTGAAGATGAAAAAGGTTGGTCAATTATTGGAAAAAATGGATTAACAAAAACATTACCAAGTTTTCCTGAAATCAAACAAATAAACGCTAATCTATTCGAAACAAATAAATTGCCATTGTATGGGATTTTTGATTCAAAAGGAAAAGCAATCATTGAACCGATTTATGAGAAAATAACTTTGGTCGACAAAAAATTATTTCAAGTAATCAAAAATGGGGAAATCCATTATTTTGATTTGAACGGAAAGAAAATCTACTAATTCAGAATAAGGGAAAAAAAGGCTACCTTTTTGGGATAGCCTTTATTAAAATTACTTTGAAATTATTAATCTTCGTCTTCCTCAGATTCTTCTCCACCAGATTGATTTTGATTCACTGCACCTACTCCTCCTTTACGAATTTCAGTATGTCTAATTTCTCCGCCTGAAGTACCAACTTCACGACCTTTGAAAATTACTACTAGAGCCATCGCTAGAATCAAAATACTTAACCATTTTGCAAATGATTTTTGTTTCCAACTTGCCCAAACAGCTACAATTGAAATCAATCCCAAAGCATAATTAAATAACGCAAATGCTTCTGCTTTTTCTTCATGCTCGTGAATTAACTGTTCTGTAACTCCAGGAAGGTTTTCTACCATTTCTTCCGCTCCTTCTCCTGAAGCAAATGCTGGCATCGTACAAATGGCTCCCACTATGAATAAAAAATAAGCAGTTCTTTTAACTACTTCTGATTTGATGATTAATCCTAAGATTAACACGATTAACGCTGCCATCGGAATAATGATTGGCAAATGGTTAACTACTAAATGAAAATGTGCTCCGTTCATACTACTTTAATTTTAAATTTTGGATTTTAAATTTTAGATTAGCTTTCTAACCTTCTAACTTTCAACTTTTAACTATTAACTCTCAACTATTATTACTCTTCCTCTTCTGCGTTTTTAAGCTTCATTAATATTGAATAAGCTCCGTTTAAAACAATTGGTTGTCCTTTTAATTTTGAATAATTTATGATTTCTACTAATCCGTTTTCTTTGGCTCCTGTTTTCACTTGAATCATCTCGAACTCGTTCTTTTTTAATTCAACAAATACATATTCAAAATTTCCAAATCGAATAACTGCTTCCTCTGAAATCGTTTGTGCTTTTACATTTTTTAATTCAATATCAGCATTCATATACATTCCAGGCACTAAACTTTTATCGTATTTGTTAAAATGACAATGCACTTCTGTGTTTTTTTCTACTGATAATGAATGACCAATAAATATGATTTCACATGGATATTTAAGTCCTGTATTATTGTTATAAGCTACTAATTTTTGTCCAATCGCTAGCTTTGGTAAATCTTTTTCAAACACACTTAAATTCAAATGAATGTCTGCTACATTTACTAATTCAAACAATACTTCACTTGGAGTCAAGTACTTACCAATATTTGCATTTACTTTTGAAACATAACCATCAATTGGAGAAGAAATCGAAACTCTTTTAGAGATGTTATCCTCGTTTAAACGATTTGAATTGATTCCAATTAACTGTAAACTTTCATCCAATGCTCTTAAATTAATTTTAGCATTTTTGTATTCAGCCTCAGCTTGTTGAAAAATCTTGTCGCTTGAAGCTTTACTACTATTCAACTCTTTTTGACGTGTATATTCTCCTTCAGTTATTTTTAGTTTTACTTTTGCCAACAAATAATTTTGTTGTAATTGAACATATTGCTGATCTTCCAACGTGGCAATCACTTGACCTTTTTTAACCATAGCTCCAGGCAACAAATCTGTCGTTTTCAAATAACCTCCCATAGGAATGCTAATTGAAACTAAGTTCTGAGGCGGAACATCAATTTTTCCGTTCAATTTTAAAATTGAAGAAATTTCTTTTTCCTCTAATTTTGAAAAAGTCAAACCAGCATTTTTAACTTGTGCACTTGTTAAAGTAACTTTCATTGATTCAACAATAGGTGCTGATTCTGTTGTTTTTACATCTTCTTTTCCACCACAAGCTACCAACAGCATTAAGAATGGTATGATATAATTTATTTTCATTTCTTTATAATTTTCATCCCCCTCTATCCCCGTTGACTTCGTCGCATGCTTCGCAAGTCAATGGGGGAAGAAAAGATTAATTTCCGTTTAATAAATAAGTTAACTCAATTGCACTTTCGTTCAATTTCAAAATGGCATCTTGGTAATTGCTTTGAATAGAAATACTTTGATTCACCAACATCGCCCAATCCAAATAGTTGATATCACCATTGACAAATTGCTTTTGCGCTGTTTCAAAAATCAATTTCGAATTCGGTAATGCTTGATCTTCCAATTCCTTAACGATTTGTTTTTGAACTTCATAACGTTTCACTAATACATCTAATTGATTCTCTAAGTTTTGAGTTTCAATTTGCAAAGTATTAGAGGCCAATTCAGTATTGATCTGAGCTGCTTTTACATTTTGTCTTTGATTCGTAAACAATGGAATTCCAACACCAACTTGCGCACTATTGAAACGTGTAGAATAATTATAATCCTTATTATCTGCACCTGTTCCATAAATAGTCCCAGATGTTAAGGCCAACTGCAGATTTGGATTTTGTTTTGACTTTTCCAATTGAACCATTGATTGAGCCAATTTTATATCTGCTTCTAATAGTTGCAAATTTGGATGTTTGGCTAATAACGATTTATCCATTTGCCCATTTAACTGAACAATAATAGATTTCGTTTCTGGAATAAACTGAGTTGTCGTATTTAACAAATATTGAAAATGGAGTTGTTCAATCTCAATATCTGCATTTAACTGATTCAATTGATGTCCAATTTGTAAACGTTGATAATCAATCGTTGATTTCTCTAAAATGTTGCTTTCACCTAATTGAATTCGAAGATTCGCTTTTTCGAGATATGAAGCATAAATACTATCTATTTTTAATAATAAAATCTTCTTTTCTTCCAAATTCACTAGATTGTAAAATACTTTCGAAACATTTCGTTTTAAATCAGCGGTTTTTAGTGCAACATTAATTTCACTTTTATTTGCTTCTTGAGTTTGAAGTTTTTTGCGATTCGAATAAATACCTTTCTTATTCAAGTTTACTTCTTTTGCATTCGTAAAAATGACATATAAAATTGGTAATACAAATAAGGTCAAGAATGTTGCTAATAATAAACCTCCAATAACTACAGAAGCTAACGGACGTTGAACCTCTGCTCCTGCTCCATGACTCATCGCCATAGGTAAGAAACCTAGCGAAGCAACAAAAGCAGTCATTAATACTGGTCGCATACGGATTTTAGTTCCCATCAAAACGATTCTTCTTAAATCCTTCATTCCTTCTGCTTTTAAGCGATTAAATTCTGCTACGAGTACAATTCCATTTAATACGGCTACTCCAAATAGAGCGATAAATCCAACACCAGCACTGATACTAAAAGGCAAGCCTAAAATATAAAGAGCAAAAATTCCTCCGATTGCAGATAATGGAATCGCTGTAAAAATTAATAATCCTTGTTTCACAGATTTGAAAGCAAAATATAATAAGAAGAAAATCATCAATAAAGCTAAAGGAACTGCAATTGAAAGACGTTGTTTTGCTTGTTCTAAATTCTTAAATGAGCCTCCGTATTCAACGGTGTACCCTGAAGGAAATTTGATTTTTGCATCGACTTTAGAACCTAGTTCTTCCATTAAACTTTGAACATCACGACCACGAGCATTAAAACCTACCACAATTCTACGTTTTGTATTTTCCCTCTGAATTTGATTCGGACCTTCTACAATATCAACTTTCGCTAACATATTTAAAGGCACCTGAGTCCCGTTTGCAGTTGGAATTAATAAATTCTGAACATCTGTTACATCTGTTCGTTCTGATTTATCCATTCTTACTACCAAATCAAATCGCTTTTCTCCTTCATAAACCAAACCTGCTGATCTACCTGAAAAAGCTGCATTTATAACATCATTTACATGATTGATGGTTAATCCATATTGAGAAATAGCAGAACGATTGTATTCAATAACAATTTGAGGCATTCCTGTTACTGCTTCCACATATAAATCTTCTGCTCCTTCAATTCCTTGAACAATTCCACCTAATTTATGTGCATAAGCAGCTAGTGTATCCAAATCTTCTCCGTAAATTTTACAGAAATCACCATTAAATCTGTAGCTTCCATTGGCATAGGATCAGTCGGAATTTCACCGCTTCCAGTTTTCCCAACAACCTTAATAACTTCCGGAAATTTATTGATTAATACTTTTTCTGCCTTCAAACATACTTCCATAGAAGCTTCTAAACTTGTCCCTGTTAAAACACGTGTTTCAACTGCAAAATCACCCTCTTCTAAAGCAGGAATAAATTCACCTCCTAGCGTTGTCATTAAAATTATCGCTAAAACAAATAATCCAACAACAGAAATAATAATCGCTTTTGAATGTCTTAATGCTTTCGCCAGTTTATCTTGATAAAATCGCTCTAATCTACCCATTACCTTATCTGAAATCGTTTGTTTATTGATTCCTTTTTTGGATAATAATATAGCACTCATCATAGGAACATAAGTCAAAGAAAGGTATTCATCATTTTTCCAGCAGATTCTTTTACAATCCCATCCATTTCGCCTTGTTTAAACTTCTCTTTATTACGATGTTTTCTGCTATGACTCAATTGATGCATTGTGGCTTCTACAATGATTACAGCTCCATCGATGATTAATCCAAAATCTAATGCCCCTAAACTCATCAAGTTTCCACTTACACCAAATAAGTTCATCATAATAATGGCAAACAACATCGCTAAAGGAATCACACTTGCTACTAATAAACCCGCTCTGAAATTACCTAAGAAAAGAACCAAAATAAAAATAACGATTAACGCCCCTTCTATCAAATTCGTTTCAACAGTATGAATGGAATTGTTTACCATTTTAGTTCTATCTAAAAATGGTTCAATTTCAACTCCTTCAGGTAATGTTTTTTGAATTTCAGCAATTTTTTCCTTTACATCTTTGATGACTTGTGAGCTATTTCCTCCTTTCATCATCATTACAATCGCTCCTGCAACTTCACCTTCACCATTGTAAGTTAATCCTCCAAAACGAATCGCATGACCGATTTTTACTTCAGCAACATCTTTTATTGTTAAAGGTGTTCCTGCTTCAGTTGTTTTAATTGGAATCGATTCGATGTCTTCTTTTTTTCCTAATAATCCTTCCGTTCGAATGAATAAAACACTTGATTGTTTTTCAATATAGGCACCACCTGTATTTTGATTATTTTGTTCTAAAGCATTAAAAACATCATCTATCGTAATTCCAAATGCATTCAATTTGTTAGGTTGAATTGCAATTTCATATTGCTTTAATTTCCCTCCAAAACTACTTACATCTGCAATCCCTTCAACACGCAATAAATCACGACGTACAATCCAATCTTGAATCGTTCGTAATTCTGTATCATCATATTTTCCTTCGTAACCTTTTTTAGCTTTCACTACATACTGATAGATTTCACCTAAACCTGTTGTAATAGGTCCCATACTTGGTACACCAACACCTTTTGGTATCTGATCTTTTACATTCTGTAGTCGTTCTTGAACTTGTTGACGTGCCCAATACAAGTCAGTTTCATCATCAAACACCAATGAAACGACAGATAAACCAAAACGAGAAAAACTTCTGATTTCAATTAATCCATGGATATTACTATTCGCCTGCTCAACTGGAAATGTTACCAATCGCTCGATATCAGTAGCACCCAATGAAGGCGCTGAAGTAATAATTTGAACCTGATTGTTAGTGATGTCAGGTACGGCATCAATTGGCAATTTTGTTAATTCATAACTCCCATATCCAATGAGAAAAATGGTAAACAAGCCAATTATTAATTTCTGTTTAACAGAAAAGTTAATGATTGCATTTAACATAAAAAATGATTGCTTAATTCTTTAATCTGAAATGAAAGTGAAGTCTAACTCTTCACTCAAAAAAGAATTATCCTATTTTAGGCGGTTGCCAAATAGTTGGAGTATAAAAAGATCTTAATGATTGATTATCAAAAAATATTTTTCCCTCTTCTAATTCAGAAATTATTGGCTCTGAAATTATCTGAATTGTCGGAGTTGGAAAATAATAACTAAAAGAAGCTGTATAATCTGTATGCGAATGAAAAGGTAATTGAGAATCTTCATCTTGATCATATTTTCCTTTTCCCTCATTTAATTCGTGAGAGTGATCTACATAATGAACAAACAAAAACTGACCAAAAGTTAACTGTTGATTTTCAGACTGATGTTCAGTGTAATGATTAAACAAAAAAGGTATTTTCAACATTTCTGAAAACTCTGTAGAAGTAAACAGGTATGTAAAAATTAGCCCTATGAGTATTGTCTTTTTCACTGAAACAAATATAGAAATAAAGAACTACCAATTCTTACATAATTAGTGAAATAAAATGTTAAATTTTATTAAACATTCAAAAGTTCAAAAATGATTCATCCATTTGAAGTTCTTTTTAACATTTTTTAAACTCTGTTTTCTATCTTTACATTTTATACATCAAACTTTTATATTTACTTTCGTACATCATGAGTAAAAAAGCAGAAGAATACAATTCAAAAGGGGTAAGAACAAGTTATGTTTCTACAGTGATTGGGATTTCCTTGGTTTTATTTATGATTGGACTTGTCATCGGTGGTTTTTTAGGTTTAGGAAATGTTCAAAAACAAGCAAAAGAAAGCTTACAAGTAGATTTATTTTTCAAGCCTGAATTAAATGTTGCTGATATCAAACAAATCGAACAAGAATTAAAAACTTGGGATAAATTTAATGACGTATATTTTGTTTCACCTGAAAGAGCAATCGAAGAATTTAGTGGTGAAGATCAAAATTCAGGTCAAATTCTTCGAATTTTTGAAGGTAAAAATCCACTTCCTCCGACAGTAGGATTTAAACCTAAAGAAAAATATGCCAATAAAAAGGACATGAAAATCATAAAAGAAGAATTATTGAAAGCATATCCAAATGAAATTGATGAAGTAAATTATGATGAAGCAAGTGTCAATTCCGTTAATTTAGGATTTAAACAATTTGTATTCTTATTTCTAGCAGTTGCAATTTTATTAATCATAATTGCAGTTGCAATGATAAATAACACCATTCGTTTAGCACTTTATTCTAGAAGATTTACTATTAAAACCATGCAACTTGTAGGTGCTACACACAAGTACATCCGCCGTCCTTTTTTACTGCAATCTATATTTCAAGGTTTTGTTTCAGCAGTTATAGGAATGGCTTTAATGATGACTTTATTCTACG
>JAJTEO010000155.1 GCA_021300395.1 Fluviicola sp. | reverse complement strand
CTTCAAAATGAGTTTTATTCAGCAGTATTTTAGGTAAACATTTGAGCAAATCAAGATATCCTTTGGCATTGCGAGTTGTTCTACCATGCTCTACCTGAAAAAGAGCATTATAACCCTCGCCCATCGATGTGCCAATATATTTGACTGGATTTTTGATTATCGTATCATTCAAAACCTTTATCAAGGAGACTAAGTCAGATTTTAAAGTTGTTGTATAAATCGCTTTCTGAAACTCACGGTTAAAATCCCAGTAATTTTGAAGAGTGTACTCTGTTTGAAGTTTTAGTAATTTCTGTTTAAATACTAAATCGTGCTCTGAATGAATTTGGGCATATTCATGTTTGATTAAATCCCAGTAATAAAAAAGCCACTTATCAGAAATCAAAAGAACTGGTATAGCCACATGTGTGTCTCGATCTTCAATGTGTGGTGACTGCGCAGAAATAATATCAATCACCGCGCGTAAAAGGGCAAACTTATAAGTGGAAGTTTTGCTCTCTTGCTCAATGTTTTTTGAAAAATCAGAAGGGTTTGTTCGAATTTGCGCTCGCTCATATTAAAAACAGTTAACGAATGTATGAAAATATACAGAAGTGATTTAAGCAATTAATAGAACATAAAAAGCTTACGGTCTTCTTTCATATTTTTGGTATGTTAAAATAATTGATATGACCGAAAAAATCAAAAAACTCATTCCATACAAATACTACTTAATTGAAATGAGCCCCTACCGTCCATTAAGGCTCGATTGCGAGGTTTGTAAAACCACAAGCTCATTTTGTGGCCACATGCGCTTTAACACCTCAAACGGTTGCATTTACCATTGGCACTATCAATGTCAAGATTGCGGCAAACTCACCTACTCTGATGAGAAAGCCGAAAAAGGAACAATTGTAGCATTGCAAGAAGCCTGCGAATGTGGTGGCCAATTCAGGCGAGACAAAAATATTTTTTGTACATCTTGTCATTATAGAAAGTCAGATGAAAACAGGTCTGAAGAAACACGAACTGCAACAAAAAAACAACTAGAGGTCATTAAAAAATCAAATGATGCAGAGGAAATGACTTTGCCGTTTGAGAAAAGTGATTTTTTTGAGTTTGTGGAGGAAAGTTAAGTTGCAAATGTGTTAATATCATCTCCCAATAATAAATTCATATAAGTATCAACATCCTAAAATAGAAACGCAAAAAATCGATAAGGGCAATAGCACCATGATGATTTGATTGCTTCAAAAATTGTTTTAAAACTTGATGGCAAAGTATTTTTAGAACTTTCGCCCTCAAAATTTACCCGTTGAAATTACTTATTCCTATTAATTTTAAATTTTAGCGCAGGAAATGTCAAATTAGTTCAATTAATTAGATTGAATTAGACAACAAGGAATGAATAAGAAATATAAAAAATCGATCCGAAATTTATCTTTTCTCTTTAACTTCATGCTTTAAATGAAAACTAATTTAAGTCAGAAATAGATTTTTTTATTGAACAATTTGTAAAATCAAATTTGATTGATTTGTGAGAGTAATTAAAGCAATTTATAAAGTGGATGAAAATATAAATTACAGCTTAGATGTGTAGGATTCCTTTATCTATATAGTTAAATGAAAATGAAAAAAGCATCAGTTCAAATTGAAAAAAGCAATACAATTCCTGCTGTTAATGAAATACAAATATTTGAACATATAAAACAAGGAATCTGGGTTCATAGTGATGAACAGGTCATTGATAACAAGTTCAAGGTTATATCTCTGTTTTCAGGTAGTGGTGGACTTGATTTAGGATTTTTGGCTACGGGTAAATTCGAAATCATTTTTGCAAATGACTTTAATCATTCCGCATGTGCAACTTATGCTCATAACATTGGAAATCATATTGTATGCGAAGACATTTCAAAATTATCTAATCTCCCAACGGCAGATATAATAATTGGTGGCCCTCCATGCCAGGGTTTTTCTACTGCAAATCCTTCTAGATCATTTGAGGATCCAAGAAATCATTTATTTCAAGAGTATTCAAGAATAATTAAAGAAGTCAAACCACAATTATTCTTGATGGAAAATGTATCAGGAATAGTTACATTGGAAAAAGGAAAGGTATTCGAACTTATAAAAAAAGAATTAGCAAGTTGTGGATATACACTCTACGATAGCATACTAAATGCTAAAGACTATGGGGTGCCTCAAAGTAGGCGTAGAATGATTATAATTGGGGTAAGAAATGACATAGAGGAAAAATTCGACTTTCCTAAACCAACCCATAATGATGGCAATCAAATAACTGTAGGTGCTGCAATAATAGAGAAGACAATTCCAAAAAGTAATCCAAATCATATAATTAGTAAAATTTCATCCCTAAACCTTGAACGTATAAAACACATACCAGAAGGGGGTTCAATGAAAGATTGTCCAAAGAATCTTCAAAACAACAGTGATTTAAAAAGAGCCATGAGAAGATTGCATAGAAACAAAGAAAGCTTTACCATTGTTCACAATAATTGCGACCATTATTATCACCCATCAGAAAATCGAAGGATAACTATTAGGGAAATGGCAAGATTACAGGGATATCCGGATGAATTTATATTTCTAGGAAGTAAATCAGAACAATCAAGACAAGTAGGAAATAGTGTCCCGATAGGTCTTGGAAAAGCATTAGCAAAAGAGATTTTTAACTTTTTATACAATCTTAATCGATGAAAAAATATATTACAATTGAAAATGTAATTTACGAGGCAACATTAATATTATCAACTGAAAAAACCAATGACGAATTCGTTCCGGTTAATCGAAAAATAGGTACTGGTGGCGATAAAAATCATTATTTTGTCGCACAATCTCGATATTTAGATTTCGAAAAATTCTTCCCAGAAATTATAAAAGATAAAAAAGAAAATAAATCAAACAGAAATAATGTAAGAATTAAAAATTATTTCTCAATTTCCAATATTTTGAACGATCTTGATTTTATTAACAATGAAATTGAAAGAAACTACAAGAATGAAATAAAAATAGATATTACGAATTTTTCGAAGGTAATTTTTTCTGTTGCAAAAGAACAAAAGTTACAAGCAAATTTTTACATCGAATCAGATCTAAGTTCTGCAGGTAATGGTATTGGTTTCAAGAATTGGAGCAATTCATATAGCAACACAATAAAACTTCTACTACTGCATACGACAAGAACCAAGATTTACCTTTTTAAAAAGGAGAATGAAATCTGTTCGTTCTTCGAGTTCTATCAACATTATGTATCTCCAAAAACAGAAACTGAATTCATAACAAGTAATAAAGAGATAATCATGGAAGAATTACTCAAAGTGCCAGACACAGGAATGACCATAAAAACAGAATTCTTCCCTGATATTATTTATTATGGGCCTCCAGGAACGGGTAAAACCAGAAAAATTCAATTTAATCATTTAGTTGGAAAAAATGAGACTAATTCAAAATTTATCACTTTTCATCAATCATACAGTTACGAGGAGTTCATTGAAGGTTTAAAACCTACCCTCGCAAAAGAAAGTGTTGTTCTTTTCAAAAGCTCAACACTAACTCAGTTTGTAGAAATAGTATTTAAAGAATTAATTAAAGTTATTAGTATTGATTATATACTTAGCTACTCAAATACCAGACCAACGTCTATAGAAGCAATTTCATATACGGCCTATTCAATTGAAAATTATTTTGGTTCAAGTATTTTATTTGGGGCATTTAATAACAAGCAGCCACAAGAAAACCTTCAATCTGGAATAAATAAGACGTCACGGTTTTATTACAACTACTTATTTGTCAAAGATGGCATATATTTCTATTTGAGTAATCAATGGTATGGGAACGGCAATTATGAATTACACATAAATAATCTTATTGATTTTGTTAATAATATCTCGAATGGGTTATTGACTGTTGAAAACCGTAATGGTGAATTTTATTTATCCAAGGAAGTTAATTCAAATAATATAATTTACTCTTTACAAAAAGGGTTGTTCTATGAAGCATGTGAAGCTGCAGCTATACTTGCCGGCTATGAATCTTTGGCAAATTGTATTGCAGATAAAATCGAAAATAGATTGGAAAAAATGAAATATGCATTAGCTCATGG
>JAJTEO010000154.1 GCA_021300395.1 Fluviicola sp. | reverse complement strand
TTGCAGAATATATTGTCTGAATTAATTTTTATCATCACTAATTACCACCAAATACTTAGAAATCTTCCAAAATTCAGTAGGATTTTTAATGGTAAGTTTCGTTGAGTTTCCGTTTGGAATCAATTCATAAGAGGAGATAGGGTCGTTGGTAATTAATTTTACGGATTGTCCTTCAATCATAAATTCCGTTTTGCTTAAACGATTGATTTCTGTGAAGTATTTTTCATTAAAAGCATCTGATAAATAGATTTTTTTACCGATTCCTAGTACGCCATTTTTCTTTTGAAGTACGTGATTGTCAATCAATTCTTTTTCTGTTCCATAAGTGTAAAAAACACGATTTAACTCATTTTCCAATTCTTCTGCAATGGTTGTTTTCTTCAGGTATTCATCAAATAACTGAGAATATTGTTTATCCATTTGCATCAATTGATCTTCTAATGCAACTAATTGATTGTCTTTTTCTTGAATCTCTAAAGCAAGACGTTCAATCATACTATTTAACTCATTGATTTTAATATTGCTATCAAATACCTTTTTACTCAATAAATTGATTTTCCGTGTGTTTATTTCTCTTAATGATTGAATGTATTTGATCTGTTCGATGATCCAATTCTTATCTTCAGAAGTCAATTTTTCGCCATCTGTTAAGGTTTTGATTTCGTTCTTTTTTAACTCAATCGTTGCTAAATTCGCTTGAACTTCATCAAAAAACTTTAATGATTCATCGATGATTAAATCCTTTTGTTGTTCATCGAATTTAATCTGTTTAATCTGACTTTCTAATTCAGAAATACGCTCAGTATCTTTTGGGTTTGATTTCGTTTGAGCTTCCTGACAGGCAACAACTAAAGAAAGTAAAAATGTATAAACGATTATTTTTTTCATAATGAACGTATTTTAATCAAATTTAACTCAATTCTTTCTATGCAAATTTTATCTTTGGGAAAAATTTTCAATTGAATATGTTTAAATCTTTTTTATCGATTGCTTTCGTAGCTAGTTTGAGCCTATCTTTCGCTCAAAACGTGAATTATAAGTTAAGAATGTCTAAGCCTCAATCACATTATTATGAAGTGGAAATGGTGGTTTCTGACAACAAAGAAGCTCAATTAGAATTAAAACTACCAGTTTGGGCTCCAGGTTCTTATTTGGTGCGTGAATTTTCTAAAAACTTAAATTTAGTAAAAGCTTATAATGAAGCTGGAATTGAATTAAAGGTTGATAAAAAAGAAAAAAACAAATGGATTGTCAATACCAATAAAGCCAAAAAAGTAACGGTTAAATATGAAGTGTATGCTTTTGAACTTTCAGTAAGAACAAGCTTTTTAGATTTAACTCATGGATTTGTCAGTGGACCTGGAGTTTTTATGTATGTTGAATCAGCGAAAAAAAACAACGGAACATTAGAAGTCTTTCCTTATAAAGATTTTAAAGTAATTACTACAGCTCTAGTGAAAGCGAATGAAAGTATTTCAAAAGATGGATCAACGCTTTATCAATTTGACAATTACGATCAATTATTGGATTGTCCGATTGAAATTGGAAACCAAGTCGTATTTGATTTTAAAGCTGCTGGAACGGTTCATACCGTTGGGATTTTCGGAACAGGAAATTTTGAAGTTGAATTATTGAAAAAAGACATGGCGAAGATTTGTGAAACTGCAACTGCTGTTTTTGGTTCAAATCCGAATAAAAATTACACATTCATTATTCATAATGTAACTGACGGACAAGGTGGTTTAGAACATGTGAATAACACAACTTTAAGTGTCAATCGTTGGACTTATCAAGGAGCTGAATACAATGGTTTCTTGTCATTGGTTGCGCATGAATACTTTCATTTATGGAATGTGAAACGTATTCGTCCAATTGAATTAGGTCCATTTGATTACGATAAAGAAAGTTACACGACTTTGTTATGGGTGATGGAAGGATTTACTTCTTACTACGATGAATTATTGTTATTGAGAGCTGGATATTACTCTGAAGAAACATTTTTAGCGAAAATGCTAGGGAATATTAATTATGTTGAAGGTTCTATTGGTTCGAGAGTTCAACCATTGGCACATTCTAGTTTTGATGCTTGGGTAAAAGGATATCGTCCAAATGAAAACAGTTCAAATACAGGAATGACTTATTACTCTAGAGGTGCTATCATTGCTTCTTTGTTGGATGCGATGATTATTGAGAAATACAAAGGTCAAAAATGTTTGGATCATTTCTTACAAGTTTTATTGGAGAAATATTACAAAAAATTAAACAGAGGTTTTTCAGATGTCGAATTTAAGAAAGAGTTAGAAAACTTTTTAGATACAGATTTAACTGATTTTTTCAATAAATACATCAACGGAACAGAAATTCCAAATTACAACGAAATTTACTCAAAAGTAGGAGTGAAGGCTGAATACACAGGAACTTCAATTCCATCATTTGGTGCGAATTTATCTCAAAGTGGAAGTCAATTAAACGTGAAATCAGTTCGTGCTGGTTCTGCTGCTGAAAGTGCAGGTTTAAGTGCGAATGATGAAATTATCGGTTGCAATGGTTTCAGAGTAAATCAATCTTCATTTGAAGCGATGATTGCATCGTTTAAAACAGATAAAGAGTTTAAAATTTTAATTTCAAGAGATTTAAACTTGTATGAATTAACGGTGAAATTAGCTTACTATGAACGCCCTCAATTCAGATTATCATTTTTCAATGATGAGAAAACAAATGTGTTGAAAAATTACATGTTTAGAAAAAATTAAAAATCAAATTAGTAAATAAGCTATGAAAAGTGTTTTTGATCAAAATGAAGTAAACGAAATCATCGAACGAATTAATTAATTAACTCCAGAAACTCAACCTTTATGGGGGAAAATGAGTGTTGGACAAATGTTAGCGCATTGCAGTGTTGCATATGAATTTGTATATACAAACAAACACCCAAAGCCTTCTTTCTTCATGGGATTAATTTTAAAAATGTTCGTTAAGAAAA
This sequence comes from Fluviicola sp., assembly GCA_021300395.1. Lineage (GTDB taxonomy): Bacteria > Bacteroidota > Bacteroidia > Flavobacteriales_D > Crocinitomicaceae > CAIUKX01. Next base: position 5,000 of record JAJTEO010000154.1, on the reverse strand, counting down.
TTGTTACAGGTACAAAGGAATACAAGAAAAATAGCCAAACTGCCCCTGCATTTGTGATTACAGATAAAAAAGATTTTGATTTCGAAAAACAACAATTAATTGATTACATCAACCAAACGTTAGAATTAGGAAAAGCTCACTTTGACGGAAAAGTTTCTTTGTCTTTCGGTAAAATGAATGGTCAAGAATGGAACAATATGTTTTACAACCATTTAAATCATCATTTAGCACAATTTGGTGCTTAATATTATAATAAATTAGATTACTTTCTAAAACTATAAATGGGAATTGTTCAAAAAGAAGCGTTAAATACAACTATCTTATCCTATATTGGATTGATAATTGGTTATATAAACAAAGGATTTTTATTTATTGTTTTTTTATCAACTGAACAAATAGGTCTCGTAAATCTATTACTTTCTGTTGGTTTGTTATTTGCACATCTATCCAACTTTGGACTAGTAAATGCTGTTTGGCGTTTTTTTCCTTTTTTTAGAAATGAAGAAAAAGATCATTATGGATTTTTAAAAGGTATATTAATTAAAGTTATAATAGGAGCTATTATTTATGCAATTATTGCATATGTCTTAAAACCAGAAATCATTTATCTATATAAGGAAAAATCTGCATTATTTGTAGATTATTTCTTTTGGGTAATTCCAATTGGTCTAGCAAATGTTATGTTTTTAATATTTGATATGTTTTTAAGAGGTTTAAATAAAAATACGATTTCAGTCATTTCCAATGAATTCTTTCATCGTCTATTAACAACTTTATTAATTCTTTTATTTGCTTTCAAATTGATTCATTTTGATCTATTTGTGGTTTTCTTTTCTCTTTCGTTTTTCTTGCCAACACTTATTTTATTTGTTCATCTTGTGAAAATATGATAGCTGTTTTTTTAGGTCTAAAAGCGACAGGTGTTTATAGTACAATTTTATATCTAATTAATGCTTTACAAATACCTATTCGATCAATTATGAGAGTGGGGACTTCATTAGTCGCGAAGTACTGGAAAGAAAAAGACATGGAAAAAATGAATGAATTATACATAAAAGTTAGTTCTATTTCTTTAATTATTTCATTATATACTTTTATGCTTGTTTGGATTAATATTGATCATATTATTTTTTATTTACCAAAAGATTTCAAAATTGCAGGTATTACTTTCTTAATTTTTATGATTGGAAAAATGATTGATATGTATTTTGGTTTGAACGGGATTATATTTATCACCTCTAAAAAATATAAATACGACATCATTTTTACAGCAATATTATTAGTTGCTGTTTATTTTATGAATTTATATTTAATACCAAAATTTGATATTTTAGGTGCTGCTATTTCAACATCATTTGCAATAATATTTTATAATGTAGGAAGATTAATTTTTGTTTGGAAACTATACGGTCTTCAGCCATTTGAATTTAATCAATTTAAAATAATAGCTTTATTTGGTTTGATTTTAGTAATGTTTGAAATTTTACCAATTTTTGATATACATCCAATACTTTATACAATTCTTAATTCCTTAATTATTACAATATTATTTATTGGAGGGATTATATTATTTAAATTCAATTTGGATTTAAATGGATATATTAATAAAATCACTTTTAAACTTCTGAAAAAGGAATATATCTCTAAATAAAAAAAAAGCTGGTCAAATTGAATTGACACAGCTTCTTAACAAACAAATAAAGTTAGCAGAAAGCTTTTATTGTAACTTCCCTAATGTTACAATGCGAGCGATCTATAATAAAATAAAAGTAGTAGTAGTAATTTTATTATAATCTCTTTTTTTCAGTACAACTAAGTTAATAACATAATTTAAATGAGATAAACTGAAAAAACAAATCCTAATTTTGAGTGTATAAAATGTATTTATGAATGATTATTTGAAATATTTAAAAAGAAAATCTGCTGAATATTAAATTTTCTTTTCTCTTTTCTTCTTTTTATCATCTTTATTATCAAAACGAATCCCACCTACTAATTTTATTGAATAGAATGTTTGATTGTATTTTAAACTTGAATAATTGATAGACTTATTATCAAAATCAGTAACGATAAAAACAAAATACTTTGGTTCAGAATATCCTCCGATAAAACGAATATCAAATCTCGGAGCCAAACCTAAAAACGAACGTTGATAATTATCAATTGTATAAAACTTATTTTGAATTACAGCACCTAATCCAAGTAATCCTGTAAATTGCCAATTATTTATTCTGTTACCAAATGCATAACCTGGAATTACTCCGAAATCAAAAGCAGAATAGGAGGATGCTTTTGTCTTACTATTTAAAGAGTCATAAAACAAACTTGGTATTATATTCGTTGTTCCATTTCCAACACCATAGATATTCAAAGTGTTCTTTAGATACCAAGTATGTACTTTTTTAGTAAAATGTGCTGTTTTACCTCTAACTGCTTGCATTTTAAAATGCTTGTTATGAAAATACCAAGCATTTATTGAAAAGCTTACAGAGTTCACATTTGGTAAAATTAGATTTGGATTATCCTTATTGTAATTCGGATCCCATTTGTAAGAGTTTTTTATGACATATCCTTTATAGTTTCTTAGATCAACATCACAAAACATTTTTTTAATTGTAAAATCAAAACCAAGATTATAAGCAGTTGTTTTTCCAAATTCTTTTTCGTTATGATCAGATCCAGGTAAAGCAATTCCAATTCGAAGAGCAAACCATTTGTAACAAACTCCAAAACCCAAAATTGTATTGTAATTATTTCTGTATTTTAATTTTTCATATTTATCAAGATAATTAAATTTTATAGAAAATGGGGCAGTGGTATACCCAAAATCTGAGTATACTATAATCTTGTTTTTATATACTTCATATGGTAAAGTATCACTTTGTGAAAAGGTTGTTTTACCTATAATTATAAATACAATTAGAATGAGATAATATTTAATTTTTAATTCCTTCAAGATTTAAAATAAAAGCATATTCTTTAGCAATTTCAATTCGTTCATTTGATCTTCCTGATCCACCACCATGTCCGGCATCCATATTACAGTCTAGTAACAAAGGTAAATCATTTGTTTTATATTCTCTTAATTTCGCAACCCATTTAAGTGGTTCCCAATATTGAACTTGTGAATCATGATACCCTGTTGTGATGAACATGGCAGGATAGTCCATCTTTTTGACATTATCATAAGGTGAATAGCTTAACATATACCAATAATATTCTTCATCATTTGGATTACCCCATTCTTCATATTCGCCGACTGTTAATGGAATAGATTCGTCAAGCATTGTCGTTACAACATCTACAAAAGGTACTTGAGCAATAATTCCTTTCCATAAATAAGGTGCTAAATTAGTAACTGCTCCCATTAATAATCCACCAGCACTTCCACCTTGAGCGTATATTCTATTTTTATCACAATAGCCTTTCATACCAAGTGATTCTGCAGCATTAATGAAATCTGTAAATGTATTTCGTTTTTTTAAAAATTTACCATTTTCATACCATTCTTCACCTAGGTATTTTTCACCTCTAATGTGAGCAATTGCATAAATAAACCCTCGATCAATTAAACTCAATCGATACGCTTTAAAAACATCAGGAATCGTAATTCCATAAGAGCCATAACCATAGAGCAATAGTGGAGAATCCTCCATTTTTATTCCTTTTTTGTAAACTAAAGAAACTGCAATTTTTTCACCATCGTTTGCTGTGATCCAAATTCGTTGAGATTCATAATTAGAAGGAGAAAAAGTTTTGTCTAATAATTCTTTACGAAAAAATAATTCACTTTTTTTCTTTGTTAATTCAAATTGAAAGATAGAAGCTGGGGTAGTCAATGAGTTATAAGAATAGAAAAAATAATCAGCGAAATAATTTTCATTTGTTCCAAATGCAAAAAAGAAAGTTTCTTCGTTGAAAGTTAAATATTCTTCATGAGATGTCTTTAGATCTTTAATTTTAACCTTTTGTAAACCATTTTCACGTTCTTCAATAATCAAATGATTTTGAAGTACTAATAAATTATCTATAAAGCAGTCCTTATCATTTGGGAAAATTACTTGAAGTCCTTCAATAGTTGATGGTAGAGTTTCCGAAAATACAATTTTGTTATTTTTAGCTTCATGATTTGATTTAATGTAAAAACCATTTTCATGATGAAAAACTTCATAGATATGACCTGTTTTTCGTTTTAAAAAAATTACAGGATTTTCTGTTGGTGAATCTGCATTGACTAAAGAAGTCTCAGAAGTTAAAGAACTTGCACTGTGGATTTCAATGTATTTATTTGTTATGGATTTTGATAGGTAAACTGTAAATCGCTCATCCTTATCTTCATATATTAATTTATCTTCTTTAGAACTTGAACCTAAAATATGAGAATAAACTTGATATTCTCTAAGAGTTTGTGGGTCTTTTTTTACATAGAAGAGTGTTTTATTATCATTTGCCCAAACAATTGTACCATCAGTATTTGTTATTTTATCTTTTAAAAAAGTGTTGTTTTCATTGTTTCGAATCGTAATTGTATAATTTCTACGCCCAATTAAATCTTCACTAATAGCAAGAAGTTTATTGTCGGGAGAAGGTGCCCAATCAGCTAAAGCATAATATGATTTCCCTTTTGCTCGTTCGTTTTCATCAAAAAACAACTGGTTTTGACCATCAATAATTTCATCTATTAGTGTATAATCTTTCCCTTCTTGATTTTTATATTGATAGGTTTTAGAATTTAAATAAAAAGGTGCACTTGTATCATTTGGATTTATACGATTTTCGAATTCATCCAACAAAACTTCTTGCAATTCCTTTGTTTGTTCAAAATATTCTTTTGAATAATTATTTTCAGCTTCGATGTAGTTTAATACATCTTTTGAATCTCTTTCATTTAACCAAAAATAGTCGTCTTGACGTTGATGATTGTGTGTAATTAAATTTTTTGTTTCTTTTTTACAAATTGGAAATTTTTTCATCAAAAAGAGTATTATTAAACGATTATT
>JAJTEO010000153.1 GCA_021300395.1 Fluviicola sp. | reverse complement strand
CTTTTTGATTGTGGGGACCCTCCTCCAAATACACCTTCAAGATAGTATCTCATGTTATTGTAACCTTTAGGATATTCATTTGGCTGCAAAGGTTTAGGTTGAAATACTGATAAAGAAGCTCCGTTATTTATTTGATTCAGCCAATCTGAAAAAAACCATGACCCTTGGAATGGAACATTATTTCTGATATCAAATGATCTTGCGTCTTCTAGTTCTTCTCCTACATATGGTAAAAATCCTTTAGCGTCAAAATAACTTCTACTTACTTTATATGGATTTGTAATTTCTCCATACGCCAAACCATTTATAAAAACACCATAGTAATTTTCTCTTCTAAAAGTTGAATCATAAGGTTGGCCTCCATTTGTAGCATAGTCGGATGATGCGTTGCATTTACTAGGGCCTAATCCAACTTCTCTAGGAACTAAACTAGTCAAATAATAATTTTTTTCTTCACCCTCTGCACCTACAGCATATCTATAAACTGGTTGAACTATACCTGCAATTGATTTTATTCCTCTTGGAGTATACGTTTGTCCTAAATAAAACAAGTATGATGCACCTTCATAAGAATTTGTATTAGGATTATATTTATCATTAGCTGGTAAAACAATTTCAAAATACGAATATGTTTGAAAATCCATTCCTTTGTCCCAACCTCCGGGAACCACTTCTTGGCCATTGATATTAACTTTTGTTGTTCCTATATTAACAATTCTTAACTGACCTTGTCTATAATTTTCTATTCTAGTGAATTTGATTTCACATCTTTTTCTAAAAGAATAGGATGGACTTGTAGTTAGTTCTCCTTTTTGTAACCAGACAAAACCTTCAGATTTTGGACCGGGACAAGTTTTACAAGTATCTGAACTTTTTTTAGACTGATCAACAATTAATTCTTGTAAATTAAATCTTGCGAACTTAGCTGTGAAAGGAGGTTTTTTTGGATTTAAATAATACGGTTTTTCAATTCTATAGATATTTAATCTTCCAAATTTGGAAAAGAAATTTGCTCGACTTCCCATTTGAAGTGTAACTTCATCAATGTAATTGTAAATTGAAAAGTAATATGAGTTATATTCATTTGGACTTTGATAAACTGAATTTTTATCATGATTTGCAAAAATATTATAGTCATTCTCTAATAAATGATCTCCCCAAGATTCATTTTTAATTCTTGGCCACCCTCTAGGTTTTAGCCAATATGCATATCCAGCTTCTAATCTTTGATATCTTTCTCCAGCAATATCTGGTTTACCAGCCCAATCATAAGCTTCTGGATATTTATCTAAATCATAAGGTGTGAGTCCAGCATTATACCCATTAGACCACTCTTCAGTCCAGTGATCAACTGCTTCATATCTCCAAATTTCATTTTTTGTTACTTCTCTTGAAAAATTATTTCCTGCATAAACTTGATTGAATGATTGTAAACCATAACCATTAGCATTTGTAGCCCAAGCATCTGGACCTCCTGCCATATCACCGTCTATAAATCTTGGTTGTAGAAAAAACTGTCCTTCAGATAAGTTGTATGTATTGGTTATTCCATTTCTATTTGTTATAGTAGGATTTAAATTTGGTGATCCATCAGGATTCCATGATTTTAATGGGTTTGTAATTATTGGTTTTCTTGCAACTCTGTATGTATCAGGATAATTTAATGACCATGGTTTTTCATAAGGATATTTTCCAATTCCGGAACCGGGAGGAGGAGAATCAGACTCATTTTCCCAACCACTAAATCTATTTAAATCAAAATGATTTACCTTAAAATATTTTACATTACCGTTTAAATCTGTTGGCCAATTTTCTGCAAAACCAGTAGTTTGAGATGAAACATTAGGGTCGGGAAAAGAAGTTTTTATTTGATATGCTCCTAGCCATAAACCTTTGTTTCCATTGGTGTCAATACCGTTTGGATCATAAAGGTTGGCAGGTAATTTAAATGCATTAAAATTAGTAGTATTAAATTCAACTTTATTATTTTTAATCTTGAATTCATCATTCCACGAAGTTTTTAAATCCAAGTTTCTATCATAAATGTCAATTATTTTTACTAATTCTACTTTTGGTAAAACATCTACGACAAAAGGTTTAGTCATGTCTCTTATAAAAACAGTAAAAGGATTATTGACTCCAATTGCAGCCAATTCTTCAAGAACTTTTGGAGTAGATTCGACTGACTGATTAGTTATATTTTGTGGATTACCAGCTTGTGCTGAAATGGGATAAGTAAAAAAAGTTATCCATTTTCTTAAATCCAACACAATTGAAAGTTCTATTTCTGTATATCCTGTTTGAAATTCACCCCAAGACGGGACTATGTTTACTGGAAATTGATTAAAATATAAATGAGGTATTGTTGAAATATTTGGCTCATCATTTAAAGGGTATGGAAAAAAATTTAATGCAACTTCTTCTGGTTCTAACCCTTGTTTTAATAAATCTACTTCCAACATTAAAGTTTGTTGTCCAGTTGGAATGTTGTGAAGAACAAATTCTCCAAATTCGTTGGTTAAAGATGTATATTTATATTTTGGTGGTATGGTATCATTTCCTAAATCTTTTGGAGAATATGTGACATCAGTAAGATATGATTGAAAACTTCCATAGCTTGTTAAATTATTAGGCCCATTTACAGATGTTAAATTCTCAAATAAATTCAATTCAATTCTATTCCCATTTTCATCTACAGATCCTATTGAAGGTATTTCTTCACTCGGATTAAAAATTCCGACGACTGCATTTTTTATTGGAACTCTTAACTTATTTCCAACATCATCTAATAAAACTTGAATAGCTTCTATTTTTCCAAAAAGCACACCTCTATCATTAGTAAATTTTGGAGATTCATTTATTGGTACATTGTATACATTTAATGTATTTAAAACTTCTACCCCTCTATTAATTTTTATATTTAAAAAATAATCATTAAACAAAACCTCTTCAAAAAAAACATATGAAAATAAATTGCTTAAAGGGATTTGATTTTGATTTGCTTGATATTTAATTCTATCTATGTAATCTTCCGAAATATAAGCTCTTTCGTTGGAATCTATTTTTTTAGATACTTCGTTTTGTATTACACTTCCAGTATAAATATTATAACCAGCACTTATAGCTGAAAGTGGAATGTTGTAATTATCATAATCTAATCCAAATTCTGTTTCTAAAATTGATTGACTTAGTTTTAAAGGATTGTTATTTACATCAGTTATAAGATAATAAATAGAATTGTCATCAGAGGTTTGACCACTGAATGTAGTGAAGTAATTAATTAATGTTTTTACTGCTTCTCCTTGTATAAGAATTTCTTCTTGTTGCATATTCTATTTTTATAACTAAAATAATTTATAAACACAAAAAAATAATTAATTAATAATCTTGTGGATATAACTTATCGACTATTTTGAAATTCAATTTTTCAGCAATTATTCTTCTAGTTCCTAGTTCGTTAATTCTGAATGTAATTTGATAGTTTTGATTTGACAATAGCCAAGAAGTGTCTAAGTCTAAGAAAGATTTAGCACACCCATCAATAATTGCAGAATTACATGGTGTCCAAGGAATTATCTCTATGACATTATTCATAGAAAGTCTGTATTCGAGTCCAAAATTTGTTTTTGGACTTTTTAAAGTATAATTCACTCTCGTATCAGCATAAATTCTAATGAGTTCATCTGTTTGTAGGGTGTCATTATTATTTAACCCATATGTTGTGACCACATAATCATTTATACTTTTAGAATTATTTGTGTAATAATTCTGATTTATATCAAAAAATTGAATAAAATCTGTTTGATCATATCCGGGTTGAAATGTTACCCCTTGCCAAACATCTTTATATCTTTGACCGGGTGTTGCACCACTCATCCAAACATCAACATAATATACGCCTTTAGAAAGTTGTTGAGGTACCAAACCTGTAAACACATTAGCATTACTCATCGTTTTTATACTCACTGTACTAGATGAATAGAAATTTGTTGCCTATCTCCACTTTCTAATTCATAGGGTCTGGAATAACTGACTGCTAATCCATAATTTATAGAACCACCAGACAACCAATCATTAACAATATTTGTAACATCCATACTTATATCTTCGCTACCCAGCTGAAAATGCTGAGTGGAATAATAAGTTGTGGATGCTGTTGGATTGTTATATATTCCGGGTTCATTCCAAGAATCATTAGATTTTGCATAAATCCAATTTGAATTACCGGTAAGTCTCAGATTGCCTGCAGACTTTATCAAATAATTTGTATCAAATAAATCATAACCTCTTCCTTCATCCCAATCTTTGTCTATTGGGAAAGAAATTAGATCAAAAGAAGCGGAAATAGCTTTATTTAAAGTCGCATTTTGATATTCTGGTATGAGAATTTTATCTGAAGGGACTGAATTTTTTAATACAATTCTAAAGGATTGTACGGTTCCAGAATTTATAATTAAATCACTAAATTTTGTTACTAAATTAGAAAGGTCAAAATACAACAATAATCTGCTTATATTATTTTCTCTATATACTCCATTTTCGGTGAATCCTCCACCATAAAATATATCAGAAACAGGATTTTGTGAAGAATTTATGTATTCAAAGGCAGAACCGCTTGCAATTGTATTGCTTTTGCTTGGATAAATGCGATAAACAGACATTTTTTTATATTTTTTTTATAAATAGAACAATAAAAAAATCAATAATTTTTTAATGATATATTTATTATCAATGGCTAATACAATAAATATCCGATTTCCGTTCAGAGAAACTTATGATGGTGGTGTTTTTGATAGTACAATTACATCTGAAGCAGCTTATCAATCAGATTTAATATCTCTTTTGACAACAAAAAGAGGTCAAAGAGTTATGAGATCTAAATTATATTCTCCAATATATGATTATTTAATGGAGCCTTTAGATACCATTACTGAACAAGAACTAAGGAGAGATATAGATTCAAAGGTTAGAGAGTACATACCACAAATTGAGATAAAAAAAATTAGATTTAATCCAGATTATGATAATAATGCTCTCGGAATTAAAATTATTTACATTATAAAAGAATATTTTAGTATTGAGAAAACTTTAGATTTATCTTTCCCAACTGAAATACAATAATAAAAATGGCTAATTTAAAACCAAAAATAAATTATTTAAATAAAGATTTCGATAGTATACGAAAAGAAATTGTAGACATTTTAAAAGTATATTATCCTGATCAATTTCAAGATTTCAATGTAACTAGCATTGGAATGTCACTGGTTGATTTATTAGCTTATGTAGGTGATATTTTATCCTATAACACAGATAAAAGGTTTAATGAACTTTTTATTGATGGAGTTTCTGAAAGGGAAGCTGTTTTCAGATTAGCAAAAACATTTGGTTATAGACCTGTAGGAAATAGACCAGCAGTTAGTATAGTTGATATTACTGTAGGGGTTCCGACTACTGCAAATGGCCCCAATACAGCTTATTTACCAATTTTCAGACCCGGAGTTCAAGCAAAAGGTAATGGACAAGTTTTTGAAACATTTAATGAAATAGATTTTGGTAGTGATTTTTCTGCTACAGGTGTACCTAATAGAATTGTTAGTCCTGTATTTAATTCTAATCAAGATATTATTAGATACGACATAACTAAAAGGGAAGTTGTTAAGGCTGGTACTACATTAGTTTATAAAAAAGAAATTAGTACAGATGAGGCAGCAACATCATTTTATGAAATTTTATTACCTGAGACTAATGTTTTAGAAGTAGTTTCAGTGATTAACAAACCGGGTACAGGTTATGTAACAGTTCCAACATATCAAGAATTTAATGATTATAATTTGAAATATTACGAAGTTGATTATTTAGCACAGTCACAGGTGTTTGTTGAAGATACGGCTGTATTGCCAACAAATGGTGTTTATGCTGGAAAATGGCTAGATGTTCCTCAGAGATTTATCAAAGAATATATGTCTAATGGAAGACATAAAATTACTTTTGGTGGAGGAACAAATAATAATAATGCTTATGAAAATTATTTGACTAACTTTAATATATATGATACTGGCTTAATAAATATTTCAGATGTTTTAAATAATGATTCTTTAGGAACTAGATTACTCGCAAATTCTACTTTATTTGTACAGTATAGAATTGGAGGGGGCAGTTTATCAAATGTCGGTGCTGGTGCTCTGACAAATATTGCTAATATTTCAGCCGTTTTTGGAGGTAATGACCAAGGAACAATTCAAAATATTTTAGCAACAACTACAATTAATAATCCTTTGCCGGGATATGGTGGAGCTGAACCACAAAGTGTTGATGAAATTAAATTTTATATAAGTTCAAATTATGCAGCTCAAGATAGATGTGTAACATTGTCAGATTATATTTCAAGAGTTAATCAAATACCGGGTAAATTTGGAGCACCATTTAGAACATGGGGTAAAGTTGAGGATAATAAAGTAAAATTGTATATAATAACAAAGAATGCAGATGGTAAGCTTGCAAACACATCTAATACTTATGTCAAAAACAATATTCTAAATTATCTGAAAAATTATAGAATGGTAAATGATTTTGTTGAAATAAATGATGGACAAATTGTTAATTTACAAATAGAAGCAGATTTATATATTGATAAACAATTTAATTCAAATGAAATTAAATTGGCTGCAATTACCGCTATAAAAGAATTTATGGATGTTAATAAATGGACATTCAATCAAAATATTTACATATCTCAAATTACCGATACTTTGAGAGAAATACCCGGAGTTATTAACGTTGTTGATATTAGAGCTTATAATATGGAAGGTGGAAACTATTCAAGTTCTTTAATAACACAGGCAATTGGACCTAGACTATCTGTTATAGGAACAAGTGTATATAAAACTGAAATAGAATTTGTAGACAATACTATTTTCGGAAATTCAACTTCAATGTTTGAAATTAAATTCCCTGATGGAGATATAAAAGTACGTGTTGCTTAATTTAATCTGATGTTATTAGAAAGAATTTTAGCTGATAATGCAATTTTGTTTCTATATTTCTCTAGATTAAAAGCGAAATTATTTGGTAGTGCAGGACTTTGTGGTGGGTGAATATGAGAAAACATATAATTTATCATATTAATAATAACATCTACCAACTCATCGCCCAATACAGCTGGATGTAAAGTTTTAGCTTCTTCTCCAAAATCATTTAATCTTGGATTGTATTTAGCTTCATTATTTGCTTCTGTTATTTTTCTAAATTTTCCTTCTGGTGAAATTAAATTTATATTAGTAGCTTTAATGTTTTGTTGAGAAAACGGTTCAAATGTAGAATTTAATTGACTATCTGCTAATCGAACCCCTGAAGTAGAAATAGGTTTATCAACTATTTTTAATTCTATTTGACAAGGGAAATCCGTATTTTCTTTGAAGTCTAATAAATTTTGAAATATACCAGTTCTCAATTTAACATAATTGTTACCTAAGACCAAATCTGAATTTTGTCTACCTTGAAAAGCTACCTCATCTTGATTTGCAAATAATGTTCTTGCATCATTATCATTTCTTGTTGATGGACCGCCTCCAACTTGATTTCCTCTGAGCGAAGCTTTATTATATACAGCTTGTGCAGATTCGAAATTTTGACTCTCTAATTTTGTTTGTTGTGTTATAAGTGGACCAATATAATATCTGGCTGATGTAGGATCTGAAGGATTTTCCAAAAGAATTAAAACACATTCTCCAACCTTTGGTCTTACGTGTAGATATTCTGGCAGAAGAGGTACGCATAAAGGCATTTGTTGCAAAGACGAGTCTTTATCCTTGCCAGAAAATATCTTACCTTCGTTATTTATATTTACTATTTCAGCTTTAATTCTGTTGTATCCTGCATTGTCAATAACTTCTCTAACAATAGCAGGATAAATTAATCTTTGACTTGGATTGGCTGCTTGTCTAAACAATGCCTGTCCATTAGTAGTCAAAATACTTTGAGATTCACTTGTAAA
>JAJTEO010000152.1 GCA_021300395.1 Fluviicola sp. | reverse complement strand
AAATCAAATTCAATTTTTGCTCTCTTTATTTCCCCATTTCTAATTAAATAAACTGTTTTATCAGTTCTTATAAAATCTATATTGTTTGAATCCAACACCAAATGAGATATTTTTTCATACCCCTCTATTTTGTTGCTTTTAGATACAAACATTAATAATTTTTGAATTATTGATGTATTTTTAATGACTAAATCATTAATCACCTGAACAACACTATCTTTTAGATAAGATAATGCTGATTCGATTAGTAAAAAATTTAGATCAATAACCTTGGTGTGTTTAAAAATTTCTAAAGTCTCAACTCCCAGTTTTTTGCACTCATGGTAAATTTGAAAAACGATTTTAGAATTAAAAAAAATACCCCAATCCAATAATTCAAGATTGATTGGTAATTTTCGATTAAAATCACTCATTAAAGTTTCAATACCTAGTTTTCGTACTGACTGAGAATTAAAATTCAATAAGCTGAGCTCCATCAAACAAAGCATGTACAAAATGAATTTTCGTTGAAGTCCTTCCTTGTCATTTCCTCCAAATTGTTCGATACGTTTCAAGGCAGAGTCAAAGTCTCCTTCAGCAACCAATGCCACAATTTGAGGTGCGGCATTTTGCTCCTGATGATACAAATCGACCATTTGCAAGCCACATTCAATGACTTCCTCATCATTGTGCTTTGATGCCCATAACATAACTGACGAAAGACTATTTTTGGTCCAAGTGAAGCCTTTGCTGATTTTCAGTTGTCGTTGCCAATGTGATTGGGAATAAGCTAAATTCAAAAGTTTTTGACCATCACCGAGAATGATAGCACTAAGAGAAACGTGAATTGCTAAGAACTCCAACCCATACCATTCAAACTCATCCGCTTTTTGGTCTTTAATGGCCTGCTCCAGGCGTGCTATTAACTTTTCGTGGAGGAAGTGAACTTCGGATTCACTAAGTTTCTGCAACAAATACACCTTCAATTGCTCATGATACAACTGGTATTTGCCACTTTCTGGGCTGTTGAACCAGGCGCTGTAAGTAGCAAAGAATTGTTGGATTTCTTCTTCTGGTTGGTTTAAGACTTCAGCCACAAATTTAGCAGATACTTCCTTTTTGAGCAGGGCCCAAATGGCGAAGCGCTCCAGTAATTGTTGACGTTTATACACCGGCTGTCGTTCATCAAACGCTTCTTCGTATAGACCAATTAAACCTTCGGGTAATTCTGCTGCATTTTCCGGATGAATGCTGCCTTTGATGAGGCCGTCGTAAATGTAGCGGAGATAGGTGGGTTCGAGGTGGGGCATGATTAGTTGAATTCTTGGTTAAAATTCATCCAACTAAGGTCAAAAATTTCGTGCGCCATTTCAGTATAGGTTTCATATTTTTCTGGGAAATAAGTTTTATAGACTGCATGCTGTTCAAGAATTTTGAAAAACTGCTTTTTATCCTTCATGGTTTTATAGAGAAGTGGAGAAAAATTTATTTGATCAACTGGTTTCAATAATTCATTCCTTATCCTTCGGTCAGAATCATTTTCTACAACGTCATTTTCTATTACTTCAATACATATATTGCTCGTGTTACTAATATCCGAATAAACACCTGTAACGGTATACGTTATAGTAGCCTTTCCAATACCAATTGAAGTAACATAACCATTTGCATCCACGGTAGCTACTTGTTCATTATTTGAATTCCATACTCCATTTTCAGTGTAATTCTTGGAATGAAATTGAAAAACATCATTTCTTAAGAAAGTTGTTTTGCCTTCGATTCCACCCGGATTCGGAAATTCAAAATGCATTTCTTCATACTCATCCCAAATAGAGTAAATGCTAAATAAATTATTTTGAGCAAAGTCTTCCATTATATTTAACAATGATTGATCTCTAATTTTAGATCGTAATTTGAGAATATAATAAAGAGCAGAACAATCTCTTTCATTCCTTATTTCCAATTTTGATATTTGTAAAAGAAGCGTTTTGATGATATCCTTGATTTGTTTTGTTTGTGGTAACAATCCAAGAAGTAATAGGCTTTCTAATGTATGCCCTCTTTTGTGTGCAATAGAAAGGATGGGCTCGTAAACACTGTTGGGATAACAATCTTCAATAGTATCTGATTTCAAGAAATAGTCAAGAATATCACGAATATCCATTGCTCCGGTGTCAACTAATAATTTATTATTGAGAGTAGAATAAAAAATTTCACTAACAAGGTTACACTTTGGTAATAATGTGAGTAAATATAGCTGGTCTAATGTGCTAGTTTTTAAAAATTTAGAAACAATCAATTCAATGGCTACATTTTTGAAATAATCGTTATTGATTGATTTAATTTTTAGACATTCAATAAATGATTCAATGGTCGATTTATTAGTAAAATCAAAAACTAAGAGAAGGGATTCCACAACATCTTTGCTTTCCGTGTTTAACTCCTGAGCAATCTGCATTATGTCAAGCAGATTATTACCTTGCGAAGTAATTTTTAATCCCAAACTAGCGTAAAAATGATCCGTCTGCTCTTCGTAAAATTTCAATAAATCCCCTAAAACAAAATAGAACTCATCCCAATCTTTATTCATCTTTAATATTGTAACAGCAATTTCAATTGAAAGCGAAGGAATACAATAATTCATTAAACCAGGCAACAAATCAACTGCCAATTGTATTTTCTCTTCTCTTAAAAGCGTTTTACCAATATTTAAAATATACTTTTCTTGGTTTAAGTAAGATAATTCAATCTGTTTCAATGCTTTTTCTATTAAATAGACCTTTTCAATAGTGTCATCTACACTTAATAAATGTAATTTAGTTAGAAGCCCTAGGTTTAGTTTAATATTGTTTAAATCATTATCTCTACCAAATTTATTTTCGTCTAAACAAAAAATCGCATCAATATTTCTGATTAATTCTAAATCTCTTTTATTGCTCAAGACCTCATTTAGTAATTCAAAACGGAAATCAAAATGTATTTTGGGAATTAATTGAATCACTAATTCAGATATACCCAAATTTATTGCTAATTCACAAATAGATAATTCCCAAGAAGTAAAATAATCGTGTGGATCTGAGAAATTATCTCTTTCATTCAAAAACTCTATTCTAGCTGCTTCTAGATTTTGATTTAAAATTTTTTGCTTCAGTTTCCTATTTTCATTAGAGCCAAAATATTTTAATGTAAAGTTCTTTAATTGAAAAATTTGATTGAATGTGATATCATCAAGAAAATTAGGTAATTCAAATAACCTCAATAAGTGAAGTTTATCTGAATAGGGAATATCTTTCTGGTTGTTGTCATCGATAGTAGAAAACAACACTATATTAACCATCGTAACAATATCTCTTCGGTTATTTGAAAATAATAGAATGTAATTTGAGAAAAGATCATTAATAACAATAATATCAAATTTATTCTTGCTAGCATAGGCGGCATAAGATCTAAAATGAAAATCAATTTGTGAGTTTTCAATATATTCCTTTTGAGACAAGAGAAATGAAGTTGCATTTGGACTGTAAAGACCATCATTAATAATTAAATGTGATGTCTTTGACAAATTCTCATTCTCTAAAGAATCGAAATATTCAACAGCAGCTTTACACGACTCAAATAATTGTTTATTGACAAGGTGATGATATAATTTTGCTGCCTGTTCAACTTCCAAATTTTTAGGTAATAATACGAGGCGCTTTTCAACCTCCCAATCTTGCATATATTCGATTAAACGCCGGAACTCATTAAGAAATTCGATTTCAAATGGAATAAATTTAATTGATTCAAAATGTTTGATTTTCAAATCCCAATAGATACGTATTTGGTCATTTAGCAGAGCATCATTATCGGTATTTTCATCAAACTTATGAATATCTTTTTTTGCTGAAACAAAAGAATTCTCAATGTAAAAAATAAGGGATTCAATAAAATTGAAATATTCAATTGGTTGTAAGTTAAGTCTTAATAGAATTAGGCTCTCATCAAAATTATTGATTATACCATATACATATTTGTAAATTCTATGGCTTTCAAATAAATACCTCGCTCTCACTAAAGAGTAGATTGAAGCAATTTTCTAACCTGGAGTTTAGTGATTTTAGTTTATCCAAGTCAAGAGATTTAACTTCCATAAGATTGAAAATGGCGTTAAAAAAGGCCGTGAATTGTCGTTGTTTTTCGAATAGCGATTCAGAACCTAAATTGTCAATGCTTTCGACGATAATGTCAATTGGGAAATATTCAATTTCACGAATAATTTGCTCGACCTTGGCTTCTTCCTCAAGGTATAACTTACAAAGTTGATAATAGTAGGCATATTTGAGTTTATCATCACAAATTTCTAAAGCAGCTAATGATTCATGATAAAAACTTGTAGTCCATTTATAATAACCTGAAAACGAAATTTGTCGATCAAAGAAACTTTTTGTCGTTAGTTTCTTTATCCTTTCAATTATACTTTGATCCCCTGCTATTTGAAATTGCACTGCATAATGCACACCCAAAAACTCCAACCCATACCACTCAAACTCATCCGCTTTTTGTTCCTCGATTGCCTGTTCTAGTCTTGAAATAAGTTTCTCATGCAATACATGAACCTCCCCCTCACTCAACTTCTGCAACAAATACACCTTCAAGCGCTCATGGTATAATTGGTATTTACCACTTTCTGGGCTGTTGAACCAGGCGCTATAGGCAGCAATGAATTCTTGTATTTCTGCTTCGGGTTGGTTTAATACTTCTGCGACAAATTGTGCAGAAACTTCCTTTTTGAGCAGGGCCCAAATGGCAAAGCGCTCCAGTAATTGCTGTCGTTTGTGCACCGGCTGACATTCATCAAAAGCTTCTTCGTACAAGCCGATTAGCCCTTCAGGCAATTCAGCCGCATTCTCTGGATGGATGCTTCCTTTATCAAGGCCATCGTAGATGTAGCGGAGGTAAGTTGGTTCGAGGTGGGGCATGATTAGTTTGGTAGTTGGTTTTTAATATCAATTGCCCATTGAAGGTTCAGGGTGGAAGAATATTCTTTCAGTTCTTCAACTGGCCTTTGATTCAGAAATAATTCATTTAGAAACCAACCTGTTAATAGTTTATAAAGAGTTTCATTGTCATTCTGAATAAATAAACTATATGGCAAATTATCAGATGAATGTTCATCGATTTTCAAATTATCAATCTTTGTTTTTACCATTTCTTGAAGGCTTAAACTTGACTGGATAAAAATTCTTAATTCAGAAAAATAAATGGCTCTAAGGTTTGATTTGAAATGACGACCTATAAACCTTGCTAATTCTAATTTATCTTCTGGATTAGATAGGTAATTGAAAAAAATATGACTCCTTTTAAATCTCTTTACCTTCAAGCAAGAAATAATTATTTTTAACGCGTACAAACTCTTTTCATAATTTTCATTGTTTTTATCGACAATTTCTTTTAGGTAAGTAAGATTGGTGTTTAAGGTAGATTCAAACTTAAATTTAGAGCAAAGTTGTGTTATTTCACACCTGATTTCGACCTCATCAGAAACATTCACTAGTTTATTTAATTGCTTATAAACTCTTTGAAAATACTTTTTAGCTATTTCGTTTTCATCCTTTAACCAGCAAATTTCTGCAATTTTTAAATAGGCTAAAAATCTATCCTTTATGCTATATTTCGTTAGTTGATTGATTAAAAAATCATCTTTCTGAAGCCTTATTAATAACAATGAATTGGTAATCAAAATAGTTAATCTCCCCAATTTATCTTTCCCTTTTTGAATGCTATCGCCCACGCCAAATTGTCTAAAATTCAATTCAATCAATTCAAATAATTCTTGATGATGACCGTCTTTTTTTTCAAACGAAATTTCTAGGCAATTGAAATAGCCCTGGATTCGATTACTTAACGAGTTAATTTTTGATATGGTATCCAAAGCGCCTTGAAAATTACCGTCTCTTTCGAGTTGAACTTTGGAAATAAAAAGTTGAGCTTGCCTTTGAAAATTTATTGTTTTGAACTTATCAATGATACCAATGTCTATTGTATACTTATTATTTAAAATTAAATCTTTGATACTTTCAAATAATACAAGATCAAAAGTAAACGGGTCTTTTATAGGCTGTTGAATTTTTTGAGCTTCAATTAAATTTCCTTTCTTTAAAATAATATTAACTATTTGATGTATGTACTCATTTTGTGAAAGTTGAAAAAAATGTAACGGTTTTTTCCAACTTTGTTCAATTCTCAGTTTTAATTGAAATAAATCAATTTTACCTTCGCCTTTTAATTTTTGTTCCTCAAGGAATTTCAATGCCTCAACGTGTGTTTTTGAATCGCTGGATTTTACTTTGGAAATAGTATAACTGAATTTTAAATAAGTATTAATTAATTGGTGTTGATTTTCAGTACGGAGCAATAAAATTTTGAATAGAAAATCTTTATGACGATTGTTATCAATGTGTTCAATAGAAAGCATTACAGTTTCCATATCTGTACGACAAAACGAAATTAAAGAGTCAAAAAAAACACCTTTTTCAATTTCATTTTTATTTATCAGGGTTTCACTAAGGAGTTCACTAAAAAATTTATATTCCTTTAAATTGATCCTTGTGATTAATTTCAATATTAATTCTTCATCCAAATAGTCGTTGAAAATCTGAAACAATTGTTGTACTTTATCTTTATAATCTCTACGTAAAAGGTTTTCAAAAATGTATACTAAATCAGAGGAACTGGGAATTTTAATTGTTAATGCTTTTTCACTTTGAAAAGTAGAAATTAATTGAGACCAATAATGCTCTGATTTTGAATTATTAACCTGTTTTAAAAAGATGTAAATCTGGAATTGTATTCTGTTTTTAAATGTTAAACTATTGAATGATGTATTATGAAATAGACCAAATTCAGTACTTCCATCGGTAGTGAACATGTATGCGATTATTTCATTAATCAAGTGAAATACGTAATTATCCTTAAACCTCGATCTGAGTAAAAGAAAAAAATCATCATCAAATAATTGATTTTCAATAATATGTAGAGTAATTGTGTCGATCAAAATTCCCTCATATTCTTTTGATTCGAAAAAACTAGAGGATAGAATTTCATTATATAACTTGGTTAGTAAAAATGAATGAATCAATTGGTGGTAATAGATTTTTGAACCAATATTATTTTGAATCAATGAAGCGCTTGATAATAATTCTAATAAGTGGAAATTAATTTGTTTGTGATCAATTTTATGTTGAATAGCGAATTCACATAAATTAAGTTTTGACGAAAATTTATCAATTACAGTCCAATTACTTTTTTCTATAAGTTCAAAAATTTGATGGAAATTTCGATGATCGATTTGCACAGAGCATTTCTCATCAAACTCAATCTTGTCTGTTTTATTGATTAATGTAACTGGAAAAATATCGATTTGTAATAAATGGATAACGATATCCAAAACATTACTCAATGGAAGAAATTCATTCCAATTGAAAAGAAATTTCTCAGATGAAAGCTCATTTTCGATAAATTCAAGATAGGATGAAATGAATTTCCTTTTTTCTGAAATATCCAATGAACTTATTAGTATTCCTTTTATTAGCTTTAATGTTAAAAGGAATCTTCTTTTACCCTGACTAAGCGATTTTCCTCCAAAAAAATGGAGCCTTTGAAGACTTAATTCGAATTCATTCTTTTCGATTAAGCCGAGAATAATATCATATTCATTTTGTTCTTTTAAATTTATTTTCAATAGACTCAATATATTTTTCGATAATCCTTCGGGGTTAACTTTTATATTCAAAACCATTGACTCTACGACCATTTTCTTAGACCAAGAAAAATCATTTGAAATTTCTCTTTGCCTTTCCCAATTTTCAGAATTTAATGCAAATTGAATAAAATCTGTTTCCTTAACTTCGGATAGAGCTTTGTGAAATTTATAATTTCCCAAAAACTCCAACCCATACCACTCAAATTCATCTGCTTTTTGTTCCTCGATTGCTTGCTCTAATCGTAATATTAGTTTCTCATGCAGTTCATGAATTTCTTTCTCAGATAACTTCTGCAACAAATACACCTTCAAACGCTCATGGTACAATTGGTATTTGCCACTTTCGGGGCTATTGAACCAGGCGCTATAGGTAGCGATGAATTCTTGGATTTCTGCTTCGGGTTGGTTCAATACCTCGGCAATAAATGCAGCACTTACTTCCTTTTCCAATAATGCCCAAATGGCGAAGCGC
>JAJTEO010000018.1:36571-43425 GCA_021300395.1 Fluviicola sp. | reverse complement strand
AATTTCTTCAATTGAATATTTTTCTTTTAAAAAATTAGGAATTGCCTCAGTTGTGAAATTTTTATTTTTATAATTTTCTTGACTAAAAGAGTAATTACAAATAAAAAGTAGAATAATAATTATTATTTTTTTCATTTTAATGTTTTATGATTTGTTAATGCTTTAGACTGGGATTTAAATCTAAAAGTTGCACGAAGCTAAAAATTTTTTTTTTAATTGTTTTTAATGCCTATTTATAATTAAAAAACTAAATTTGTAAAATACATGTAGAAAACGATAAAAAATGGAAACATTAGAATTAAAAAGAATTGCATCACAAGTAAGAAGAGATATTGTAAGAATGGTTTCAGCCGTTAACTCAGGTCACCCTGGAGGATCTTTAGGTTGTACGGATTTTTTAACTGTTTTGTATTTCGATGCAATGAATCACAATGCTTCAAATTTTTCAATGGATGCAATTGGAGAAGATGTTTTCTACTTATCAAATGGTCATATTTCTCCAGTATGGTATAGTGTATTAGCAAGAGCAGGTTATTTTCCTGCTGCTGAATTAGGAACGTTTAGAAAAATGTCTGCACGTTTGCAAGGTCACCCTTCTACAGATAAAAAATTACCAGGAATCAGAATGGCTTCTGGATCTTTAGGTCAAGGTTTATCAAATGCGCTTGGAACATGTCAAACAAAAAAATTAAACGGTGATAAATCAATCGTTTACACTTTACATGGTGATGGTGAATTACAAGAAGGTCAAATTTGGGAAGCTGCAATGTATGCAAGTGCAAATAAAGTAGATAATATCATTTCTACAATTGACTACAACGGTCGCCAAATTGATGGAGATGTTGAAGATGTTTTGTCTTTAGGGAATCTTTCTCAAAAATGGCAAGCTTTTGGTTGGGAAGTACTTTCAGTTGACGGACATGATATCGATGCGTTGAAATCAACGTTAGCAAAAGCAAAATCAATACTTTTTATCTTTTTTAGTTCAATTCTTTTTGGACAAGAAAAAACGCGTATCCTTTTTATTTTGGATGCTTCAAACAGTATGAATGCAAAATGGGATGAAACACAAACGAGAATTCAGGCTGCAAAAGAATTATTAGCACAAGCTGTTGATAGTTTAACAGGTACTCCTAATTTAGAAATTGCACTTCGAGTTTACGGACATCAATCTGCAATTACAGCTACTTTTCAAGATTGTAATGATACAAAGTTAGAAGTTCCTTTTGGTGAAGATAATTATACTAGGGTAAAAAATAGAATTTTATCAATTGTCGCTAAAGGGACGACTCCAATTGCACGTTCGTTGGAAGCTGCCGCAGGAGATTTTCCAGATGCAACGACTCGTAATATTATTATTTTAATTACCGACGGACTTGAAGCGTGTGATAATGACCCTTGTATTATCGCTCAAAAATTGAAAGATAAAGGAGTTAAAATCACACCTTTTGTGATCGGTTTAGGATTAGATTTGTCTTATTTAGAAAAGTTTAATTGTATTGGAGCATATTCTGATGCAGAAACAAAAGGAGCTTTTAAGACTGTTTTGAAATCTGTCATTTCAAAAGCATTATTAAATACGACAGTTCAGATCAATTTAAATGACATTTCAAAAAATCCAAAAGAAACGGATGTGACAATGTTTTTATATGAAGCTGGAACAAAAAGGTTGTTATATACTTTTGAGCATACGATAAATCAATACGGAAATCCAGATACTTTAGTGATGGATCCAAAGTATAAATACGATTTGATTGTGAATACATTGCCTAAAATCGAGAAAAAAGGAATCACGATTTTAAAAAATACGCACAATACGATTGTTGTTGATGCACCTCAAGGTTATATCAAAGTTCGTTTTTTGAATGCATCGAAGCCATATCATGTTGAAACAAGAGTGATGCAATCGGGATCAACTTCTACAATTAACGTTCAGCAAATAAATACAACCGATAAATACATTGTTGGGAAATATAAATTAGAAATTTTAACATTACCAAGAACATATGTCGACGTTGATGTGACTCAAAGTAGTACCGCTTCTGTTGATGTAATGGCTCCAGGTTATTTAAGTTATAAAACAGCACATTTAATTGTTGGTCAAGTTTTCGTTGTAAAAGAAGACGGAACATTTGAATGGGTTTGTAATTTAGATCAAGAAACTAAATCAGGTTATTGGCAATTACAGCCAGGTGCTTACCGAATTGTATACAGAGAAAAAAATCTGAAATCATCTTCAAACACAATTGAAAAAGATTTTAGAGTAACATCGAATAAAACATCTTCTATAAATTTATAATAAAGAATCATGATTGAAATTGAAGTATTAGGAAACAAAGACACTCGTTCAGGTTTTGGTGAAGGTCTGTTGGAAGTAGGGAAAATCAATAAAGACGTAGTTGCTTTATGTGCAGATCTTACTGGGTCTTTGAAAATGGATGCTTTCTTAAAAGAATTTCCAGAACGTTTTTTCCAAATTGGAATTGCTGAAGCGAATATGATTGGTATGGCTGCAGGTATGACAATTGGTGGTAAAATTCCATATACAGGAACGTTTGCTAACTTTTCTACTGGAAGAGTTTATGACCAAATTCGTCAATCAGTTGCTTATTCTAAGAAAAATGTAAAAATCTGCGCTTCACATGCAGGTTTAACATTAGGAGAAGATGGAGCAACACATCAAATATTGGAAGATATTGGAATGATGAAAATGTTACCAAATATGACGGTAATTGTTCCATGTGATTTTAATCAAACTAAACAAGCTACAATTGCAATTGCTGATTATGATAGCCCAGTTTACTTACGTTTTGGAAGACCAGTTATGCCAATTTTCGTGAAACCAGATGCAAAATTTGTGATTGGTAAAGCGGATACAATTTTAGAAGGAACAGATGTTACGATTATTGCATGTGGTCATTTAGTATGGAAGTCTATTGAGGCTGCTAAAGTTTTAGAAGCACAAGGTATTTCAGTTGAATTGATCAATATGCATACAATCAAACCATTGGATAAAGAAGCGATTTTGAAATCAGTTGCTAAAACAAGATGTGTTGTTACAGCTGAAGAGCATATGATCAATGGTGGTTTAGGAGATTCAGTTGCACAAGTCTTAATTCAAAATGATTTGGTGCCACAAGAATATGTTGGAGTGAATGATTCTTTTGGAGAAAGTGGAACACCAATGGAGTTAATGACGAAATATGGAATTGACACTCAAAATGTTGTTGACGCTGTATTAAAAGTGATTCAAAGAAAAAAATAATATTTTTTACAGAAATTAAATGCACTACATTCGTGGTGCATTTTTTATTTTTAGTAATAACTTTCAACTAGATTTTACAGATGAACGCAACAGATGATTTTTTAAAATTTCAAGGCCAAACAAATCAATCTCCATACTTGATTGAAGTTGATAAAGCAGAAGGGATTTATATTTATGACAAATCAGGAAAAGCATACATGGATATGATTGCTGGTGTTGCCGTGAATAATATTGGTCATCGTCATCCAAAAGTTGTTGAGGCACTAAAAAATCAAATTGACAGTTATTTGCATGTAATGGTTTATGGAGAATTTATTCAAGATTCTCAATTAAATTTTTCTAAAAAATTAGCAAGTTTATTACCTAAGGAATTAAATTGTGTTTATACCGTAAATTCAGGTACTGAAGCAAATGAAGCAGCATTAAAATTAGCGAAGCGTGTTACTGGAAGAACAGAATTGGTTTCTTTTAGAGGTTCATATCATGGATCTACTCATGGTTCAATGTCTGTTTCTGGGAATGAGGTTAAAAAACAAGCATTTCGTCCATTATTGCCTGATGTTCGCTTTTTGACTTTTAATTCGATTGAAGATTTAAATCAAATTACAGAAAAAACGGCAGGAGTTATCATCGAAACTGTTCAAGGAGATGCAGGTGTTCGTGTGCCAACTATTAATTTTCTAACAGCATTAAGAAATCGTTGTACAGAAGTTGGTGCTTTATTGATTTTCGATGAAATTCAATGCGGAATAGGAAGGGCTGGAAAATTATTTGCTTTTCAAAATTTTGATATTGTACCAGATGTTTTAACATTAGGAAAAGCATTGGGTGGAGGAATGTCAATTGGGGCATTAGTTTCATCAAAAGAAAATTTGTATGAATTTACATATAATCCAATGTTAGGTCATATTACAACTTTTGGAGGGCATCCGGTTGTTTGTGCAAGCGCTTTGGCTTGTTTGGAAGTAATGGAGACTGAAATTGATTTTAGTGAAGTAGAACGATTAGGAAAACTTTTAGAAGAATTAGTGAATTCAAATGAAGAAATCAAAGAGATTCGAAGAATCGGAATGATGTTCGCATTTGATATGGAATCTTTTGAAAGAGTTGAAAAAGTAGTGAAGCGTTGTTTGGAAAAAGGGTTAATTAGTTTTTGGTTTCTTTCACATCCATATAGCTTTAGATTATCTCCACCTTTAACTATTTCTGAAGCAGAAATTCGAAAAGCAGCTCAGATTATTATAGATTCTATTGAGGAGACAAAGGATTAGATTTGATCTTCCTTTATTTTTTGATAAATCCATTCAACAGCTTTATCAATTGAGGTGAATATTTTTGTGGGTTGTTTTGGTTTATTGAATTTTAAATAAAAATCGGCCAATATTTTTTGAGCAATATTATTGATTACAATTGCATCAATAACAGAGTATTTAGCTTCCAAATCGCTCGATGACCACTCTCTAACATCGGGGTCAACGTCGGCAAAAGATTTGAATTCGTAGATATTGTAAAATTTCCCAGTTCCGTAATTTTCTAGAAAGGCATAACCTTCATTTACCATTTCCATGTTTACTTTTTCACCCTCTTTAACGATAACATGGAAAATGTTATTTTCATACAATCGATATATAATCGATTCGTTTTCATTCTCGGCTAAAAGAACGGCGTTAATTTTTTTATATGTTTTTTCAGTCGGCATGAATAATGATAGTATTCAAATATATAGAAAAAAATGAATAAAACATATTAATAAAGAATATTTAACGATTAACAAGAGTAAATCTTAGATAAAGTTGTTTTCTTGTAAATGATAGATGATCTTTAATGATGCACCTTTGTTCAGTTGAATAATTTCAAAAGTCTTCTCTTGAATAGCTGAATAATTTTGAAATATGTATAAATATGTTTTTAAAAATGAGTCAGAATCATGAATGCTAAAACCATTTCCAAAATCAATAAATGTTTGAGCTTCTGGAAATTTTGAGAATTTTGGTCCGAAAATTACAGGTAATCCAAAAACAGTTGGCTCTAAGATGTTGTGAAGACTTCCAGAAAACCCACCACCAACATAGGCAATATCTCCATAGTTGTAGGCATTGGTTAGATGACCGATCGTATCAATAATGATAACCTTTTCATCAGTTATTTTAGTTCCTTTTAATAAAGAAGTGAATCGAATATGTTTGACTGTCAGTTCAATTGAAATTGCGTCTATGTGTTTTTCGCTAATATCATGAGGTGCAATAATTACCTTTTGATTGATTTGATCGGAATTAACGAATGGTAAAATAATTTGTTCATCTTCAGGCCAAGAACTTCCTATTATGAAAGCCTTCTCACCTTTTAAGAAATCCTCTAGAATAACATTAGGCTCAAGTTGATTCTTGTTTTCGATTACTCGATCATAACGAGTGTCTCCTGAAATGATAGATTGATCTATACCAATTGAAAGTAGTAATTTTTTAGAATAATCATCTTGAACAAAAAAGAAATCAAATTGTTGTAAAATTTTTCTAAAAAATCCGCCTTGAGGCTTGAAAAAGTGTTGCTTTTCTCTGAAAATTGAACTCAATGAAAAAAGTATTGCTTTATTTTTTTTTGCTTCAAAAATATAATTTGCCCAAAATTCATATTTCACGAAAAAGACTTTTTTCGGTTTAAAATAAGCAATAAATTTCCTAGCGTTTTTAGTAGTGTCAGCAGGGAGATAACAAACATAATCAGCTTGGTGTTTACGTTTGTGAAAATGTAAATATCCTGAAGGTGAAAAAAAAGTAACTAAAATAAAAATACTTGAATCTTTTTCTTTTAATAAATTAATTACTGGTAAAGCTTGGTCAAATTCGCCTAAAGAAGCACAATGAAACCAATAAACATTTTCGTTTGTTAATTCTGGTAACTTCTTAAAGAAATTCTTTCTTCCATCAATCCATTCTTTTGCTTTTGGATTGAAAAAAGAGGCAATTAAAATAAAAATTGAGTAAAATCTTATTCCTAAATTGTATAGAAAATGCATATTAATCGAAATAAAATTCTTTTGGTAATCTTTTGTAGATAGGAATAAACCAACCAATTTTAAAACCAAATTGAAGGTCTATCATCGTTTTCTTCGATACCGGAATTTCAGGTTGGTCAAAAAATACGGTCCTCATATTCTTCGTAAATCCTTGCTGAGCATAAAATCCACCGTAAAAATTAATTAACCCTCTATTTGCCATTAAAGCATAACCTACAAATTCATGTAAATTTGGCCCCATAGACAAACGATCGTATCCTTTTTTATATTTTAATTCTATTGAAGGGACAACTTGATCTTGTGTTTCTACTCTAGTTTTATGTCCTAAAAATCCAACTCCACCATGAACAAAAATTCCAGAATTAGCGTTTGGACTTAGAATAGGAAATACTTTACCGATTGCAAGATTAACATTTATTCCACGAGCATAAACCGCAACTTTTGCAATATCTCCATTCATATCAGTAATATTTCCATATGAATCAACTAGGTCATCAAATAGCCCTTTAGTTCTTACGTCACGCCCAAAAATGAAGTTAGCATCAATTCCTATAAATAAATTTTTGCTTGTTT
>JAJTEO010000018.1:0-36562 GCA_021300395.1 Fluviicola sp. | reverse complement strand
AAAATGAAGTTAGCATCAATTCCTATAAATAAATTTTTGCTTGTTTTGTAACCTCCTAAGACTCCAACATGATTTAAAAAACCATATCTCAAAGCTAAGTCGTTTTGTGTCCAATTTGCTCCATAATGAATCGCTACCCAAGGTGTTGCAATTATTGAATCTTTTACATTTCGTTGATTAAATGCAAATTGAGAGATTAAAAGAAAAATGAAGGATATTACTATTTTATGTTTCATATGAATCAAAAGTAATTGCTTTTTTCTAATTAGCGAAATAATTGATAATGAATATTCAACGCTGAAAATTTAACTTTAAAGAATGATGAAAATAATTTATTGAATAACAGAGTGTTGAAAAAAAGTAAACGAATAGTGTGAATTCAATATTGATTAATGTGTAGTTTTCAATTATTGTAAGGCCAATAAGTGAATGGCATAAAACTTGCAGATTTTTATTAGTTGAAAAAGTATTTTGTCATATCGTTTTTTCCTTTAGTTATTTTCCTTTCCTACTTTGGAAGTGGAGAACTATTAAATGCGAATGTATTTACTGATTTTCAATTAGCACAGTATACGGATGAAACCGTTGAAGAAGAACTTGAATGTCAAGATTCAATTCTTAATTACTCACTTTTAAATGATCGGATTCATCATTATATAAGAGATTCTTATAGAAATGGGATAGGTATTTTAACGAAAAAAAATACAGTTAATTCATTGTTAAAGAAAGGAAAATTAGTAGAGTTGAAAAGTAATCCTTATTACTTCGTTGACACAATGTTTTACAGTTATCCACTCTTAACTCCTTCAGCAGCAATATTGTTAGATGAAATAGGAATTGCTTTTCAAAAAAGATTAGTAAATACCAAAATGCAAAACACACGATTTTTTATTACATCAGCATTAAGAACGAATAAATCTGTAAAAAGATTACGAAAGCGAAATGGAAATGCTACGAAGTTTAGCGCTCATTTACATGGAACGGCTTTTGATTTGGCTTATGATGATTTTTTAGCAATTGAAAAACCAACCGTTGCTGAAATTAATTGTTTGAAGGATATTCTAGCAGAGACATTAATTGAATTTAAATTAAACGAAAAATGTTGGGTGACTTATGAAGTTAATCAAGCATGTTTTCACATCGTTGTAAAGTAAATTCAATATTTTAAATTTTATATTATCAAATTTTTAAATTGCTTTTAATTAACGTTTAAAAAAGTCAAATTTTCCGATTGAAATATGTATATTTACCCTTTTTTATTGGTAGCTGCTTTTCAAAAAGAACTTGAAAATTACTTGGAAGTGAAACATGTGATTCCATGTGCAAATGGAACAGATGCTTTGCAAATTGCATTAATGGCACTTGGTTTAAAACCAGGTGATGAAATTATTACACCATCTTTTACTTACATCGCAACGACAGAAGTGATGGCTCTTTTAGGGTTAAAGCCTGTATTTGTAGAAGTAAATCCAGATACATATTGTATTGATGCTTCAAAAATTGAAGCTGCAATTACTGAAAACACGAAAGCAATTGTTCCAGTTCATTTATACGGTCAAGCAGCACCTATGAATGAAATTATGGAAATTGCTAAAAAACATAATTTGTTTGTCATTGAAGATAACGCCCAAGCAATTGGATGTGATTACACTTTGTCAAATGGTGAAACTGTAAAAACGGGTACAATTGGAACGATTGGTTGTACATCTTTTTTTCCTTCAAAAAATTTAGGTTGTTACGGTGATGGAGGAGCGATTTTCACGAATGACTCTGAATTAGCAGTTAAAATTAAGATGATTTCAAATCATGGTCAAAGTAAAAAATATTACCATGATGTAGTTGGTTGTAATTCACGTTTAGACAGTGTTCAAGCAGCAATTTTACGAATCAAATTAAGAAATTTAGATACGTATAATGCTTCAAGAAATGAAGTTGCAAATTATTACGATCAATTTTTTGCTCAATTCCCTCAATTAAAAACACCTGTAAGAGCTGAAAATTCAACACATGTATTTCACCAATATACATTGCAAGTTGAAGGGTTAAACAGAGATGAAATGAATAAATTTTTAGAAGAAAGAGGTGTTCCATCGATGATTTATTATCCTGTTCCAGCTCATAGACAAAAAATGTTTGAATCTTTTGGTAGTTCTTCAACAGTTTTACCAATCACTGATTGGTTGACTGAAAGAGTAATTTCTTTACCGATTCATACGGAAATGAAACAGGAACATTTAGATATTATTTGTAACTCAGTTGCAGAATTTATAAAAAGTAAAAATTAATTTAACTTGTAATTTTACAAGGCTGTTCACACTATGAAAAAAATTGCAGTTATAGGCACAGGGTATGTTGGTTTAGTCTCAGGAACTTGTTTTGCTGAAACAGGAAATCAAGTTATATGTGTTGATATCAATGAAGAAAAAGTAGAAAGAATGCGTAATGGTGAAGTTCCAATTTATGAACCTCACTTAGACGTTGTTTTTGAAAGAAATATTAAAGAAGGAAGAATTCAGTTTACTACTAATTTAAAAGAAGCGGTAGATTTTGCTGAAATTATTTTTCTTGCTTTGCCAACACCTCCAGGTGAAGATGGATCAGCTGATTTAAGTTATGTTTTAAATGTTGCTGATAAGTTGGGTCAAATAATGACTGAATATAAAGTGATTGTTGACAAATCTACTGTTCCTGTCGGAACATCAGATAAAGTTGAAGCAGCGATTAAAAAGCATGCAACTGTTGAATTTGCAGTCGTTTCGAATCCTGAATTTTTAAGAGAAGGTTTTGCAATTGATGATTTTTTAAACCCTGATAGAGTTGTTATTGGAACGTCAGATCCACGTGCAGCTAAAATCATGGAAGAATTATACAAACCATTTATTAGAGATGGACATCCATTAATCATTATGGATGAAAAATCTGCTGAGTTGACAAAATATGCTGCGAATGCGTTTTTGGCAACAAAAATCACCTTCATGAATGAAATTGCAAATTTCTGTGAATTGGTGGGAGCAGATGTAGATAAAGTTCGTTTAGGTATTGGTTCAGATTCAAGAATTGGTCATAAGTTTTTATATCCAGGAATTGGATTTGGAGGAAGTTGTTTCCCTAAAGATGTTAGTGCTTTATTGAAAAGTGGAAAACAAGTTGGATATGATTTTGAGATTATCCAAAGTGTTTTAGATGTAAATGAAAAACAAAAAGTAACAATTGTTCCAAAAGTGAAAAATTACTTCGGTGATATTAGAGGAATGAAATTTGCAATTTGGGGATTAGCATTTAAACCTGATACAGATGATATTCGTGAAGCTTCAGCTTTATATATTATTGAGGAATTATTAAATGCAGGAGCACAAGTTGAGGTTTACGATCCTGAAGCAATGTCAAATGTTCAAGGTGTAATTGGAGATAAAATCAGTTATGCTAAAAATCAATATGACGCTTTGGATAATGCAGATGCTTTATTGATTGCTACTGAATGGTCAGCATTTAGAAATCCAGATTTTGATAAAATAAAATCGAAATTAAAACAACCTGTCATTTTTGACGGTCGTAATATATTTGAATTAGATCAAATGTTAAATTTAGGTTTCTATTACAATTCAGTTGGTAGAAAAACAGTTTTACCTTTCGTTCAAACAGAAAAATAATGGAAAAAAGAAAAAGAATTTTAATTACAGGTGCTGCAGGATTTCTTGGTTCGCATTTGTGTGATCGTTTTATCAAAGAAGATTACCATGTAATTGCAATGGATAATTTGATTACTGGTCAATTGAAAAACATTGAACATCTTTTTCCATTAGAGAATTTTGAATTTTACAATCATGATGTATCGAAGTTTATTCATGTTGCAGGTGATTTAGATTATATTTTACATTTTGCTTCTCCAGCAAGTCCGATAGATTATTTAAAAATTCCTATTCAAACGCTAAAAGTTGGTTCTTTGGGAATTCATAATTGTTTAGGATTAGCAAAAGCAAAAAATGCGAGAGTATTAATTGCTTCTACATCTGAAGTTTATGGTGATCCAACCGTTCATCCACAAACAGAAGAATATTGGGGGAATGTAAATCCAATTGGACCTCGTGGAGTTTATGATGAAGCAAAACGTTTCCAAGAAGCGATTACAATGGCTTATCATACTTTTCATGGTGTTGAGACAAGAATTGTAAGAATCTTTAATACTTATGGTCCAAAAATGCGTTTAAATGATGGGCGTGTTTTGCCTGCATTTATTGGGCAAGCATTAAGAGGAGAAGATATTACTATTTTTGGAGATGGTTCTCAAACGAGGGCATTCTGCTATGTAGATGATTTAGTAGAAGGAATTTATAGATTATTGCATAGTGATTATGTGTATCCTGTGAATATTGGGAATCCAGATGAGATTTCAATTAAGGATTTTGCAGAAGAAATTATCAAATTAACTGGAACTGATCAAAAAGTGGTATTTCATGATTTACCTGTTGATGATCCAAAACAACGTCAACCAGATATTTCAAAAGCGAAAGAATTATTGGATTGGAGTCCAAAAGTAAGTCGTTCAGAAGGATTAAAAATAACGTATGAATATTTCAAAAGTTTAAGTCCAGATGAATTGAGAAAGAAAGAGCATAATAATTTTGACAAATATATAATTAGATAATGAGCTATTTTGCACACGAAACAGCAATCATTGACGAAGGTTGTACGATTGGAGAAGGAACAAAAATTTGGCACTTTTCACATGTAATGCCTAATTGTTCAATTGGAGAAAAATGCAATATAGGTCAAAATGTTGTGATATCACCTGAGGTAGTCTTAGGGAAAAATGTAAAAATTCAAAATAACGTTTCTATTTACACAGGAGTTATTTGCGAAGATGATGTTTTTTTAGGTCCTTCAATGGTTTTTACAAACGTTATTAATCCTCGAAGCGCTGTCAATAGAAAAAATGAATACGCTAAAACAATTGTAAAAAAAGGTGCAAGTATTGGTGCAAATGCTACAATAGTTTGTGGTCATGATATAGGTGAATTTGCTTTTATTGGAGCAGGTGCAGTAGTAACTAAAACAGTACCAGCTTATGCTTTAGTTGTTGGGAATCCAGCGAGACAATTAGGTTGGATGAGTGAGTTTGGTCAACGTTTAGAATTTGATTCAGAAGGAATTGCTTTATGTACAGAAAGCAATGAAAAATATAAATTAGAGAATAATAAAGTAACAAAATTATAAAATGAGTATTTCCGATAAAAAAATAAGATTTGCTGTAATAGGTGCAGGTCACATAGGAAAACGTCATGCAGAAATGATTCGTCGTGAAAACGAAGGTGAATTAGTTGCAATGATTGATGTTCGTTCAAAAGAAGAATGTAATGCTGTTGATTTCGGTGTTCCTTTTTTCAAAACTTTTGATGAATTATTAGCATCAGGTATTGAATTTGACGTTGTAAATGTTTGTACTCCAAATGGTTTACACGCTGAACAAAGTATTGCTGCATTAAATGCTAAAAAACATGTTGTTTGTGAAAAGCCAATGGGTTTAACAAAAGAGAGCTGTGAACGAGTGATCTTTAAATCATTGCAAATGTCGAAAAGTGTTTTCTGTGTAATGCAAAATAGATATTCTCCACCTTCTGAGTGGATCAAATCAGTTGTAGAAAACGGAACATTAGGAGATATTTACATGGTTCAATTGAACTGTTATTGGAATAGAGATGACCGTTACTACAAAGCAGGAGGTTGGAAAGGAACACCTGATTTAGATGGAGGAACATTGTTTACTCAGTTCTCTCATTTCATTGATATCATGTATTGGTTATTTGGGGATATTGATAATATTCAAGGTCGTTTTGCAGATTTTAATCACCAAAACTCAACAGCTTTTGAAGATTCAGGAATTGTAAGTTTTGATTTTATTAATGGAGGAATGGGTTGTATTAACTATTCAACTTCTGTAGCAAATCAAAACTTAGAAAGTTCAATTACAATTATCGGAAGTAAAGGAAGTGTGAAAATAGGTGGTCAATACATGAACGAAGTAGAAGTTTGTAATGTAACTGATTATGAAATGCCAGTTTTAAAAGAATCAAATCCTGCAAATGATTATGGACCATACAAAGGTTCGGCAGCTAATCATAATTATGTAATTCAAAATGTGATTGATTCTTTGAAAGGAAGATCAACTGCAACAACGAATGCATTAGAGGGATTGAAAGTAGTAGAAATTATCGAACGTATTTATAAAGTAAGAAATGAGCAACTCAATATACAATAAGTTAATAAATAAAGAAGCTAAACTTGCAGTTATCGGTTTAGGTTATGTTGGATTACCAATTGCTTTAGAATTTGCAAAACAAATTAAAGTTGTAGGTTTTGATATCAATCAAGAGAGAGTTGATTTAATGAATAATAAAATCGATCCTAGTAATGAATTAGATGCTTCTGCATTTGAGAACAGTGATATTCTTTTTACAGCTAATTTGGATGATTTAAAAGATGTTGAATTCTTTATCGTTGCAGTTCCAACTCCAATTGATGATGCAAATTTACCAAATTTAAAACCTTTATTAGGTGCAAGTTCAACAGTTGGAAAAGCTCTTAAAAAGGGTGATTATGTTGTTTTTGAATCAACAGTTTATCCTGGATGTACTGAAGAAGATTGTATTCCTGTATTAGAGGAGATTTCTGGATTGAAATTCAAAGAAGATTTTAAAGTTGGATATTCACCTGAGAGAATCAATCCAGGAGATAAAGAACATACGTTACAAAATGTAATTAAAGTTGTTTCAGGATGTTGCGATGAATCATTGAATGAAATCGCTCAAGTTTATGAATTAGTTGTTAAAGCTGGAGTTCATAGAGCATCTACAATTAAAGTAGCTGAAGCAGCAAAAATCATTGAGAATACGCAAAGAGATTTGAATATCGCTTTAATGAATGAGTTGTCAATAATATTTAATAAACTGAAAATCAACACTTTTGATGTATTAGAGGCTGCTGGTACGAAGTGGAACTTTTTAAAGTTTTCACCAGGTTTAGTTGGTGGACATTGCATCGGGGTTGATCCATATTATTTAACACACAAAGCAGCTCAAGCTGGTTACCATTCTAAAGTAATTACAAGTGGTCGTTTTGTGAATGATTCAATGGGTGGATATATTGCGAAACAATCAGTTAAGAAAATAATCGCTCAAGGAAAACATATTCAAGATGCGAAAGTTTTAGTTATGGGGGCAACTTTTAAAGAAGATGTTTCTGATATTAGAAATTCAAAAGTGATTGATATCATTAACGAATTAGTTTCGTTTCAAGTGAAAGTTGATTTAATTGATCCACACGCAAGTTCAGATGAAATGGTTCATGAATATGGAATCGGATTAATTGAAAAAACTACAAATGATTACGATGCAATTATCGTTGCTGTAAACCATAAAGAGTACAAATCTTACACAGAACAAGATTTTAAAAATTTATTAAAAGATAATAAAGGTTTATTTGTTGATGTGAAAGGGATTTTCAAAGGAAAAATCAACGATTTAGAATACTGGAGTCTTTAATAAAGTATTAAATAAATGCAATTTTCAAAAAACATATTGATCACAGGAGGGGCCGGTTTTATTGGTTCCCATGTAATTCGTTTATTCGTAAATAAATATTCTTCTTATCGCATTGTTAATTTTGACAAGTTAACCTATGCAGGAAATTTAGAAAATTTAAAAGATGTTGAAAATGCATCGAATTATGTTTTTGAGAAGGGTGATATTTGTTCTTCAGATGATGTTCAACGTGTTTTTGAAAAATATAAGATTACAGATGTTATTCATTTAGCAGCAGAATCCCATGTTGATCGTTCAATTGAAGGGCCAATGGATTTTGTGATGACAAATGTTGTTGGTACTGTTAATTTATTGCAAGCAGCAAAATCAACTTGGAAAGATTCAAATCACGTTTTTCATCATGTTTCAACTGATGAGGTTTTCGGAAGTTTAGGACAAGAAGGGTTATTTGAAGAAACGACGAGTTACGATCCAAGAAGTCCCTATTCAGCTTCTAAAGCTTCTTCTGATCATTTTGTTAGAGCATTTTTCCATACGTATGGTTTACCAGTGAAGATGTCGAATTGTTCTAATAATTATGGTTCACATCATTTTCCTGAAAAATTAATTCCTTTAGTTATTAATAATATTGTCAATAAAAAACCACTTCCAATTTATGGGAAAGGTGATAATATTAGAGATTGGTTATGGGTTGAAGATCATGCGCGAGCAATTGATGTGATTTTTCACAACGGTGAAATTGGTGAGTCATATAATGTTGGTGGTCTAAATGAATGGACAAATATAGATTTAGTGAGACACCTTTGTAAAATTCTAGATCAAAAATTAAATAGGGAATCAGGTGAAAATGAGCAGTTAATTACATTTGTGAAAGACAGAGCTGGTCACGATGCTAGATATGCAATTGATGCTTCAAAACTTGAAAAAGAATTAGGTTGGAAGCCTTCAATTCAATTTGAACAAGGTCTAGAAAAAACAGTTGATTGGTACCTTGAAAATACAGAATGGGTTGATAAAGTGACAAGTGGAGCTTATCAAACATATTATGAAAACATGTACAAATAAAGTATAGTAACTATGAATTTTTTTTCAAAATTGTTTTCAACTAAAGGTAATTCTGAACCTGTAGATTTATCTTTATTAAAAACAGATATTCATAGTCATTTGATACCGGGAATTGATGATGGTTCACAATCGTTAGACGATTCCATCGCAATGCTTTATAAATTTAAAGAATTAGGATACAAAAAAGTGATCACTACTCCTCACATTATGAGTGATCAATATAGAAACACACCTGAAATTATATATGCCGGTTTAGAAGTTGTTCGAGCTGAATTAAAACGAATTAACTTAGATATTGAAATTGAGGCTGCAGCGGAATACTTCTTCGATGAGACTTTATTTGAGAAAATAAAGAAAAAAGAACTGATGACTTTCAATGGTAATCATGTTTTAGTTGAATTTTCATTTTTCTCAATGCCTCAAGGTGAAGAGAATCTATTTTTTGAATTATTGACTAATGGTTATCAGCCTGTACTTGCACATTTTGAAAGGTACTCATTTCTTCATGGATCTATTGAAAAAGCAATCGAATGGAGAAATAAAGGAATTTATATTCAAATGAATTTAAATTCGCTTTCTGGCCATTATGGACCAGAAGTGAAGAGGCAAGCAGAAAAGCTAATTCAAGCTGGTGCAATTGATTTAGTTGGAACGGATTGTCATAGAATAGAACATTTATTGTTGTTAGAAAAACAATTATCAAGTTCAAATTTCAAAAAGTTATTTGAACTGAATTTCAAAAACAATCAATTGTAAATATTTAGAAATAGATTCCTTTTGCAATCATCTTTCCATCCGATAAAATCAGTGTAGGAAAAGGTATTTTGATGTAATTGAATTGTTTTACGAATGCTTTTAACCAAGGTCTTTTAATCGGAATTTTACTAAAATCAACATCTAAAGACATCAAAAATTCTCTTTTAGCATGGTAATTTATTAAAGTTTTAGCATCAGTGTAATAATTATCATTACCTATAATTTTTTGATCAATACTATAACCTAAAGAAAGACAAACCCATTTCGGAATTTTAGTGCTTTGAAAAAAGCGAGAAGGATTAAAACTGATCCAATAAGTTTGACCATTATAATCTTTCAGTAAACGTTCAGAAAAATTAGCACCGAGTACATCTGGTCTTAATTGAGCATAATTTGTTCTGTGAGATGAGAATTTTAAGATGAAAAGTTGATCTTTTAATAATATTTCTTGTGATAAAAAAGATGCGGCTCCAATTGTGTTTGAACCCATATCTAAAAGAGAAAATCCCCATCCCGAACTAAATCCATCTAATATTTCTAAGGTGCTTTGAAAACCAAATCCAATACTTGTCCCTATGATTGCCGCCTTATTGTTTTTATAACCACTCCATTTGTAAAAATCAGTTAATTGAAGAGCTAATTTGTTTGTTGTATATAGATGCCCAACTTTATCCATTTGAAGCCATTCATTCCCATCGTTAAAAAAATGAAAATTAGAGGAAGAATATTCTTTATACCAAACTGAATAAAGTCCAGCAGTTCCTCCAAGCCAGGATGTAGAAATTAATGATGTTGTTGTGATGCTTCGTTTAGATGAAATGGAATCAGGTATTGAAAAAAATTCTTTTTGACTTGTGCTAAAAAGTGAAATGAAGCAAAACCATATTAAAAGCACCTTATTTTTCATTCTTTCGAAATTAATTTAAAAATTTCAAAGTATATCCGTTTAGTAGAAAAAAAACATATTAATCAGTTTTAATATTGCAATATTATATTATTTTTATCGTAAATGATATAACACCTAAGTCAATAGAATTTACTATAAATTGATAATATTATAAATATGAATACTTTAAGAAGAGATTGGTCTGAAATTAAGACAAACGATAGTTGGGCAATTTTTAAAATAATGTCTGAGTTCGTGGAAGGTTATGAAAGAATGGCTAAAATAGGACCTTGTATTTCGGTTTTCGGTTCAGCTAGAACAAAGCCAGATAATAAATATTTCCAATTAGCAATTGAGGTTTCAGATAAATTAGCAAAGTCTGGTTATGGTGTGATTACGGGTGGAGGACCTGGAATTATGGAGGCAGCAAATAAAGGTGCTCAAGAAGGAGGAGGAAAATCAGTTGGTTT
Source organism: Fluviicola sp. (assembly GCA_021300395.1). GTDB lineage: Bacteria > Bacteroidota > Bacteroidia > Flavobacteriales_D > Crocinitomicaceae > CAIUKX01. Next base: position 25,847 of record JAJTEO010000018.1, on the reverse strand, counting down.
GAATATTGACCTTCCTTTTGAACAAAATCATAATCCATATATTGATGCTGAACATAATTTAGAGTTTGATTATTTTTTTGTGAGAAAAGTAATTTTTGTTAAATATTCTCAAGGGTTTGTAGTTATGCCTGGAGGTTTAGGAACTATGGATGAAATGTTTGAAGCATTAACTTTAATTCAAACTAAAAAAATTAATAAACGTCCAATAGTTTTAGTTGGAAAAAAATATTGGTCTGGTTTAGTTGATTGGATTAAAGAAGCTATGTTGGAGCAAGAGCAAAATATTTCTCCGGCAGATTTAGATTTATTTGCGTTAGTGGATACAGCAGATGAGGCAGTTAAGTATATAAATGATTTTTATAAATCTCATGAATTAACTCCGAATTTTTAATTAATTAGCTATTAAATATTTTGAAAATGAGAAAAGTAATAAAACTTTTCTCATTTTTTTTTAATAATGTTAAAACTTCAGTCAGAATCCTTAAATTTGGTCTTTGAATTCAGATTTTATAAATGGAATTAATTAGAAAAATTCGTGCGTTCGTTTGGAGTAAGCACTTCCTTAAGCATTTTGGATTAGTAATATTGACTTACCTTGTTGTAGTCAGTTTTGTTATCTTTTATTTAGATAGTTACACAAATCATGGTCAAAAAATCGAAGTTCCAAATTTGATAGGAAAAAATGTTAGTACAATCAAATCAATAATTGAAGATAGAGATTTAGAATATGAGATTTTAGATTCAATTTATGATCCTAAAAAACCCGAAGGAACGATTTTAGATCAAGATCCATTGCCAACTTCTAAATCATTGGTGTTTGTTAAAGAAGGTAGGATTATTCGAGTTCGTGTATCTAAGAAAACACGATTAGTTGAAATGCCTAGTTTAATTGATAAATCAATCCGTTTTGCAGAGAGCGTTTTAGAAAACAGAGGTTTAGAGTGTTCAATTGAATACAAACCATCTTCAGAAGCCGATGGAGCGGTATTAGAGCAAAAATACAAAGGAAAGAAAATTAAAGAAGGACAAAGAATTCCAATCGGTTCTAAAATCACATTAATTGTAGGAAGAAATGAAGGTGGTGAGCCTGTTCAAATTCCTAATCTTTATGGGTTAACAATATCTGAAGCAAAAATGCGTTTATCAGAAATACCTTCGTTGGTCTTTAATTTGAATTGTCCTGATTGTATGAATTCTGAAGATTCATCTAATGCAAGAATTGAATCGCAATCACCAGAATTTATCGATGGTGTATTGTCTCCATCAGGAACAACAGTAACAATTAATGCTTCGAAGAATTTTATAGTAATGTTATTTGCTCAGGGTGAATCCGTTGGCCCAATGACAGAAAATCAATCATTGATTAAGAAAGAAAGATTTCAACAAAAAGCACTAAATACTACTTTTGATAGTACCTTCTTATATATTTCGGATACATTAGACCTCCCTTTTTTAGATGAATTTAGCACGAATAAATTTCAGACGTATACAAAGGATTTTTCAGATCCAAATGTAACGTTTATTAAAGAATATAAGATTTTAGATGGCTCAACCTTACTTCCAATTAATAATTCTGATAAATATACAATACTTCCAACTTTTAGAAGAACATATAATGTAGCGGCAAACACACATGCTGATGTTGCATTGCCTAGTGTTCAATTAAAAGTAGGTAATCAAACAAATTATCCAACTGTTTATACAACAACTACTGTTTTTCCTCCATATTATATTTATGATACGTTAGATTTCCCTAATCCTTCAGATACTGTTTGGATAACAGACCCTGACATTTATCAGGATTCTTCAACACAGTTTTTTTTGCCTATAACTAACCCTAATTTAATTTGGTTAGATAATAATGTTTATCATAATTATACATATGCTCAAAGTCCTTGGTCATTAGGAGTTGTTACTTTTGATGGTTTGAAAAATGATGGAAATGCCTATTCTTTAGGCGCTCTTAGTCCAAGTTTTGCTGATTTTTTAACATCAAAACCTATTGATCTTTCGAGTTATACAGCATCAGATTCAATTTACCTTAGTTTTTTATATCAAGGAGAGGGTTATGGAGATGTTCCAGAAACAAGTGATTCTTTGGTGTTAGAGTTTTATGCAGATGATTTGAATCAATGGTTTTGGGCTTGGAGTACCACGGGGATCCCAACATCAGATTTTAAAGTTGGTAATGTAAGTGTACTTGATTCAAAATTTTTCAAAAAAGGATTTCAATTTAGATAAAAATAATTTTGCAGGCAAAATGTCAGACAATGTTGAGCTTTCAATTAGAAATGGAAGTAATTCAGCTGAAAATAATTCAACACCTGGAAAAGTTGAAATTTTTCATGATGGAAATTTAGAATCAACTTTTGGAGTTAGCGGATCCAGTTTGTCTAATAATAATTTGAATTATCTTCCAAGAACATTTTATGATTCATATCATGATTTTTCTACTGGCTATCATTTTGATGAAACAAAACCAGGAGATAGTCAGCGCTTTAAGACCAAAGGAACGGTTCAAGCGATTTTCTCTAATTTGGCTTCGAACGATACAGTAGTTTCTGAACAAATATTTAACAACTATTATAGTTATGATGACGGTTCAGCCGAAGCTGCATATGGACCTACAGGTGCACAGGCTAGATTAGCAGTTCGATTTGATGCTTATGAATCTGATTCTTTAATTGGAATTATGACAAATTTTGTAAGATCTGCAACGGATGTTTCAAATCAATTATTCTTATTAACCGTTTGGGCAGATGGAAACGGTAAACCTGGTGCTGTAATATATCAAGATACGGTTTTTTCACCTCGTACCCCAAAATATGAATATGGATTAAATAATTTTCACACTTATTATTTTCTAGATACAGTTAAAGTACCTGTAGGAACAACTTTTTATATTGGATGGAGACAGTTTGATGCAGCAAGATTAGATATTGGATTTGATAGAAATATCGATTCGAAAAGTAAAACATTTTATAGTACTACAAATGAAGTTACTTGGAATCAATCTCAGATTGAAGGCACTTCTATGATTCGACCTGTATTTTCGACAGCATTAGATGCTCAGTTGGGTATTCAAACGCTTTCAAAAGAAAAAGATGATCTGTTTATATTTCCTAATCCTTCAACTGGAAAATTTAGTATTAAACATTCATTGCAAAATTATTTGGGTGTTGAAATTTATTCTTTACAAGGACAGTTATTATTAGAAACAGAATCAGATCAATTCGATTTATCTGATAAACCATCAGGTTTATATTTTGTTAAACAAAAAGGGAATTCTCCACTAGTATATAAAATTATCAAAGAATAATGTTAGATAAAGATTTAGATTTAATCGAAAATGAAGAGAACGAAGAAGAAGAGTTATTTGAGCATTATCGTTTTAAAGTTGATCTTGGACAAGAAGTTCTTAGGATAGATAAATTTTTATTAGATAGACTTCCAAACACATCAAGGAACAAAATTCAAGTTGCAGCAAAAAATGGAAACATTGTTGTGAACGGAACAACTGTAAAGCCTAATTACAGAGTGAAACCTAAGGATGATGTAGCAATAGTTCTACCTTATCCTGTTCGTGAGATCGAGTTAATTGCCCAAGATATTCCAATTGAAATTGTTTACGAAGATGATTCGTTTGTCATTGTTAATAAGCCTTCAAATATGGTAGTTCATCCGGGTTACGGAAATTATACTGGAACATTAGTGAATGCTTTGGTCTTTCATTTTGACAACTTACCTTCTAGAATTCATGATTATTTTGGGAGACCAGGATTAGTTCATAGGCTTGATAAGAATACAACCGGAATTATGGTCGTGGCTAAAACAGAATTTGCTTTGACGAATTTAGCCAAGCAATTTTATGATCGAACAACTGAAAGAAGATACCATGCTCTAGTTTGGGGGGATGTAGAAACTGACGGGACGATAACTGGTCATATTGGAAGATCAATTAAAAACCGTAAAGTGATGGATGTGTTTCCTGAAGGTGATTATGGGAAGCACGCTGTAACACATTATAAAGTTTTAGAAAGATTTGGTCTTGTCACACTTGTTGAATGTAAATTGGAAACAGGACGAACACATCAAATTAGAGCTCATTTTAAATCAATAGGACATCCATTATTTAATGATAATGAATATGGAGGGGATCGAATTGTTAGAGGGACAAGTAACTCTAAATACAAAAAGTTTATAGATAATTGTTTTGCTTTGATACCAGGACAAGCTTTACATGCAAAAACACTAGGACTTACACATCCTATTACAAATGAATTTATGCAATTTGATTCAAATTTAGTAGTAGGATTTCAAGAGATACTTAATAAATGGAGAAAATATGTTCAAGAATCTTTCTGAGAAAGAAAACTTTTGATTTATTTTGAACTAAATGCATTTATGTTAAGTATTTTTACACAGAAGTAAGCAAATATGTTATTTAGGATTTTCAATTAATTTTTTATTTTGAATTTACCTAAATTTTTGTTTTCTTCGCCATTGAATTTTTTAAATGAAGCTAGAATTATGAAACTAATTATTCCAATTGCACTTTTATTGGTTGCTTTTGTGTCAACAAGATGTTCACAAAAACAATTGATTGAAGCTGAAAATTCTTATAGAGGTCAACAATATTGTGAAGGAGCAGATAAATTTAAAGTTGCTTACACAAAATTAGGGTCTAAAGGAGAAAAAGCAAAAGCTATAAAAGGTGAGATGGCTTTTAAGACAGCTGAAAGTTACAGACTGTCGATGGCTTACAAAGATGCAAATGAATGGTATGATAGAGCGATTATGCTTGATTATTTCACAATTAATCCAGAAGTTTATTTTTACAACGGTCAAATGTTTCAAATGATGGGACAATTGGACAAAGCATTGAAAAATTTCGAAGAATATAAAAAATTAGCTTCAAACGATTCGAGAGTTGATGCAGCAATTCAATCTTGTAAGTCATTTGAAGAAATGAAAGCAGATAAATCTAGATACGTTGTAGAAAATCAAACAACATTGAATGCAAAAGAATATGATATGGCTCCAATGTTTGGAGATTCTAAAGATTCTAAAATGTATTTTTCTTCTACAAGAAATGGTGGTTTCAGTGATGATAAAGATCCGAGAACATGTGAATCTTACATGGATTTGTGGTTTGCTACACTTGATGCTAAAGGTAATTGGGCTGAGCCAAAATTAGTTATAGGTGAAGGAATCAATACTGAAGACAATGAAGGGACTGTTTGTTTTGATGGAAGAAAGAAAATGATGTTCTTCACAAGATGTCCTAATGTTAAAAAGAAAAATTTAGGATGTGATATCTGGATGGCAGAATCTAAAGGTAAAGATGAATGGGGTGATGTAAGAAAACTTGAGTTAAAAGCTAATGATAGTATCACTGTTGGGCATCCATGTGCATCTGAAGATGGGAAATATTTAATTTTCGTTTCTGACATGCCTGGAGGATTTGGTGGAAAAGATTTATGGTTTACTACATATGATAAAAAAGCTGATAAGTGGGCTGCTCCAGCTAATTTAGGAAAAGAGATAAATACTTCAGGTAATGAATTGTTTCCAACATTTGCAAAAAATGGTGATTTAATTTATTCAACTGATGGGATGATCGGATTAGGAGGTTTAGATTTATTTAGAGCTAAAAAAACAGGCAATGAATTTAAATGGGAAAATCCTACAAACTTTGGTTATCCTATCAACTCAGAAACTGATGATTATGCTTTAATAGAATTATCTGATAAAAAAGGTTTCTTTACTTCTGATAGAAAAGGGACAAACGGAACAAAACCAGATATTTATTCATATGATTTACCTCCGAATTTATTTGATTTAAAAGTTGTAGTTTCTGAAATTGCAAACAAAGATCAAAAAATTGAAGGTGTAAATGTTACAATTAAAGGTTCAGATAATTCTACTTGGACAGGTAAAACAAATAAAGAAGGTACTGTTGCTTGGGATAAAAAACCAACAGGGGAGAGATATATATTAGAAAATGTAACTTATACTATTGCAATTGAAAAAGAAGGTTTTCACCCGGATAAAAAAGGTGCTTCAATTACAACTGTAAACCTAAATGGTAATCAGAACTTTGTTGTAGATATGGCTTTACTTCCAATTGTGATTAAACCAATCCGTTTACCTGAAGTTAGATATCCATATGGACAATTTACTTTGTTAGTTGATTCTACAATTAATTCAAAAGATTCATTAAACTTTGTTTATGACTTATTAATGGAATATCCAGGGATGGTCTTAGAATTAAGTTCTCATACGGATGCTAGGGGTAAGGATGCGGCTAATCAGGTTTTATCAGATAATCGTGCGAAAGAATGTGTGAAATATTTAGTGCAAGAAAAAGGGATTGATGCAAATAGATTAAAACCAGTAGGAAAAGGTGAAAGCACACCAGCTATATGGAAAGATCCAGCTTCAGGTGAAATAATTACTTTGACTGAAGAATATATTAATCAGTTTAAAGAAAAAGATAAAGCTCAATTTGAGAAATTACATCAGTTGAACAGAAGAACAGAGGCTAAAGTTCTTTCTTTAGATTATGTTCCTGGAGCTGCTCCTGCACCAACTCCAACAGAAGTTAAGCCTGCAGAGGCACCAAAAAAATAATTAAAAACAAAAAAGACTTTCACTTCGAAAGTCTTTTTTGTTTTAAGGATATTTCTTAACTTCATAAGAGAACTTTAATAATCACTTATGAAAGAAGAGTACTTACACCACTTATGGAAAAACAAACAAATTCCATTTCATCAACTTAAATTAACTACTGGAGAAGATATTTTAATAAATGATGTTGGTCAACATAATAAATTTGAAAGTGGACCAGATTTTTCAAATGGTAAAATTAAAATTGGAGATGTTACATGGTTTGGAAATATTGAGTTTCATATAAAATCCTCTGATTGGTACCAACATAATCATCAATTTGACAAAGCATATGATAATGTTATTTTACATGTAGTTTACATTCACGATCAAGAAGTTTTTATAAATACCAAACCGATTCCAACAATTGAATTAAAAGGACTGATTCCTGAGATGGAAGAGGTTTTGAATAAACATGAATTTCCTTGTTCTACTTTTCTTGATGAGCTTGATTCTATTTATTTAGAATCAATGAAAGAAAAAGCAATTATAAAACGTTTGAATAGGCGAATTTCAAACATAAATAAATTTGGGGATGAATCAAATCCTCAACAAATATTATATTCTTTATTAGCCCAAGCTTTTGGTTGTAAAATTAATGCTCAACCTTTCCAAGAATTAACGAATAGAATTCCAATTAAGTTCATTAAAAAAGAACATCATATTAATGTGAAAACTATATTATTAAATGTTTCGGGAATAGGTGAGAGTGAATTACTAGACAAAACTTGGATTCATTTAAAATCAAAATATAATTTAGGTGCAATGTCAAAACATGTTTGGAAGCATAAAGGACTTCGGCCAAAAAGTTTTCCGGAAATTAGATTGTTGCAATTTGCTGAAATAGTTGATAAATTCGATTTTGAAACATCTTTTGTTTATTTAGACTCAAAAGAATTAGTGGTTTATCTTAAAAACTTATTGGAGTTGACTAATAATACTTCCAAAATTTCTAGAGCCATGATAGATTTAATTATTATTAATTGTTTTGTTCCATTCATTTGGTGGTATGGAAATGTTAAAATGGATGAAAGTATTCAAGAAAAATCATTAGATTTATTACAATTTTTAAAGGCAGAAGAGAATCATATTCTTAAAAAGTGGAAAGCTTTAGGTGTTTCATGCATTAATTCATTCGATTCTCAAGCATTATTAGAAATTTATAACGAATTTTGTACTGCAAAAAAATGCCTTGAATGTGAGGTAGGAAATAAAATAATTTATAAATGAGAACAATTCAAAAAGTACTGTTTTATTTCGAAATGAGATCTTACGGTGTCTGCGAATGGTGGGCATTAAAATTAGGTATCAGAACCTCAAAGGTTAGGTTAGGTTTTATTTATGCCTCATTTATTGCATTAGGTTCTCCTCTTTTTATTTATTTAGGGATGGCATGGATATTAGAGCATAAACATTATTTCAAACTTAAGCCTAAAAAACGTTCTTCAATTTGGGAGTTATAATATGTTAAAAGACAATCGGTTTTCAAATATTTTCTTCTTTATCTTTTTACTTTTATTAGTAATTGGTATTGGAACAACAGGCTACATGTTTATTCAAAAATGGAGTGTGGTTGATTCATTTTACATGACCATCATTACGATTTCGACGGTTGGTTTTAGAGAAGTTGGGGATTTAACCATAGCAGGCAAATTGTTTACTGCATTTTTAATTATAACTAGTTGAAAGTATTTAAAAGAATATAAACTAATGAAAGAATTAGAAAAATTGAATGGTCATGTAATTATTTGTGGATTTGGACGTGTTGGAATTCAAGTCGCAAAAGATTTGTGTGCACATGGAACAAAATTCGTTGTTATTGAAAGCAATGAAGAAGTGATTAAAGATCATGAAGATTTAAAAGGCTATTATTTCATCAAAGGGGATTCTACAGATGATATCAATCTAGAAAAAGCTGGAATTAAAAATGCTAAAGCGATGATTTGTTGTTTGCCTAAAGATGCTGATAATCTCTATATTGTTCTTTCAGCTAGCGAGTTGAATTCTAGATTATTAATCATTTCAAGGGCGACTAGTCAATCGACAAAAAGGAAATTGAAAAGAGCAGGTGCTCATAATGTAATTCTTCCAGATGCTGTTGGAGGTTCTCACATGGCTTCTTTGATTTCAAATCCTGATGTAATGGAGTTTTTAGATATTATCCGAGTACAAGGTTATAATGGAGCAAATATTGAATCGATCGCATTTAGTGAATTGCCGGATCAATTTAAAAATAAAACGATTGGTCAATTAGAAGCAAAACGATTAACAGGAGTAACAATTATTGGTTTCAAAACGCCTGATGGAGAGTATGTTATAAATCCAGATTTCGAAATTGAAGTTGTTCCACATTCAAAACTTTTTGTACTTGGGAATCAAGAGCAAATTGAGAAGTTAAATAAATTATTTGGTCTAGCACATTAAATATGAGATTATTAATAACAGGTTCTAATGGACTACTTGGTCAGAAACTCGTAAAACTATGCATTCAAAAAGGTGTTCAATTTGTTGCAACATCTAAGGGTGAAAATAGAAACCCAGATTGCCCTTCAATAAATTATTTTGAATTGGACATTACAAATCCAATCGAAATAAGCCATCTATTCGAGAATTATTATCCAACTCATGTAATTCACACAGCAGCGATCACGAATGTTGATTATTGTGAAGATCACATAGAAGAATGTGAAGATGTAAATATTAAAGCAACAGCAAATTTATTTGAAGCGTCCAAACGTTATCAAGCACATTTTCAATTATTGTCTACAGATTTTGTTTTTGATGGTGAAAAAGGAAATTACCAAGAAGATGATTCTGTGAATCCTTTAAGTGTTTATGCTAAATCAAAAGTAGATGGAGAAAATATACTTTTGAATGATGAATATAAAAATTGGTCAATCGTAAGAACAATCATTGTTTATGGTGAAGGTCACAATTTATCACGATCCAATCTAATTTTATGGTCAATTGATGCTTTGAAAAAAGGAAATGAGATAAAAGTAGTCGATGATCAATTTCGTGCACCAACTTGGGCAGATGATTTAGCTTGGGGTTGTTTAGAAATAGTGTTGAGAGATAAAAATGGAATTTTTCATATTTCAGGACCCGATACTTTTTCTATTTTAGAAATCGTAAACAAAGTTGCAGATTTTTTCGGTTTAGATAAAAAATGTATTGTACCTATAAAATCTGACACGTTAAATCAAGCTGCAAAGCGACCACCAAAAACAGGTTTTAATCTAGATAAATCTAGAAAAGAATTGAGTTATAATCCATTGAAACTCGAAGAAACACTCGAATTATTAAACATTAAACTATAGATATTTAGTTTAATATTATATCTTTACCTCACAAATTTTAAAATTTAAGAAATGGCAGGAAGTCCTTGGCGTAAGAAGCCTATTAGTTTATTTGAAGCAGAAATGAAGAAAAGTGATTTGAACCGTGTTTTAGGACGTTGGGGTTTAACATCATTAGGAATTGGAGCAATCATTGGAGGAGGAATTTTCACTTTAACTGGTGTTGCAGCTCACAATAATGCAGGTCCTGCTTTAGCGCTTTCATTTGTAATCGCTGGTCTAGGATGTATGTTTGCTGCATTATGTTATGCAGAATTTTCTTCTGTTCTTCCTGTTGAAGGTTCAGCTTATGCTTATTCTTACGGTACAATGGGTGAAATTTTCGCTTGGATTATTGGGTGGAATTTGATTCTAGAATATATGATGGGTGCAACAACAGTAGCTGTTGCATGGAGTGGATATTTTGAAAAATTATTACATCAATTAGGTATAGATCCCCCCATGTGGTTAATGAATGATCCAGTAACAGCTGCGACTAAATATGCTGCAATTGGTCAAACAGCTCCATCTTTATGTTTTAATTTACCTGCATTTCTTATTACTTGGGTAGTTACATCTATTCTAGTTAGAGGTATTAAAGAGGCTGCTAAAACAAACAATATTATTGTAATTCTTAAAATTGCAGTTGTATTATTTGTAATTATTGTTGGATTCTTCTTTATTGATACTAATAATTATCACCCTTTTATTCCTGCTAAAGTTATTGATCCTGATGGAACTTCTCATTTTGGTTGGAGTGGTGTAATGACAGCTGCATCTATTGTGTTTTTCGCTTATATTGGTTTTGACGCTGTTTCAACTCAAGCAGGTGAAGCAATAAATCCTAAGAAAGATGTTCCTTTTGCTATTATGATGTCTTTAGTTATTTGTACTGTTTTATATATTCTGGTTTCACTTGTTTTGACAGGAATGGTAAGATACGACCAATTAGACATTAAAGCTCCTGTAGCTTCTGCTTTTGAAGGTGTAAACATGCCTTGGGCAACAATATTGATTACAATAGCAGCAGTTGCAGGATTGATTTCTGTAATGTTAGTAATGATGTTAGGTCAAACTCGCGTTTTCTTAGGAATGGCGAAAGACGGTTTATTACCAAGTATGTTTGGTGAAATTCATAAGAAATTTAAAACACCTTTTAAGAGTACATTGTTGGTAGGACTTATTATTTCAATTGTTGCTTCTTTGACACCAATTGATAAAGTATCTGAGATGTGTTCAATGGGAACATTATTGGCTTTCGCTATGATTGCTCTTGCTGTTTGGGTTTTAAGAATAAAACAACCTCATTTAGAAAGACCTTTCAAAGTTCCATTTTTACCTGTAATAGCATTATTAGGAGTAGGATTTAATGTCTTCTTAATGTGTTTTGTTAGAAAAGAAACTTGGATTGCCTTTTTAATTTGGTCAAGTATTGGTGTAATCGTTTACTTTTTATATTCTAAACGAAACAGTAAATTAAATGATTGGGAAAAAGAGCAAGAAGAATTGGCTCAAAACAATACTTTAAACGACTAAAAACAAATTAAAAATGCCGTCATATTTTTTATGGCGGCATTTTTTTATTTATATAATCAAACCGCATGTCTCAAACAAAAGAATTAAATAGAACCTTAGGATTATTAGACGCAACAAGTATCGTTGCAGGTTCTATGATTGGTTCGGGAATTTTTATAGTAACTGCTTCAATGGTTCGTGATATTGGATCTGCTGGTTGGCTATTATTTCTTTGGTTACTTACTGGATTAATTACTGTTTTCGCTGCACTAAGTTATGGTGAATTAGCTGGAATGATGCCAAAAGCAGGTGGACAGTATGTCTATATTCAACGAGCTTATGGAAGGATGATTTCATTTCTATATGGATGGACGGTTTTCACCGTTATCCAAACAGGAGTTATTGCTGCCGTTGCTGTTGCATTTGCTAAATATTCAGCAGTTTTTTTTCCAGAGTTAAATTATATTGTGACAACTTTTAGTGGAATTGAAATTACCTTGCAACAAGTATTAGCAGTTTTAAGCATTATCTTTTTAACTTACATTAATACAAGAGGTGTTCAAAATGGAAAAATAATTCAGTTGATTTTTACTTCTGCAAAATTATTTGCTTTGTTTGCTCTAATAGTTTTAGGCTTAGCCTTCGCGTTCAAAACGGATACTTTTTCTTCAAACATGACTGATATGTGGGATGCAGGCCAGACGAAAATATTAAAAAATGGAGATTCAATTTTTGTTCCACTTTCAGGCTTCGCTTTATTAGGTGTTTTAGGCTCAACAATCATCAATTCATTGTTTTCATCTGATGCTTGGAATAATGTGACATTTATCGCTGGTGAAATAAAAGATCCAAAGAAAAATATCCCGAGAAGTTTGTTTTTAGGAACATTAATAGTAACGATAATTTACATTTTAGCAAATCTAGCATATCTTTCACTTTTACCTATGAAAGGTGATGTTCATGGAACAACTGCGATCTCTCAAGGAATCATGTTTGCGAATCAAGATCGAGTTGGAGCCTCTGCTGCTTCAGTAATCTTTGGAAATATTGGGGTAAGTATCATGGCGTTATTGATCATGATTTCTACTTTTGGTTGCAATAATGGACTGATACTTTCAGGTTCAAGATTATTTTATGCCATGTCTAAGGATGGTTTATTTTTCAAAAAAGCAAATTCGTTAAATAAAAACAATGTTCCTTCTACAGCTTTATGGTTTCAATGTTTATGGGCTTGTTTGTTGTGTTTTTCAGGTCAATACGGAGATCTTATTAAGTATTCTACTTTTGCTTCATTGTTATTTTACATACTTACAATTGCTGGTATTTTCGTTTTGAGAAAGAAAGAGCCAGATTTAGAAAGACCTTACAAAGCTTTTGGTTATCCATATATACCAGCATTATACATTATCCTTACTTTTTCAATTTGCGTTGATTTACTTATTTATGACACAAAAAGTGTTGGAATGGGATTGTTAATTGTATTAATTGGAATACCTGTATATTATTTAACGAATAAGAATTCGGATAAAATAGTGAATGAAATTAATGAGTAATGAAAAGAAGTTCTTTTTTCAATGTTTCTAGAAATAATAAGAAAGGGATAATTTTACTTTCATTGATTACTTTAGTGATCATTTTTACGCCAAGAATCTTAAGTTTGTTGAATGATGAATCTGATTTTGATGCTGAATATTTTCCAGTAGAAAATTGGAATACAAAGTCATTTGAAAGAAAAACTGAATTCACGTCGTATAAATCAAAAAAGTCATACAAAAGTAGATATAGTATACCATCTCAAAAATTTGATCCAAACCAGTACACTCAATCTGATTGGATGAAATTAGGTTTATCTATAAAACAAGCAAATGTAGTTTTGAAATTTACAAAAAGAGGAATTTACTCGAATGAAGATTTAAAAAAGATATTTGTTATTCCAGATGATTTATTTGAAATAATTAAAGATTCTACTTTTTACCCTGAGAAACTTCAGAAAGATTTTACTGCTAAATTCGAAAAAACAGAAGTGAAAAAAGAATTGCTCGAAATTAATTCAGCAACTGAAGAGCAATTAATGGAAATCAAAGGGATTGGAAATTTTTTCGCTAAACAAATCATTAAAAAGAGAGAAGAGTTAGGTGGATTTTACGACAAATCGCAATTAATGGAAGTTTGGAAAATGGACGAAGAGAAATTTGGAAAAATGGAATCAAGTATTCATGTTGATTCTAAATTAATTAAAAAAATATCTATTAATGACGCATCCATTGAAGAATTGAAAAAGCATCCATACATACGATGGAACATTGCAAATTCGATTGTAAAGATGCGTGAACAAAAAAATGGATTTCGTTCAATTGAAGAATTAAAAGAATCTGTGATAATTACCGAAGAAAAGTTTCAAAAAATAAAACCTTATATATCTTTGTAATATGAATATAGAAGATAAAATTAAAAATGTAATAAGAGATGTTCCTAATTTTCCGAAAGAAGGAATTATTTTCAAAGATATTACGCCAATAATGATGGATGCTGACTTGTCAAATGAAATTTTAGATCATTTGGTTGAGTTATACAAAAATGAATCAATTGATGTCATTGCTGGAATTGAAAGTAGAGGATTTTTATTTGGATATCCATTAGCAATGAGATTAGGCATTCCATTTATTTTGATTCGCAAAAAAGGAAAATTGCCTTATGAAAAAATCAGTCATAGCTATGATCTTGAATATGGAAGCGCAACTATCGAAATGCATACGGATGCTATTCAATCAGGTCAAAGAGTTCTAATCCATGATGATTTATTAGCTACAGGTGGCTCAGCAGAAGCAGCAGCAATTCTTGTTGAAAAAAGCGGAGGTAAAGTAGCTTCTTTCAATTTCTTAGTTTCATTGGATTTTTTAAATGGAGCAGAAAAATTGAATCGTTTCTCAGACAAAATTATTAATTTAGTGCACTATTAATTAGAAAATAATAATAAATACCCCAAAATTTAAAGAATATGAACTTCGATCAAAACGAAAATCAAAAAATGATTGCGCAAATGGTGCGTGATTTTGCTGAAAAAGAAATCCGTCCACATTTTATGGAATGGGATGAAACTCAAGAATTTCCAGTACATGTTTTCAAAAAATTAGGAGAACTTGGTTTAATGGGAGTTTTTGTTCCTGAAGAATACGGTGGTTCTGGTTTTGGATACCATGAATACATTACAGTAGTATCTGAAATCGCAAAAGTTTGTGGTTCTATTGGACTTTCTGTGGCTGCTCATAATTCATTATGTACAGGACATATTTATTACCATGCAAACGAGGCTCAAAAGAAAAAATATTTACCAAAATTAGCTACTGCAGAATGGATTGGTGCTTGGGGCTTAACTGAAACTGGAACAGGATCAGATGCAGGTGGGATGAATACAACAGCTGTAAAAGATGGAGATTTCTGGGTTTTAAACGGAGCAAAAAACTTCATCACTCATGGTAAATCAGGAGATGTAGCTGTAGTGATAGCTAGAACAGGTGAGAAAGGTGACTCAAGAGGTATGTCAGCTTTTATCGTTGAAAAAGGTACTCCAGGTTTTTCTGCTGGTAAGAAAGAAAATAAATTAGGGATGCGTGCTTCAGAAACATGCGAGTTAATTTTTGATAACTGTAGAATACCAGCTGAAAACTTAATTGGAATTGAAGGTGAAGGATTCATCCAAGCAATGAAAATTTTAGATGGAGGAAGAATTTCAATTGGAGCAGTAGCACTTGGTATCGCAAAAGGTGCATACGAAGCAGCATTAAAATATGCAAAAGAAAGAGAACAATTCGGACAACCAATTGCAAATTTCCAAGCAATAAGTTTCAAATTAGCTGATATGAATACTAAAATTGAAGCTGCTGAATTGTTATTACACCAATCTGCATTCTTGAAAAATGAAGGTAGAAAATTAACAAGAGAATCTGCTATAGCAAAATTATATGCTTCAGAAATTGCTTGTGAAGTTGCAAATGAAGCTGTTCAAATCTTTGGTGGTTATGGATACACAAAAGACTTTCCAGTAGAAAAATTCTATAGAGATGCTAAGCTTTGTACAATTGGAGAAGGTACTTCAGAAATACAAAAATTAGTTATTTCAAGAGAAATATTAAAATAAGTTTGTTAGTAAATATTTTATTTATAAATTTGCATTCCAATTTGAAAATTAATTAAAAAGAGATATGTTAATAATCCCGGTAAAAGAAGGCGAAAACATCGAAAGAGCGCTTAAAAAATTTAAAAAGAAATTTGATAAAACTAAAGCGATGAAACAATTGAGAAGTCGTAAAGAATTTACAAAACCTTCTGTAATTAACCGTCAAGGTAGAATTCGTGCTGCTTACCGCGAAAGAATGCAATCAATTGAAGCATAAGGAAACATTTCTTATTAAAATACGTAAAGGAGTCATATTATGACTCCTTTTTTTTTGATTGATAATTTTATAAATTATTTGGAAACTGAAAAACGGTTTTCCGATCATACAGTTATTGCCTATAAAAAGGATATCGAACAATTTTTATCTTTTTCTGAAATAAAATCGGCTAAAGAAATTGAAGAGATTAAAACTTCATTGGTTCGATCATGGATGGTTGATTTATACGACTTAAAGATTACAAAAAAGTCAATCAATCGGAAATTATCATCCTTGCGTACTTTTTTTAAATGGTTAGTTAGAGAAGAATTAATTATTTCTAATCCGATGAGTAAGCTTCAGGGTGTAAAATCTGAAAAGCGCCTACCTAGTTTTGCAAAGCCATCTGAAATGTCAATAGAGAAGCTAGATGATTTGTTTAGTGATGACTTTGAAGGTGTTCGGAATAAGTTGATGGTGGAAATGTTTTATCAGACGGGAATACGTTTAAGCGAGTTGATTGAATTAAAAACGATAAATGTTAACTCGGAATCTATAAAAGTTTTAGGTAAAAGAAATAAAGAACGTATTATTCCTATTTCAAAAAAAATATTTTCGTTGATTTCGGAATACAAAACACTTAAAAACAAAACAGTTAGTGAAGACGATTATTTTTTTGTTTTAAAAAATGGTAAGAAATTGTATCCAAAGCTTGTTTATAGAATAATTAATATTTATCTTGGCTATGTAACGAATTTAGATAAGTGTAGTCCACACGTGTTACGCCACACCTTTGCAACACATATGTTAAACAATGGCGCGGGGCTTGAAACATTGAAAGACTTATTAGGTCATGCTAATTTATCAGCCACACAGGTTTACACTCACAACTCGTTTACACAGTTAACAAATATTTATTCACAAGCTCACCCTCGGGGGCATAAAAAAAAATAGTCATGGATATCCAAGTGCATTCTGTACATTTTACAGCCGACAAAAAGTTAATTGAATTTATAAACGAAAAAGTTGGGAAATTAGAATTATTTTACGACAACATTATTGCTAGTGAAGTGTTTTTGAGATTGGATAAAGATCAAGAAGGTGAAAATAAAGTTGCAGAGGTTAAAATTTTAATACCAGGTAAAGAGTTATTTGCTAAAAAACAATGTAAAAGTTTTGAGGAGGCAGCTGATTTAGCCGTTGAAGCTTTAAGAAAACAAGTAAATAAACATAAAGAGAAAAATTAATTTGAAATTTTTATCAACAATAAATTATTGATTTATAATATTTTATTAAAATGAGCGAGTCAAATCGCTCATTTTTTTTAAAAAATATTTTCAAAAAGCATTGTAGATTCAAAAATAGTACATACATTTGCACACCCAATAAGGGAAACACTTTTACAAGTTCTTTAAAATACTGATAACATTAATATAAGCGCCGATGTAGCTCAGCTGGCTAGAGCAGCTGATTTGTAATCAGCAGGTCGGGGGTTCGAGTCCCTCCATCGGCTCAATATACATGAGGGGGTGTCGCATAGTGGCTATTGCAGCAGACTGTAAATCTGTCACCGTGAGGTATCGTTGGTTCGAGTCCATCCACCCCCACATTATATTAATGGAATTAAATAAGCGGGAGTAGCTCAGTTGGTAGAGCGTCAGCCTTCCAAGCTGAGGGTCGCGAGTTCGAATCTCGTCTCCCGCTCTTATTATTTTAAAAGATTATGTAAGCCGGTGTAGCTCAGGGGTAGAGTGCTTCCTTGGTAAGGAAGAGGTCACGAGTTCAATTCTCGTCATTGGCTCTACAGAAAGAATAAGTAGGGATTTCATCCAATTCGGGTGGGATTTTTTATATTCTAAAGATTGGTTTATTAACTAAGTAACAAATATAACAATGGCTAAGGAAAATTATAATCGTTCCAAACCGCACGTTAACATCGGTACAATTGGTCACGTTGACCACGGTAAAACAACTTTAACAGCGGCTATTTCAAGCGTACTAGCTTCTAAAGGATTAGCTGCAGTTCGTGATTTCTCGTCAATTGATAATGCACCGGAAGAAAAAGAACGTGGTATTACAATTAACACATCTCACGTTGAGTATGAAACTCTTAACCGTCACTACGCACACGTTGACTGTCCAGGTCACGCGGATTACGTAAAAAACATGGTTACAGGAGCTGCTCAAATGGATGGAGCAATTTTAGTAGTTGCTGCTACAGATGGACCAATGCCACAAACTCGTGAGCACATCTTATTAGGACGTCAAGTTGGTGTTCCAAGATTAGTTGTATTCATGAACAAAGTGGATATGGTTGATGATGCAGAGTTATTAGAATTAGTTGAAATGGAAGTTAGAGAATTGCTTTCTTTCTACAGCTATGATGGTGACAATACTCCAGTTATTCAAGGTTCTGCTTTAGGAGCTTTAAATAACGAACCAAAATGGGTTGAAACTGTTGAAGCATTAATGGATGCAGTTGATACTTATATCGAATTACCTCCACGTGAAGTTGATAAACCATTCTTGATGTCAGTTGAGGACGTGTTTACAATTACTGGTCGTGGTACTGTAGCTACAGGTCGTATTGAAGCAGGTGTTGTTAACACAGGTGATCCAGTAGAGATCTTAGGTATGGGTGATGAGAAATTAACATCAACATGTACAGGGGTTGAGATGTTCCGTAAAATCTTAGATAGAGGTGAAGCTGGAGATAACGTAGGTTTATTATTACGTGGTATCGAGAAATCTCAAATCAAAAGAGGTATGGTTATCTGTAAACCAGGTTCTACAAAACCTCATAAAGAATTCAAAGCTGAGATTTACGTATTGAAAAAAGAAGAAGGTGGACGTCACACTCCATTCCATAACAAATACCGTCCTCAGTTCTATTTCCGTACAACAGACGTTACAGGAGAGATCTTCTTAACAGATGGACGTGAAATGGTAATGCCAGGTGATAACGTTTCAATTACAGTTAAATTGATCGTACCGGTAGCAATGGACAAAGGTTTACGTTTCGCTATCCGTGAGGGTGGTAGAACAGTAGGTGCTGGTCAGGTTACTGAAATTATCGAGTAATTTATTTGATAAAAATATAAATTAGGGGAGCTTGTCTCCCCTTTTTATGCGGGTGTAGCTCAGTTGGTAGAGTAGTGGTCTCCAAAACCATTGGTCGTGAGTTCGAATCTTACCGCCCGCGCAATTAAAACATAAAAAGACGTGTCAAAATTCAAAGAATACATTAACGAAACGGTGAACGAAATGGTTCATAATGTTACGTGGCCTACTTGGAAAGAACTTCAAAGTAATACTATTATTGTAGTTGTTGCATCTATTATCATTTCTTTGTTCATTTTTGTAATGGATTTTGGTTTTGGTATTGTTGGAGATTCAGAATCTTCTTGGAGAGGTATTTTAGGATTTATTTACCACATGTTTTAACAAATATAATGGGAGAGATAAAAAAACGTTGGTACGTTGTTAGAGCGGTTAGTGGAAAAGAGAAAAAGGTTAAAGAATATTTAGACCTTGAAATTTCGCGTTTAAAACTTGAGAACTTTGTTGATCAAGTTTTGATTCCTACAGAAAAAGTATTTCAAATTCGTAATGGTAAAAAAGTTAGTAAAGAAAAAGCTTATTTGCCTGGTTATGTATTGATTGAAGCTGCTTTAGTAGGTGAGGTTACTCACGTTATCAAAAGTATTCCAAACGTTATTGGTTTTTTAGGTACTGAAAAAGGAGGAGATCCTGTACCGATGCGTTTGGCAGAAGTAAATAGAATTCTTGGGAAAGTTGATGAGTTATCAGAGACTGAAGAAGAAATGAAAATACCATTTGTTGTTGGAGAATCAGTTAAAGTAATTGATGGTCCATTTAACAATTTCAGCGGTGTAATTGATGAAATCAATGAAGACAAGAAAAAACTGAAAGTAATGGTTAAAATTTTCGGCCGTAAAAACTTACTTGAGTTAAGTTATATGCAGGTCGAAAAAGAGATATAGTATATTAACCGTAGGAGTGAGAATTTTGATTAAAGCTTCCCAAATGACTCATGTTAGACTACATAATTTTTAAATACAATGGCTAAAGTAGTAGCAGGATTGATCAAATTACAGATCAAAGGTGGTGCTGCCAATCCGGCTCCTCCGGTGGGTCCAGCTTTAGGTTCTAAAGGTGTGAACATCATGGAGTTCTGCAAACAGTTTAACGCTCGTACGCAGGATAAACCAGGAAAGGTATTACCAGTTGTTATCACTGTTTATGGTGATAAATCTTTTGATTTCATTATCAAAACTCCCCCAGCAGCAATTCAAATCATGGAAACGACTAAGTTGAAAAAAGGTTCTTCTGAGCCTAACAGAAACAAAGTTGCTACTATGTCTTGGGATGCTATTAAAACAATTGCAGAAGATAAATTACCAGACATGAACTGTTTTACAGTTGATTCAGCAATGAGAATGGTAGCAGGAACTGCAAGAAGTATGGGAGTAATAGTTAAAGGTGGAGATGCACCATTATCAAAATAATAGTTAAATCATGAAAAGAATTTCTAAAAAAAGAAAAGAAGTTTTAGCGAAAGTTGATTTGGCTAAAGCATATTCATTAGGTGAAGCTTGCGATTTGGTAAAGGATATTTCTACAACTAAATTTGATGCTTCAGTAGATATCTGCGTAAGATTAGGAGTTGATCCTAGAAAAGCAAACCAAATGATTCGTGGAACAGTTTCTTTACCTCACGGTACAGGAAAAGATGTTCGCGTACTTGTATTATGTACTCCAGATAAAGAAGCTGAAGCAGTTGCTGCAGGAGCTGATTTTGTAGGTTTAGATGATTACATTGAAAAAATCAAAGGTGGATGGACAGATGTTGATGTTATTATTACAATGCCTTCTGTAATGGGTAAAGTTGGTGCTTTAGGTCGTATTTTAGGACCAAGAAGTTTAATGCCAAATCCTAAAACAGGTACTGTAACGATGGAGATCGGTAAAGCTGTTGAAGAGGTGAAAGCAGGTAAAATTGATTTCAAAGTTGATAAATATGGTATTATCCATAGCTCAGTTGGAAAAGTGAGTTTCGAAGGAAATAAAATTCGCGAGAATTCTATGGAATTAATTCAAACTTTGATTAAAATGAAACCTTCTTCTGCTAAAGGAACTTACATCAAAAGTGTGTTCTTAAGCTCAACAATGAGTCCTGGTATTCAAATTGATACTAAAACTGTAGTAGCTTAAAACTGAAGTAAAATGACGAAAGAAGAAAAAGCGAAGTACATAGATGGATTAGTTGCTGAATTATCAGCTTCAAGTATCATCTATTTAACGGATACTTCTGAATTAACTGTTGAAAGCGTAAACAATCTTCGTAGAAAATGTTTCAATTCTAACATTCGTTTAAGAGTAGTAAAGAATACTTTACTTTCTAAAGCAATGGATAAAGTTGAAGGTAAAAATTATGGACAATTAAAAGACACATTAGCTGGTCAAACGTCTATAATGTTTAGCGAAGTAGGGAATGCTCCTGCAAAATTAATTCAAGATTTCCGTAAATCAAATGAGAAACCACTTCTTAAAGGTGCATACATTGAAGAAGCTGTTTATGTTGGTGATGACCAATTAGCAGCTTTAGTATCAATCAAAAGCAAGGAAGAAGTTATTGGTGATATCATTGGATTATTACAAAGTCCAGCTAAAAATGTTATCTCTGCTCTTAAAGGGCAAGGTGGTAAAATTGCTGGTATCTTGAAAACGCTCGAAGAAAGAGCATAATTATTATTATTGTACAATTTAGTTTAAAAAATAAAGAAAAATGGCTGATTTAAAACAAATCGCGGAAACGCTAGTAAATTTGACAGTTAAAGAAGTTAACGAACTTGCTACTATCTTAAAAGATGAGTACGGAATCGAACCTGCTGCTGCTGCTGCTGTTATGGTAGCTGGTGGAGGGGCTGATGGAGGTGCTGCTGCAGAAGAGAAAACTGAGTTTGATGTAATCTTAAAAGCTGGTGGAGCTAACAAATTAGCTGTAGTGAAATTAGTTAAAGAATTAACTGGTAACGGTTTAAAAGAGTCTAAAGATTTAGTTGACGGTGCTCCTTCTACATTGAAAGAAGCTGTTTCTAAAGACGAAGCTAATGCATTAAAAGCTGCTTTAGAAGAAGCTGGTGCTGAAGTTGAGATTAAATAACTATCATACTTCATAAATAGGAAAGGCACGGCATTTTGCTCGTGCCTATTCCTATTTTTATTGATTTGAGTAAGTTAAAACGTTTTCATCAACAAATTCTTATAGGCCTTGGCAACAACAAGTAATATATCGACAAGAATTAATTTTGCTTCTAGCAAAAATCAATTTGATTATCCAGATTTCTTGGATATTCAAATTAAGTCCTTCCAAGAGTTTTTTCAATTAGAAACAACTCCTGAGAACAGAGATAGTGAAGGGCTATTTAAAGTATTTTCTGAGAATTTTCCAATTACGGATACAAGAAATCAATTCGTATTAGAGTTCTTAGATTATTTCGTAGATCCACCACGTTACACTATTGAAGAGTGTATAGATAGAGGGTTAACTTATAGTGTTCCGTTAAAAGCAAAATTAAAATTGTATTGTACGGATCCAGAACATGAGGATTTTGAAACTATTGTTCAAGATGTTTATCTTGGTACAATTCCATACATGACTCCAAAAGGATCTTTTGTTGTAAATGGTGCACAACGTGTTATCGTTTCACAATTACACAGATCTCCAGGTGTTTTCTTTGGTCAAAGTCGTCACGCTAATGGAACTAAATTATATTCAGCACGTGTTATTCCTTTCAAGGGTTCTTGGATTGAGTTCGCTACTGATATTAATAGTGTAATGTATGCTTACATCGATCGTAAGAAAAAATTACCTGTTACAACTTTATTCCGTGCTATAGGTTACGAAAGTGATAAAGATATTCTTGAAATATTTGGTCTTGCTGACGAAGTAAAGGCAACTAAAGTTAATTTGAAAAAATTAGTTGGACGTAAATTAGCTGCTCGTGTTTTAAAAACATGGATTGAAGATTTCGTAGATGAAGATACAGGAGAAGTTGTTTCTATTGAGAGAAATGAAGTTCTTTTAGACCGTGAAACAGTAATCGAAGATTTCCACGTTGATTTAATTGTAGATTCAGGAGTTAAGACAATTATTCTTCATAAAGAAGATGTGAATAGTGCTGATTTCACATTAATTTACAATACTTTACAAAAAGATACTTCAAACTCTGAAAAAGAGGCTGTAGAGCATATTTATAGACAGTTACGTAATGCTGAACCACCAGATTATGAAACTGCAAAAGGAGTTTTTGAAAAATTATTCTTCTCTGATACTCGTTATGATTTAGGTGAGGTAGGTCGTTTCCGTTTGAATAAAAAATTAGGAATCGATATTTCTGAGCAATCTAGAGTATTGACTAAAAATGATATCATTTTAATCATTAAATATTTGATCGAATTAGTTAATTCGAAAGCAGATGTTGATGATATTGATCACTTATCTAATCGTCGTGTTAGAACTGTAGGTGAACAATTATATGCGCAATTCGGTGTTGGTTTAGCTAGAATGGCTAGAACAATTCGTGAGCGTATGAATGTTAGAGATAATGAGGTTTTTACACCGATCGATTTAATTAATGCGAAGACACTTTCTTCAGTAATTAATTCGTTCTTTGGTACGAATCAGTTATCTCAATTTATGGATCAAACCAATCCTCTTTCTGAAGTAACTCACAAGAGAAGACTTTCAGCACTAGGGCCTGGTGGACTTTCTAGAGAAAGAGCAGGATTCGAGGTACGTGATGTTCACTACACACATTATGGACGTTTATGTACAATCGAAACACCAGAGGGACCAAACATTGGTTTGATTTCATCTTTATGTGTATTTGCTAAGGTTAATAAATTAGGATTTATTGAAACTCCATACAGAAGAGTAGATGGTGGTAAAGCTGTTTTAACAGAAGAACCAGTTTATTTATCTGCTGAAGAGGAAGATTCAAAAATTATTGCACAAGCAAATGCAATTATTGATAATGATGGTAATTTCTTAACAGATGTTGTTAAGGCGAGATATGAAGGTGATTTCCCAGTTGTTAAACCTGGAAATTTACATTTAATGGATGTTGGAGCAAATCAAATTGCTTCGATTGCCGCTTCTTCAATTCCTTTCTTAGAGCATGATGATGCCAACCGTGCATTGATGGGATCTAACATGCAACGTCAAGCTGTTCCTTTGTTGAAACCAAATTCACCAATTGTTGGAACAGGTATTGAAAGATTAGTTGCTAGAGATTCTAGAGTATTAATCAACGCTGAGAATTCAGGTGTTGTTGAATACGTTGATGCGAATGAGATCGTTATTCGTTATGACTGGACTGAAGATGATAAATTAGTAAGTTTTGATAGTGAAGTGACAAAATACACTTTAACTAAATTTGCTAAAACAAATCAAAGTACTTGTATGAACTTGAAACCAATCGTTAAGAAAGGTGATAGAGTTGAAAAAGGACAAGTTCTTTGTGAAGGTTACGCTACGCAACAAGGTGAATTAGCTTTAGGGCAAAACTTAAAAGTGGCTTTCATGCCATGGAAAGGTTATAACTTTGAGGATGCGATTGTAATCTCTGAAAGAGTTGTTAGAGATGATGTATTTACTTCTATTCACATTGATGAATATACTGTAGATGTTCGTGATACTAAACGTGGTATGGAAGAGTTAACTTCTGATATTCCAAATGTTAGTGAAGAAGCTACTAAAGATCTTGACGAAAACGGATTAATCCGTATTGGAGCTGAGATTAAAGAAGGAGATATTTTAATTGGTAAAATTACTCCAAAAGGAGAAACAGATCCTTCACCAGAAGAGAAATTGTTAAGAGCAATCTTCGGTGATAAAGCAGGTGATGTTAAAGATGCATCTTTGAAAGCAGGTCCTTCTTTAAGAGGTGTTGTTATTGATAAAAAATTATTCTCTAGAGCTGTAAAAGACAGAAAATCTAAAGCACAAGATAAACCAATTTTGGAAAGCCTTGATGCTGATTATGAAAAGGATTTTGCAGTATTAAAAGAAAAATTAGTTGACAAGTTATTACAAGTTGTTGGTGAAACTAAGTCGAATGGAGTATTCAATAACTTCCGTGAGGAGATTATTAAAAAAGGTACAAAATTCACTCAGAAAAACCTTTTTGCAATTGATTATACAATTGTAAATCCAACTAATTGGACTGCTGAAGCTCATTTGAATACATTAATTGGTCGTGTAATTCACAACTTTAACATTAAAGCAAATGACTTATTAGGAACTTTTAAACGTAAAAAATTCCACATTTCAGTTGGTGATGAGTTACCAGCAGGAATTGTTAAAATGGCAAAAGTTTATATCGCTAAAAAACGTAAGTTAAAAGTTGGTGATAAAATGGCTGGACGTCACGGTAACAAAGGAATTGTTGCAAATATTGTTCGTGCTGAAGATATGCCATTCTTAGAAGATGGAACACCGGTTGATATCGTGTTAAATCCACTAGGGGTACCTTCTCGTATGAACTTAGGACAGGTTTATGAAACAGTTTTAGGTTGGGCTGGTCAAAAATTAGGAGTTAAATTTGCTACACCTATTTTTGATGGTGCTAAACCATATGAAATTGATGAATGGACAGCTAAAGCTGGGGTTCCAAAATCAGGTAAGACTTACTTATATGATGGAGGTACAGGTGAGCGTTTCCACCAAACTGCGACAGTTGGTGTAATTTACATGTTGAAATTAGCCCACATGGTTGATGACAAAATGCACGCTCGTTCTATCGGACCATACTCTCTTATTACTCAGCAACCACTTGGTGGTAAGGCTCAGTTTGGAGGTCAAAGATTTGGTGAGATGGAGGTTTGGGCTCTTGAAGCGTTTGGTGCTGCGAACTTATTACAAGAA
>JAJTEO010000151.1 GCA_021300395.1 Fluviicola sp. | reverse complement strand
GATCATATTGTTGGTGCAACTGGAGAATTGCAGAATGCAACTCAAATATTATCAGCAAAACAAAGGGAACGCTTTGCAAAAGCGGTAACAGCTAATGAGCCAGTTTTAATTGTTACGCAAGACGAAGCAATTGAAGCTGAATCTAAAAAAGAAACGAAAACAAAAACCTGGACTTTCAAAGCGACTAATGTGCGTGATTTTGCCTTTGCAACTTCTCGAAAATTCATTTGGGATGCTCAAGGTGTTGAAATCAACGGTAAAAAGATTTCGGCAATGTCTTATTATCCAAAAGAAGGGAATCCGTTGTGGGAGAAATATTCTACAAAATTGGTCGCTCATACTTTAAAAACGTATTCAAAACACACAGTTGATTATCCTTATCCTGTTGCCATCTCTGTTCATGCAAAATGGATTGGAATGGAATATCCAATGATTTGCTTTAATGGTGGACGTCCTGAAGAAGACGGAACATACTCTGAAGATACAAAATATGGCATGTGGGGAGTGATTATTCATGAAGTTGGTCATAATTTCTTTCCAATGATTATTAATTCAGACGAAAGACAATGGTCATGGATGGACGAAGGTTTGAATACATTTGTTCAATATTTGACTGAGCAAGAATGGGAACGCGGTTATCCTTCACGAAGAGGTCCTGCTTATTTGATCGCTGACTACATGCGTGGAGATAAAAAAGGACTTTCTCCTATTATGACAAATTCTGAATCAATTTTGCAGTTTGGAAACAATGCTTATGGGAAACCAGCAACAGCATTAAATATTCTCCGCGAAACTGTAATGGGAAGAGAGTTATTTGATTACGCTTTTAAAACATATTGTGAACGATGGAAATTTAAACATCCAACCCCAGCAGATTTCTTTCGAACAATGGAAGACGCATCAGCTGTCGATTTAGATTGGTTTTGGAGAGGTTGGTTCTATTCTACTGAAAATGTTGATGTTTCATTAGAGAAAGTTCGTTATTTCCAATTAAATACAAATAATCCAGATATTGAAAAACAAGCTTTAAAAGAAAAAGATGCTTCAAAAGATCAATTTATTGGAGATACTAGAAATAAAACATTGATCGAAAAGACAGCGAATGAAAATGATCCAACATTAGATGATTTTTATAAAAAACGAAATATCTACGAAGTTGATGCGCTTGATCGATTAGAGTATGATAAATTCAAAACTAAATTGACTCCAGATGAAAGTAAATTATTAGCTGAAAACAATCATTTCTACGAATTAACATTTAAAAATGTAGGTGGTTTAGTTACTCCATTAATTGTACGTTTCATATACAATGATAATACTACGGAAGTAATTCGCATTCCAGCAGAAATATGGGTTCAAGGACAAGAAGTTATTTCAAAAGTTTTTATCTTAAAAAAGAAAGTTATTTCAGTACGTGTAGATCCATTTTTAGAAACTGCTGATACAGATTTAAACAATAATTCATGGCCAATAGAAATTGAACCTACTCGTTATCAATTGTTTCAGCAAAATAAACTAAACGAAAACCCAATGCAAAGACAAAAGCGTTTGGAAGAGATTAAGAAGTAGATTATAAATTTTAATTGAAATTCAAAATCTAAAATCCAAAATTTAAAATCACAAAGCGTATTATTTCTCTTTATGGTAAAAATCCAAATACTTATAGTATTTATCTCTTACATATTGAATCAATTGCTCGTTTGAAGCTGAAGTCATAAACGACTCTTTCAGATTTAAAAAGATAATAAATCGATCGTATTCATCTTGTTTGATGTCGATTACTTTGTGCTCATTGTAAAGTTTGATTAATGTGATGATTGCTGCTTTTTTATCTTTTTTGTGCTTAAGATCCCATTTCCAACCTTCATTGTCTTCTTCTTTAATGTTGTAATTTACTTTCAATGAACGAACATCAATTTTGTAAAAGTCGATGTAATCGAAATACTTTGTTCGAACATGATTGAAAACATCTAAATCTGTTCTGTTTTTCAAAAAAGCTTCGTCTAGATTCATATAAATCATTAATCTATCAAATTCTGTTACAGGTAAATCAATCGCGTTATTCGAAACGTACATGTTCAATAATTCAATGATTGCTGCTCTTTTGTCGGTTGGTAAAATAGTTCGCCATTTTGCATTTTCGACATATTGCATCTTGTTCATGATTCTAAAATGTTCATATTTATCTTTTACAAACGTTACTAATTCCATTTCAGTCGCTGTTTTAAAGAAGTCTATGTCGACATTTAAGAAAGCAATGAATTCGTCAAATTGTTCTTCGCTTAATTCTATAATATCATAAGCTACATACAAACGAAGTAATTCTTTTACAACTTGTTTCTGACTGTCCTTAAATTGTTGTTCCGCTATCCATCGTTTGTTTTGTTCTTTTTTAGAAAAAGCTTGGTACAATGCTGTAATTGGACTTTGAAGAGCGTCAATTCCTGTAACCATTCTAGTCTCTCTCATGGCAAGAGAGGAACGTTCTTCTTTTATTTGTTCTAAAGATTTTAAAGGATGAATAACAACTTCTTGGATATTTGTTGCAATTCGTTCAATGTATTCTTTAACGTTAAATTGACAATTTGAATCGGCTAAAACTCTAAATCCGATTATAGGATAACCTTTTATAGATAGATTGATAGAATCTTTATTGTTTACATATAGCGAAAAGCTTCCGTTTGGCTGACCGAAAACACCTTTACCATTTGTTCTGTTTACAATCATAAAATTGTAAAAATATTGAGGGGAAAGCGTATCAATAACTTTTCCTTGTAATAAAACCTTTTCACAATTTTGCTGTGAGTAGGTAGTTCCGATTGTTAAAAAGGAAAAGAATAAAATGAAATTTTTTATAGCCATAAAGCTAAGTTAGTGATTTATGTATAAATGTTTTATTGATTAGCTGTTATAAATTGTTAATATACATTTGTAAACAATAAGAAAAAATATAAATTAACATTTGTAATTAACCGGACCTGTAAATTGTTACAATTCTAAATTGTAAGAGTTAGATTTGTTGACTTAACCTTTTATCAAAAAACCATTTCTTCTTTCTGTAATATATTGTAATTTTGTAATATGAAAAGAGTTGTAGTTGGTTTGTCTGGTGGCGTTGATTCAAGCGTTGCTGCTTATCTTTTAAAAGAGCAAGGATATGAAGTGATTGGAATGTTTATGCGTAATTGGCATGATGAATCCGTTACCCTTTCTGATGAATGTCCTTGGATAGATGATTCAAACGATGCTTTACTAATAGCGGAACAGCTAAATATTCCTTTTCAAGTAATTGATTTAAGTAAAGAATACAAGGAGAAAATCGTTGATTACATGTTTAATGAATACGAGGCAGGAAGAACTCCTAATCCAGATGTATTGTGTAATCGTGAGATTAAATTTGATGTGTTTTTAAAAGCTGCTATGGATCTTGGTGCTGATTATGTCGCTACAGGTCATTATTGCAGAAGAATTGATCATACAGACGGAACAGTTGGTTTATTAGCCGGAAAAGATCCGAGTAAAGATCAATCTTATTTCTTATGTCAATTGAATCAAGAACAACTTCAAAAATCACTTTTTCCGATTGGTGAATTATTAAAATCTGAAGTAAGAGAAATTGCAAAAAAAATAGGTTTATTAACTGCAGATAAAAAAGATTCTCAAGGTTTATGTTTTGTTGGAAAGATCAGTTTACCTCAGTTCTTACAGCAAAAACTGAAAGCAAAACAAGGTGAAGTTATTGAGATTCCAAGTTCCGAAAAACAGCTTTTAGCTTATCAAGAAATTGAAGTTATACCTGAAAATGTTGAACAATTAGCGCAACCATTTGTGTTTCAAAAAGAAATGGGAGTAAACGTTGCAACACATCAAGGTGCTCATTATTATACAATTGGACAACGAAAAGGATTGCAGATTGGTGGTCGTCCTCTACCGTCATTTGTTATTGGGATTGATACGGTAAATAATTTAGTTTTTTCTGGTCAAACAGATGAACATCCAGGTTTAAATAAACATGCTTTATTCATTAAAAATGAAGAGGTTCACACTTCAGCCTGCTACTTTAATTCAAAAAGAGGAAGGACTTTATATTTTATTCCAACAAAAACAAAGAGGAATTACTCCTGGACAGTTTGCGGCATGGTATGATTGCGAGGAATTGATTGGTTCTGGAGTAATTAGCTAGTTTTATTTAAGGTTAGAGTTGAAAAGTAAAAATTATCAGTTGATGGCTATTCTTATTTTGGAAAATATTCTTTAAATGTTTTGTCTTTGTAGAAGACTAGGATTTTCTCTATTTCACTAGAAGTTTCATTTGTATTAGGTTTATCTATATCAACCGTTTTCAAAGGATTTGCTTCGTTTTTCTGAACTTCAATAGTTTTATTAGAATCTAAACTTGCTTCGTTATTTTCAATTCCATTAGCAGGCATTTTTCCAGTGATGAGCCATGAAGCATTTACTCTTGGGAATGAATTCAACGTTTTTTCTAGAAAATCTAAACTTGGTTTATTTCTACCTCCTAATACATGACTGACATTTGATCGCTGGACACCTATTGTATCTGCAAATGAAGATGCAGTAATATTGTGCATCTTTAAAATTAAATGAAGTCTATTTTGAATTGACATTTGAGATATATTGAATCGGTTACAAATATATACAAAATTAATTACTTATGTTGATTTGTTTATTGTTACAAATGTTTACAAATAAAAAAAGGAGTCACGAAGACTCCTTTCAAATGTTTATATATCAATCAATTAATTCGCATATACATTGTAAAAGATTGGTAATGCTTGTTGATTTTTAATTGCATCTCCTCTTTTAATTGTATCCATTAATTCTGCAACTTCAAATACATTTAAGT
>JAJTEO010000150.1 GCA_021300395.1 Fluviicola sp. | reverse complement strand
AGAAATGGAAAATTTGATTCGTGATATCCGAAAAGAAGGAGATTCGATTGGCGGTGCTGTGCGTTGCATTATTGAAGGTGTTCCTGTTGGATTGGGCGAACCCGTTTTCGACAAATTACATGCAGAATTGGGCAAGGCGATGCTTTCAATCAATGCGGTTAAAGGATTTGAAATTGGAAGCGGTTTTGATGCAATCTCAAAAAAGGGAACTGAACTGAATGACCTATTTAATTCGAATGGAACTACAAAAACGAACAATTCCGGCGGAATTCAAGGTGGTATTTCAAATGGTATGCCGATTTCATTTCGTGTTGCTTTTAAGCCTGTCGCTACGATTATGCAAACGCAGGCAAGTATTAATAGGGAAGGAGAAATAGTTGAAATTCAGGGAAAAGGTCGACATGATCCATGTGTAGTTCCGCGTGCCGTTCCAATTGTGGAAGCCATGGCTGCTATGGTCATTCTTGATTTTTATCTTCGAAATAAGTCCATACATTTGTAAAAACTCTTTTTATGATTCAGCGAATTCAAACCGTTTATTTAATCATCGCGATTTTATTGATTGCTTCTCCGCTTTCAGGACTTGAAATTATGTCTTACACAATCAAAGAGCATACTGTTTCCAAAAATGTATACTCTTTTCATCTGCTGGAAAAAAATGAGCAGGAACCAAGTTATTATTATCTGGTAAATATTTTGTTAAGTTTATTTGGATTTTACACAACGATGGCCTACAAGAATCTTAAACGACAATTGATGTTGAGTCGCGTTTTTATGGGGCTAATTTTCTTTGCCTGCTGTATGCCTATCATTTTAGCAATTGGAAGATCCGCATTGATGCCTGGAATCGGATTTTACTTGTTTTTAAGTTCAATCATTTTTGTTTATCTAGCTATCCGTGGAATCAATAACGATAAGAAATTGCTAGATTCGTTGAATCGATTGCGTTGATGAATAAACTGCTTTTTGTATCTCGAATTGTCAGTTTAATTATCCTGATTCAACCATTTTTCTTTTTTTTATTTTCCTATATTTTGAGAATTGATTTTAGTGACGAAAATCTCTCGTCCTCATATTGGGAAATGTCTAGTATAGGTGTATTTATAAGTGCGGTAATACTGACGATATCATCAATTTCTAAAAAAAGTTCTCCAAGAATCAAATTGGGAATGACACTGCTTTCTCCAATTTTCGGAATTACAGCATTTGCGATTCTTATATTTCTGAATCTAACGTTATTTGGATTTGGGAAATGGGTGGATGTTACTTTGGTAGCTCGTTCTAATAAAAATCCCAAAATCTTGGTTGTTGAACAATGGTTCGATAATGGCGCTTTAGGTTTTGATGGAAATAGATTCGTTGAACGAAGAAATTACTGGCATTGGGGGAGATATACAGAAATAGATACTTCAAAAGTCAACTGGAAGAATTACGAAATCCTAAACAAAGAAATCGGATTGATTAAGTTTCCCTAGATACGGATAAGCCGAATTAAACTTTTTTGAATTTTATGCATTTTATGGAACTTTTCAGTGATTTTAAAGAAGTTTTTTAGTTTGCAAAGAAAAAAACAAAGAATTACCGTTTTTCCCATTTTTTCACTTCTTTTTCAATAAATTCTTCAAGTTGTTCTTTTTTCGGTAATTCAAGCAAGTATTTTGAAACGAAAAGTTGATTATCCATTCCCGCTGTGGCATATTCAACTAACTTTTTACCTTTCTCCGTGCAAAGTAAAATTCCAATTGCGGGATTATCATCAAAACGTCTAATTTCTGCATTGAAATAAGCCACATAAGTATTTAATTGTGACAAATGTTCGTGCTTGAAACTATCTATTTTGAGTTCTATCAAAATATGACATTTTAAAATTCGGTGATAAAAGACCAAGTCAGTAAAATAATACTCATCATCAATCAGAATGCGTTTTTGTCGTGCTTCAAAACAAAATCCAATACCAAGTTCTTGAATAAACGCTTGCAAATGATTTATCAATGCTGTTTCTAATTCTTGTTCTTCAACCAAATCATTACTTTTCAAACCAAGAAAATCAAAGAAAAAAACCGATTTGACAGCGTCTGAAATTTGTTCGGGTTCTATTTTATTATGTAGTTGCTCAAAGGCTATTTCGGTATTAGCTGATAAACCAACCCGTTCATATGCTAAAGAATTAATTTGGCGTTTGAACTCAATAATTGAAGGGGTTGCTTTTAGAATGAATAATTCATAAAATGAACGTTTGGTCTTATCTTCTATTTTTAATAATTCTACGAAATGAGTGAAGGAAACTTTTTCGATTAACTGACGATAATAATTCAATTTATTTGGTAAATCTTCTTTCTTTTTGAATTCGTCAGTTGACAACTGACTTATTATAGTGTTCTCATTATCAGAATTTTCAATTTCGTCAGTCACCAACTGACCAATTGTTTTTGGGAGTAATGATTTGAAACTAGAATTAAACAATTCCATCATTTCAGGATATACCTTAAAGAATTGACGCGATAATTTTAAGTTGGTCTCACTTAATCCCTTTCCAGATATTTTGTCCGATAAACTTTTCATTAATTTTTCCCCATACTTCGCTCTATCAGCACCATTCTGTTCAAATTCTACAATGTAAAAGCCAATCAGCCAATTTCTGATGGTAAGTGAAACATTTACGGCTTTAACTGCCTGTTGCTGAAAATGGTGATGAATTTGTTCAATGTTATTAACTAAGTTTTCGAAATGCAAAGTCTTATTTTTGTTGGTTTGAGGTTTATTCATGATTTATGCTTTTTACTAAATATAGGAAAAAATCACCTTTAAAAGAAGGTCTTCGGATTGAATTCTACTTTTGTTAAAAACAATTTTTCAATTAATCTGGATTTATTCTTATGCTCAAGAGCTTGATAAGATTACAAATCCTAATCTTATGAATTAATGCCTATTTTTGTGCGTTGGAAAATCAGTCTTACGAGAATTCCCTAGATTAAAATAACAAACATGAACTATCTTTCCGTTGAAAATCTAACCAAGTCTTTTGGTGATCGCGTCATTTTTACAGATTTAACCTTCGGGATTGATCAAGGACAGAAAGTGGCGATTGTCGCAAAGAATGGTTCAGGGAAAACGACCATGTTACGTTGCTTGATGGGGTTGGAATCGTTTGACAATGGAAGAATTGTGTTCAGAAAGGATATTCGTGTGGCATTTATGGAGCAAACAGAATTGATGCGTGAGGATCAGACCATTTTGGAGTCGATTTTTGACCACGATTTACCAGAGCTCAATGTCATAAAACGATATAATATTGCTGTTCAAAACAACGACGAAAAAACGCTCGAGAATCTCTATCAGGAAATCACAGAGTTGAATGCTTGGGATACGGAAGTAAAAGTTCAGCAAATTCTTTCTGTTTTGAAATTGGAAGATACTGGTCAGTTGATCGGTTCTTTATCAGGAGGTCAGAAAAAACGGGTGGCACTTGCCAAAGTATTGTTGTCAGATGCCGATTTTTTGTTGCTGGATGAACCCACAAATCACTTGGATTTAGACATGATTGAATGGTTGGAAGGCTATTTGGCTTCTTCCAAATCAACCATATTAATGGTTACCCACGATCGTTATTTTCTCGAAGTCGTTTGTGATTGCATCTTTGAACTTGCTGATAAAACGATTTACAAATACAAAGGCAATTTCTCTTACTATTTGGAGAAAAAAGCCGAACGCGAAGAGCAAACACAAGCCACAGTTGAAAAAGCTAAAAATACCTTCAGAAAAGAACTAGATTGGATTCGTAGACAGCCAAAAGCTCGTGGAACGAAACAAAAAGCTCGGGTAGATGCCTTTCAGGATATCAAAAAAGTAGCAAGTCAGCGATTGGATGAAGATGAATTGGACTTGCCTGTAAAAATGGAGCGTCTAGGAACAAAAATCGTTGAGTTTCACAAAGTAGGAAAGGCTTTCGGAGAAAAAGTAATTTTAAAGGATTTCACTTATAACGTGCAGCGTCAAGAACGTCTTGGTGTTGTTGGAAACAATGGAGCGGGAAAGACTACTTTTCTTAAAATGTTGCTAGGACAAGAACCAGTTGATACCGGGAAGATCGTAATTGGTGAAACGGTTGTTTTTGGTTATTATAGCCAAGATTTAATCAAAGTTCCTGATGATTTTAAAGTGATTGATGTGGTTAAAGAAGTCGCCGAATATATTCCACTTGAGAAAGGAAGACAACTTTCTGCGGCGCAACTTTTGGAGCGTTT
>JAJTEO010000149.1 GCA_021300395.1 Fluviicola sp. | reverse complement strand
TTTTTTATCTTCTAACAGAATTTCATCTGTCCAAATACTACATTGAACTTCAGCTATGTGTTTTTTGCCTAGTAATAACATTGCGACTCTTGATTGACCTATTCCACCACCAATTGTATATGGTAATTTTTCAGCTAACAAATCCTTATGCCAATCTAATGTTAAACGAACTTCTTGTTTTGAAATTTCTAACTGTTTTTTCAATGATTCTGGACTAACTCTGATTCCCATTGAAGAGATTTCTACTTGTTTTTGAAGTGCTTCACTCCAAATTAGAATATCTCCGTTTAATCCTTTTTTGCCATCAATAGTTTCTGTTGACCAGTCATCGTAATCAGGTGCTCTGCCATCATGTGGTTCTCCATTTCCTAGTACACCACCAACTCCAATTAAGAATACGGCTCCATATTTTTTAGTGATTTCATATTCTCTTTCTTTTGGTGTTAATTCTGGGTATAGAGCAAGTAACTCTTCAGAATGAATATAGAAAATGTCCACTGGTAATTTTTCAATAAGTTCAGGGTAACTTTTTAAAATTAATTCTTGAGTTTCTTTTAATGCAGCATATACTTTCTCAACAGTTAATTTTAAGTAATCTAGAGTTCTGTCTTCTTTTGATAGACGTTGTTCCCAATCCCATTGATCAACCAATATACTGTGTAAATCATCTAAATCTTCATCAGTTCTGATTGCTTTCATGTCAGTATATATTCCTTCTTGCAGTTGAAGACCAAGACGACCTATTTTACTTCTTTTCCATTTTGCAAGTGAATGAACAATTTCAACTTTTTGAGAAGGAAGTGTCTTGATTTTAACCTCTACAGGTGATTCGATTCCGTTCAAATCATCATTTACACCAGTGCCTTTTTTAACGAATAATGGTGCTTCTACTTTAATTAGCGATAATTTTTCAGCTAATTTTTTAGAATAAGTTTCTTTTACTAAAGCAATAGCTTTTTCTGTTGCTAATTCATCTAAGATGATTTTTTTAACTTCTACTTCTTGTGTTTTCATATGTGTTATTTACAATTTACATGCATAAAAAAAGCCTCCCAAATGGAAGGCTTGAATTTATTTATTGAACATATCCCTTCCGTTTCACCTAATGTGATTATTATTAAAATTGAAGAAATTGATGTTCATTGTTTTCATAATTTAAACTTTATAAAATTTTCTTTTTGTTTTGTGAGACAAACTTATGTCAAAAAAAGTGTAATAACAAAAAATAAATTAGTAATGATAATTTTGTGTGAATTTATTTGTAGTTTCTATATTGTTGTTTATGAATTGTTTAAATTTATTTTTCCTCATTAACAAGTGGGACAAAAATGGTTTTTATGCTTAAATATGTACTGAATTCTATTTTGAAATTAACTTAGTCCTAGAGCATATTTGAAGTTTTTACTTTATTTGACATCACTAATATTTTATTGTCCTATTATTAATTTCCACTTATGATTTATAAATGTTTGTTTTTTAGCGTTATATGTCTAGTCTAGATTTTGTTGATGGTCAGTATTGAAAGTCCTATCTTGTTATTTTAACTAATAAAACGTTTAATTTTGCCTCATAGTATTGTTAGGTTAATTTTAGTAAAATTTCTAAAAATCAAATTTAAATTTTTTTAGTAGTTTATGATTTTAAATTTGATTTGAAAAAGGCTGTGATTCTTCACAGCCTTTTTCATTATAAATAATCCCAAGGTTGAATTAGATTCTATTTTAAAGTCCTATTAAAAAAGTGCTTGTTTTGAAAAAAATAATATAGTCAAATTTAACTAACTATCAATTTGTGAGATGTTTGACGTTTTTTTATTCTTGTTATTTTAATCCTATCAAAAAAAAATATGTTTGATTTGGTCGGTCAATTTTATAGGAAAAATAGAATTAAAGCATCTAATTTTGAGAAATAAATTAATGTTAAAACAAAAATAAATATGAAAAAAAGATTACTATTACTAAGTTTAATTGGATTGGTTAAATTAAATGCTACTGCTCAAACAGTTGTTTTTAATGAAGATTTTGCAACTCAACAATCTCAACAAGCTGGATGGACTGTTATTGACGCAGATAACGATACCAAAGGATGGGGTTTTTACAACTTTACTACTAATCCATTAGCTTCTAATCATCCTTCAGCTTCTGTTATTAACCCTCAAGGTCGACTTGCTATTTCACAATCATATGATGGAGCAGCAATAACACCTGATAACTATTTTATATCACCAGCTATTAATCTTGCTAATGTTCCAACAACTTCAGGAACAGTTACTTTAAAGTTTAAAGTTGGTTCAGATCAATCTCTTTCAATCTTTGCTGAAGAGTATGTTTCAGTATATGTTGTTACAAATATTAGTTCAGCTTCGACAATTTCAGCTAATACAACTATTCATAGTGCTGTATTGGCTTCTACTGGAATTAATGAATTCACGTATGATATTTCATCTAAGGGTGGTCAAACAGTTTATTTAGTTTTCCGTCACCACAACTGTACTGATCAAGGTTCATTATTATTAGATGACATCTCTGTAACAAAAGCTTCAGGTGCTGGAATTAATGAGACTGGTTTAGATGTAAAAGTTGCACCAAATCCTGTGACTGACAATTTAACAATTTCATTGAATGAAGAGATTAAAACTATTTCATTTTATGATTTAAAAGGAACTTTAGTGAAAGAAGTTTTAAATGTTAACTCTAAAAATTCAATTATAGATTTAAGTAATTTTGATAAAGGATTATATTTCTATTCAATTGAAACAACAAATGGAAAAATTGCTAAAAACTCTATAGTTAAGGAATAAGTTTCAACCATTTCTAATATTTTTTTAATGTAAGTGGGATTAATTAATTTTAATCCCACTTTTTAATTTATTGCTAATTAGAGTACTTGTGTATTTCATTTGATTACAAAAATTTAATTTTTGATGATTTTTAATAATTTTATTAATATATTGTTTTAACTATTAAATTTGAGTTTCTAATTCGTTACTATTTATGAAAAGAAATATATTAATATTTTTAATTACAATTACGAGCTATTCATTTGCTCAAACTTTTAGTAATAATACAGGGCAAGCATATAATTCTTGGAATTCTAGTAATACCTGGGTATCTTCATTTTCTAGAACGATCAATGTAACAGGAGTTTCAAATCCGTTATCAAATACGACTTCAGTTTTGAAGCAAATTAATTTGAGATTGGGTGATGGAACATCTGTGAATTTGACTAGCTATTCAATGAGGTTGACCTCTCCGTCTGGTACCGTATTGATATTTTGTTCCCCAGCAGATTTTAATACGACAGCTGCAAGAAATGTTGATATTAAGTATCGTGATGATGCATTATTAACTACTCCTGCATCTTCGAATGAAGATCCTTATGATATAGGATATTATAGGGTAAGTACTTCGAATTCTTTCAGTAATTTTAATGGTGAGAATCCAAATGGTAATTGGACTTTTGAAATGATTGAAAATACTTCTTTCGAAATTGCATTTGTAGGTATTGATCTGGTTTTTGGATCTCCAATTTCTGTTAATGATGTTTCAGGTTTATCAGCAAATGACAATTGTAGTACCCCACAATGTTTAAGTGAAACTTCAGTTGTTAAAGCTACAATTAATGGATTCACTGGAAATAATACAACAGATCCTAATGTTAATGCTCCTTGGCCTGGAGGCTGTCAGTGGAATGCTGCAAGAAATAATTCAGCTTGGTTTTATTTTAATCCATCTTTAACTACTGCTAAAATTACAATTTCTGGAATAAGCGCTGCTATACAAACATTAGTTATTGAAGAAGCAAGTAGTTGCATTTCAGGCAGTCAGGCTGTGCCTAGTGGTGGATGTCCAAGGGATTTAGTAAATGACACTTATACATCACCAAGATACACAACTACAGCAGGTTCAACAGCAAATCAACAGTTTAATTTGTCTGGATTAACTCCAGGAACAAATTATATTTTAGTAGTTGATGGAAATGGTGGTGCAATTTCTCCTTTATATATTGAAATGTCTGGAGGAATAAATGATGTTTGTTGTCCAACTGTAATTAACGGTTTAACATCAATTTGTTCCGGTTCATCATCAACTTTGTATACCCAAACAGGCGGTTTGATAGGTGGTACTTGGTCTGTGTCTCCTATTGGAGCAGGATCAATTGATGCTTCAGGTAATTTTACACCTGTAACAACATCAGCGAATGATATACCAGCAACTATTTCTTATAATGATGGCAATTGTATTAAAACTTATAA
>JAJTEO010000148.1 GCA_021300395.1 Fluviicola sp. | reverse complement strand
TTGGAAACCTTAAAAGTATATATTGAACTTGAATCAATGCTTTTACAAAGTGAATTTTCATATACTATTTTAATAGATAAATCTGTTGATTTAAACTTGATTCAAATCCCAAGTCTTATAATCCAACCTTATGTTGAAAATGCCTTTAAACACGGACTGAGACACAAAAAGGGAGAAAAGATTCTTGAAATTAAAATAGAATATGATGAAAAAGAATGTTTGTTATACATTGAAATTTCAGATAACGGTATTGGGCGAGAAGTAGCAAACAAAATAAATAAAGAAAATGCAAAAGCACATGATTCGTTTGCTACCTCTGCAATTAATAAACGGATTCAACTATTGAATTATAGTCGAAATGATATTGTTGGAGTTGAAATAAGCGATAAATTTGTGGATAAAGAAATGAATGGAACAACTGTAAAAATTCGAATCCATGTCTGAGAAATTGAAAGTAAGTGTGTTAATTATTGATGATTCTAAACAAGCAAGAAAACTGCTTCGTTTGATGTTAATGGAATTGACAACTGACATTCATGTTGTTGGAGAAGCAGCAGATGTTTCAGCAGGTTTAAACTTAATTGACGACTTTCATCCAGATGCCATTTTTTTAGATATTGAAATGCCTGGTCAATCAGGTTTGCAACTTGCAGAAATTTTAATTCAAAAACCATTCAAAGGATCCATTGTTTTTACTACTGCATATAATTCATATGCCATCAAAGCTTTCAGACTTTCTGCAATAGATTATCTTTTAAAACCAATCCAAGAAGATCAATTAATTGAAGCAATTGAGAAATTAATATCCGAAAAACAAAATCAATACAATGCCGAACGTTTAAATGCTTTATCTGAAAATTTAAGTGAGAACGACAAAGAAGTACTTTGTATTCCAAATCAAAGTGGTTTTGAATATATTCCAATTGCTGAAATAGAATATATCGAAGCAGATGGCTCATATGTAAATATTTATTGCATCAATAAGCGATCTAAAACTGTTTCAAAAAACTTAAAATACTTTGAAAGTGCATTATTAGATTTTAGTAATTTCATAAGACCACATCGTTCCTACATTGTAAATAAGGATTTTATTACAAATTATATAAAGTCAGACGGAGGTTTTTTGATTCTTAAATCAGATGTTGAAATTCCCATTGCTCGAGAGAGAAAACAAGCAATCCAAGAAATTCTAAAATAATATTTTTCGATCATTTTACCATTTACAAATTCAAATGTGATGTTCAAATAGATTGCGCTGAAAAAGGAATAACAAATTTAACAGGTATATAAGCATTTACTGCTTTAACTAACTTAAAATGTCACGTAAATGCTATGACTTCTTTGAATCTATCTAATAATTTAGCATTAACTGACTTGGATTGTTCTAACAATCAACTTTCAAGTTTGAATATAAGTAACAATACAACACTTTTAGATTTATTATGTTATGCAACTCAAACAGTTGAGGGATGTGAAAGTAACACCTATTTAAGTTTATATGCATTTGTGACAGCTGAACCAAAACCTCAATTGTATGTAAATTCAAATTACATCATTTGAAGGTAAACTAATCGAAACTATTCATAATAGAATAAAAATTTAAACTGAAAAAGAGTTTATTAAACCGTTTTCTGAAATCAGAAAACGGTTTTTTTATACTATAAACTTATTAAATGAGTTCATAAGCTATCAGATCCCATTCACAAAATCTACAAATACTTTCTTATGCAATTCAAGATCCATCGAAGGTGAAAGTGCAACTCGAGCAATGTAATCTTTATCTCCTTCTTTTGTTGTTCCTTGTGTGGAAGTCGCTGGAATTGTCCAATAACACCCTTTTAATTGTCCGTAACTTACACAATACTTGCTTTCAGTTGGAATTTCAGTAATCATCAAATTGATTAATTTCAAATTCAATTCTCTTTTATAAGCTTCTTTTTCTTCATGCGTATTTCCTTTTGTTGGAAGATCTAATGAAAAAACGGAAGGTGTAAAGCCTTGTTGCGCCAATTCTTCGGAGACAAAATTGATTTTCGCTTCGGGCAATGTTTCGCTAATAAAATTCACAAATTCACGTGTGTTTTTATAGGCATCTTGAATTCTTTGATTCATTGATGGCAATTGCTTCGCTAAGATTTCCATTTGAAGTGGAGTCGCTTCATTATCACATAATTTTAAGTGAAGTTCGATTTTCTCCATCAAATCTTTTGCTTTTTCGTTGGAAACCAAATAACCTGCTGTACATTTTCCTCCACTTGGGAATTTTGAACCACTTACGTAAGCGATCGTTCGCACTGTTGAAAGGATATTGTTTTCGCCTAAGAAGTGAACATTTGGACAAAATGTTTGGTCTAATATAAAAACTGGATCAATCGCTAATGCACCCGATGCCGTTTTACGTTCTTTGCTTAAAACATCTCTTAATTTGATTAAGTCTGGAACTTCAACGCGCGGATTCGTAGGTATTTCAGCAATGATATAAGGAATTGCATCTTCATTAGCGATGCTTTCTAACAATACATCTATGCAAGCCACCATGTCGTTTCCACCATCAACTGGTAGGTCTAGAACTTCCACATTTTCTAAACATGCTGCGATTCTTCTTGCTTGGTCATTCGTTCCCCCATAACAATTCGGTGGAACAACAATTTTGATCGCTTTCCCTGGATGATTTTCAACTGCATCATGAATCAATCCCATTGCAATGGCGTATTGTGTTGAAAGTCCACTTGAAGCGACCAACGCTTTAATATTTGTATTTGTAATTGCTTTGATTGAATCTAAAACAATCGATTTATTAGTGTCGAAATTGCCTTCTTGATTACTAGTAGCATTCACATTCGTTAACAATTGAAGTGCTCGAAGCGTATTTGCTGGAGTCATTGCAATTGTTTCTCTTCTTCTTACGTGTTGAATTTCAGAAACGTAGTTGTCATTTTTCTCTCCATTGACAAGAAGTATACTTCCTAATTGATCATCGATATTGATAAAGAAATCAACCGAAGAAACTAACTCAAAATGACAAATATTTTCTTGTTGAGAAATGAAAATAGTACTTCCATCTATTGGAGTAACCTCATTTAAACTATCAACTTTAATTAATTCAAATTTATAACCATACACATTGCTCACTACTTCAGCATCAAAATATGCTGGTAACTCTCCAACGTAAGCAATTTGCGTATTTTTATTAGCTAATAAGTTTTTTCTTAAAACAGCCAAAATTGGAGTTGTTTTGGAAGAAAAACAGATCACATTTTCTGTTTTGATAGCATACATTTTTGCAATTGCCCATTCCAAAACACACGACAACGGGTGGCCCAAACGAATGTAATCGTAGGCTGTACGCAATTCGTTAAGTGAAGTAGTTACTGAATTATTTGCGATAAATAAACGTTCAAATTGTTCTAAAAATTCAGTTTTAGCTAATTTTTCATCATAAATATCTAATCGATGTGTTGTAAGATTTAGCCAATCAGTTGGCATATTTCCGATTACATCTTTAATATAATTCTGTAGTTTACTATTTTCCATAATTTTAGCTTTCAAAAGAACCTGATCGATTTATTTATCTTCAGCAAAGTTAAACAAAGTTCTATTATTGAATTTTAAATTGGCGATTTAGTTTTGGTTCATTTAAATCTAGCTCAGCTTATTTGTATTCTATTACTTTTGCACTTTGATAGTTCTGAATTATGATACATAAAGAAATTGCTTACTCCGTTTTAGATCTTGCGGTTGTTTCAGAAGGAAAATCGTTTCGTCAAACTTTTGATGATTCTGTGGCAATTGCTAAACTCGCTGAAAATTCTGGTTATAAACGCTATTGGTTAGCAGAACATCATAATATGGATGCTATCGGCAGTAGTGCAACTTCTATTTTAATCGGTAAAATTGCTGAAGAAACACAACACATTCGAGTTGGTTCGGGAGGAATTATGTTACCGAATCATTCACCGCTGATTATTGCAGAACAATTTGGAACATTAGGCACGCTTTATCCCAACCGAATTGATTTAGGATTAGGCAGAGCACCAGGAACAGATCAAGCAACTGCAAGTGCAATTCGATCAGACTTTTACGAAGCGGCAATGCAGTTTCCATCAGAAGTTCAAAAAATTCAAACGTATTTTTCGGTGAACAACAAACATCAACAAGTACGTGCGAACGTGGCAGAAGGTGTAAATGTACCCTTGTATATTTTAGGTTCAAGTACAACAAGTGCCTATTTAGCGGCAGAAAAAGGTTTGCCTTATGCTTTCGCAAGTCATTTCTCGAGTGCACAATTAATGGAA
>JAJTEO010000017.1 GCA_021300395.1 Fluviicola sp. | reverse complement strand
GATATAGAAATTGATTATAATTTTCAAAATCAATATCCATAACTTTATCATTGATTGTGATTAATAATTCTTCAACTCTATTAGAGATATTGTTTTTGGATTCATATTCTTCAATTATTTTATCATAAGTATCCCAAAATAATTTTCCACTTGATGAATTTCTAGACCAATCACTTTTTGCAGAATAAAAAAGAGGATTTAATTCTTTTTTACAAGGCAACAACTCTCCTGACTGCATGAAGTTTTTATGATTAACGGATAATCTCGATAATCTTTTATTAACCTGATCCTTATATTCAAAACCATTTATTGAAAAATTTTCATCTATATTAATAAGTGAATCAACATAACTATCATCATTTACTTTCATGCATTCACAAGTCAAATCTGCCAACTCTTTCGCTTCCTCTTGAGGATCTGCTTTGAAAATAAAAAAACATGAAACCGTTATAACCAATAAAGTAATCAATACATATATCAAGTTTTTATTTCTATCCCAAAAAGGTTCTTTGTTTTCGATAATTGTAGGCTTTGGAGGGGTAGGTTTATTTATTATTTTAGGCTCTTCAACTATGGCCGACTTAATTGCAGACTCATCAACCACATTAACTTTCTCTTCAACTCTAAACGGAAAACTACACTTTGTACATGAAGCATTTTCTGAACTTTGAACTTCATTACATTCTGGACAGTGAATTTGATTTTTATTGAAAATCTCTTTTTTATATTCATCAATATTTAATCCGCATTTTGTGCAAAATTTATAATTCTCATTAACAACCGTACTACATTGAGGACATTTTGAGTCCACCTTATTAATTATAGGTGCTTGTTTATTCACATAAGTCTGATTAACTTGTGAATTCCCCTGAATTAAAGAAGGATTTCTAAGGACTTTAATATTGCCTGCAACTTTTACCCAGAAAACTATCCAACAAACAATTAATGTGATAACAGCCGCAAAAGAAACTAACTGTAAAACCGGAGTATTCATAGGTGATTGCATATAATAATAATAATCACTATTAAAATATGGATTAAAGTATAATGAACTAAATAAAGTATAAACTAAATACACTCCGTTAATTATACTAAAAGTCATACCTGCACTTCTTCCGATTTGACTTTCA
Source organism: Fluviicola sp. (assembly GCA_021300395.1). GTDB lineage: Bacteria > Bacteroidota > Bacteroidia > Flavobacteriales_D > Crocinitomicaceae > CAIUKX01. The sequence goes on along the minus strand of JAJTEO010000017.1, from coordinate 16,777 downwards.
GAAAATTTAATGCCTTTTTTATTGAAATCTAACTCCAATGTATTACACAATTTATTAATTGTACCAATATGAATAAAAGTTCCAACAATAGGAATAAACCATAACCAAACGCTACCAGGTGATAAATATCTATTTTCAACATCTGTCAATTTAATTAACTTTTGAAGAGCAGATAAATAAAGAATAAATGGTAAAAGAACAATACCGAAACAGACGATGATAATCAAAATTGAAAATAAACCTATAGCCATAAGAAAAGAGTATTTGAAATAAAAAAATTATAATAAACTAAAAAAATCAAGTGTAAACAATACAATCCATACCCAAAAATAAGCTTGATCATGACCTAACATTTTAGCTCTTCTATATAAATAAATTGGAACTAACCAATTAGAACCTAATTCATCCGTATCATACCCTAAGGCATTTAATTTTGACTCATCAATTGAAGACAAAATAACATTTAACACAACAGTAACTAGCCAGAATTTATCATAGTAATAATACCAATCATCACCATAAATTGCCCCTGTAATAAATCCTTGTAAGAAAGTACCTATCAAAGGCGCAAAAGCCAAAAACCAAACAATCGTATTATTTACCTTTTGAGGTTGAACAACTTTATTCTGATGATTAGTCAATCCTGACGCACCAGTTGTGTTCGTGCTTTGAATGTTTTTTAAAGAAGCTATCGGAAATGAACAATTACCACATTGAAGAGCATGCTCAGAAACTTGATTTCCGCACTCCGGACAGAAAATTAAAGCCATAAATAATTTACTTGAAAATTTCAGTTAATATTCAGATGTTATTTAAGCTATAGTTTTTATTACAAGACAAAAATAATGTTAAATTTTTAAATTTTTACAATTTATTTTACAAATCGTTTCAACTTTTTTCAAACTTACAATTTTTAAGCTTCAATCTCTATCGAACTATATCCTGCAGAAGTTCGGTTGAGTTTAATTTTTGTTCCGATTCTCTCTTTCAATTCTCCCACATGCGAAATTATCCCAATTGATTTATTAGAAGTGTTTTGCATGTGCTCTAAAATGGTTATCGCTTGATCCAACGATTCAGGATCCAGCGTTCCAAAACCTTCATCTATAAATAATGATTCAATATTGATGTTTTTAGCTGCCAAATCAGACAAACCAAATGCAAGCGCTAAACTCAACTTAAAAGTTTCACCTCCTGACAATGAAGTTACCGCTCGCTGAGTTGACCCCATATAGGTATCAATAACTTTCAACGCATCTGATTCTCCATCAACTTCCATTAAATAACGATCTGAAAAAGCAATTAATCGTTTGTTTCCAAATTCTATCAATTGTTTCAACGTTAAATCTTGAACAAAATTGGAGAACTTTTTTCCTTGAGCATCACCTATTAAAAGATTCATCTTTGACCATAATGCCAAATCTTTATTCAAACGATCTAAAATCAATTGATTTTCTTGTTGCTTCACTCTATTTTCTTGATCGATCTCTAATTGTTTATTTAATTCCCAAATCTCTTTTTTTATTATTTCGACTGAATCCGAAAGAGATTGGATTTGAATTACCAATTCTTCCAATGTAATCGATTCGTCATTTTTTAGTAAAGCTTCATTTAATTCTTTCTCAACTAATTCTGAATTGGTTTTTAAAGCAACTTCTTTTTCCGATAATGCTTTTAATCGTTCTCTATATTGATTGGCTGTTCCTTCTTCTAAAATTTTGGATTCTAACTCTTCAATTTTGTTTAAACCTTGAATTTTGATTTCAGATAATAACTTTTCAGATATTGATTCTTGGTTTTGTTTTAAAACTGCTAAATGATGAGTATTCTTTTCGAGTGATTCTTTCGTGATTGTGATTTTAGTTTGATATGAGTTCCATTTTTCAATTAATTTATTCGTATCTAAATTGATATCCACCCCACTATATTTCTCTACTCTTTTTGTTTGAATTTCACTTAACTCAATCGTTAATTTATCAATTTCAGATTTTAATAAAATCAATTCTTTCAACGTTACTTGACTAGCTAATTTACGATCTAAATTGGATAACTGTTTTATTTCTTCATCAATTGAATCAGACAAAACCATCCATTCTTCCAAAGATTGCTGTTTATTCCAATTGAGTTCTTGACAAAGTTGATCAATTTGTAATTCAACAACTTTAAAATCATTCGTTTTTTGAATTAATTCTAACGAATCTGTCTCAATTGATCGAGTTAAATTTTGATTATTAACTTCTACCTTTAGTTTTTCATTCTTTTTTTCTTCGAATTGCTTTTTCAATAAATCAACTTGACTTTGCAAAACATCGATCAATACTTCTTGATGATTTTTTAAATAAGGATGATCAATTGCTCCACACAAAGGACATGGGCAATCTTCTTTTAAATCAATACGATAAGCTTCTAAACTTTTTACTTTATTAGATTCATTTAATTTCAAAATTGCTTCTTCTAACTTAGGCTCTAAATCAGTAAGTTCATTACTCAATTTAACAAAATCAATCGTATTTTCTTTCAACAAATCTGATTGTTGCGTTACTTTATTTGAAAGTAATTCTATTGATTTTTGTTGTTCATTGAATAATTTTCGATTACCTATCAAACTTGTAGCAGGAATCTTTAAACGTAATAATTGATCTTGATTTAATCGTATATTTTCAATAGAATTAATACTCAACTTATTTGATTGTAATTCAATTTGCTCCAATTCTTGCTCAACTTGTAATTGAAACTCATCATTTTCAATTAAAGAAAAACCATTATTATTCAATTGTGTAATTTTATCCTGAAAAACTCTTTTTTCTGCAGAAACTTGTTGACTTTTCTCTTTTTCTAAATCAACTAATTTTTGAACCTCTACTCGAAAGTTTTCAATTTGAGAAACATAAGAATCTTTTGTAATTACAGAACTGATAAATACACCCGTTTTATGAATAAAATCAACTTGTTCATTTTGTAACTTCTGATCAAATTCTGTTAATTCAACAAGTTCTTTTGATGCATCTGAAATTTCTTTTTCTAATTGTCTAATCTTGATCAATTGATCTTTGAAAACAACATATTTAGTATGTTCCTCTAATAATATTAAAACTGCTTTGAATTGTTCTTTTTCAATCAACAACAAATCCCAATCCACTTTGAGATCTTGTTGTTTTTTTAAATTCAATTGAATTAATTGTTTAATATTCTTTTTCTCCTCTAATTCACTCTTTAGAATCTGCTGAGACTTTAAAATTGGTGATTTAACGTTTATTTGAATTTGAATCTCTTCTATCTCCTCAGTTGTCAATAATACTGTTTCCATTCTTATCTTTTGATCTGAAACAGCATTTTCTGCAGATTTAAATTTTAAAAAAGCAGCTCTCCCAATTGTTCGATATATAGACGTGCCTGTAATATCTTCTAATAATTGATTTCTTTCATCTCTTTTTGCCAATAACAATTTTGAAAACTGGCCTTGCGCCAAAATCATCGATTGAACAAATTGCTCATAGTTCAAACCTATAATTCCCTCATTTTCTTTCGGAACTTGGGATATACTGCTTGAAATAATTGTATTATTATTAGTTACATCTGTTAAAATGTGTAAACGTTCGGTTAAAGTATTGTTACGTGTTTTTTTGATTGACCAACTAGAACGATAGAGATTTTCATTTACCAAATATTCAACTTCTGCATAACAATCATCTGTATTTTTAGTCAACACAACCCCTTCCTCTTCTATCACCTTTTTAGAAATTGAAGAAGAAATTCTAGGTATTCTATTAAATAATGCCAAAGTTATCACATCCAAAATAGTAGATTTACCTGCACCTGTTGGACCTGTAATAACAAACAAACCAGCCTCTCCAAGTGGTCCATTTGTAAAGTCAATTGTATGTTCTCCTTTTAAGGAATGTATATTTTTTAATTTTACTTGGCAGATTTTCATATTAATGCGATGTATTCGATTGATTTAAATCTTCTAAAAGTTCACGAAATGCATTCAACAATTCACTTTGATCTTCGATAGACTCATCTTGCGCTAATCTTTTTTGAAATAATTCAACCGGTGTAAAATCAGCTATTCCTTCACCATTTTTCAATAAATCAGAAATTCCCTTTCGTTTATTTTTGAATTCTATTTTACCTTTTAAAAGTTCGATTCCCTCATATTTTTCTTCTGATAACAATTGCTCTAACGCTTGAATACTTTCAATATTTTCATTTTCCTCAACAACTATTAATTCTGCTAAATCAGATAAAACAGAAACTTTTTGGTAATTCTCCAATTTAGCTTTAATATCTAAAATTGAACCTTTTAAGGTAATCAACTTTCGAAAAATAGGTATTTCAATTGGTTCAATTTTCACTTTCCCATTATCAAAATCGACGATTACAACTTGCTTCTTATCTGACTTTTCACTAAAACTCATCGGAATAGGTGAACCACAATAACGAATATGCTCACTACCGACTATTTGAGGGCGATGTATGTGTCCTAAAGCAACATAATTCGCTTTATCACCAAAAACATTTGCTTCTATACTCGCTTGATTTCCTATTTGAATTTCCCTTTCACTTTCTGAAATCGATACACCTTGCACAAACAAATGTCCCATCAGCACAAAGGGTAGATTTGAAAAATTCGCCGTATAATAAGAATTTATTGATTCAAAATAGTTTCTCAAACCAATTCGCATTTGGGAAATTTTATCATCATATGTTTCTCCTGCAACAGATTGACGAATATCTTTATCTCTCAGATATGGAACAGCTGCAATTACTAATTTTTCATCATTCTTTTCGATTTCAATAAACAATTCTGAAATATCAGTTGGAGCCCCTCCAACAATTTTCACATCTAAAATTTCCAATAATTCTTTTGGAGCATTTAATACTTGTACTGAATCATGATTTCCTCCTGTTAGAACAACTTTGCAATCAATTTTCACCATTCGTTTTAAAAACAAATAATATTGTCTCATAGCTTGTTGAGAAGGATTTGCTTGATCAAAAAGATCTCCAGACATCAACAATACGTCAATTGATTGTTTTTCTATTAGGTCTATTAACCAATCAAAAAACAAATTCATATCTTCTGAAAAATCTATTCTTGATAGTAGTTTTCCAATATGCCAATCGGAAGTATGCAGAATTTTTATGCTCATTTTATATATTGACTTATAATCAATACATAAATTTAATAAAAGATTTAGGATTATATCTTTACTTTTTAGACTTCTTCTTATTTGGTTTTCCTTCCATTAAATTTAATACGCATAAATCCCCTTTTCCATATTTCGTATTACCACTTAATACAGAATAATAAATTGTAGGTAAACATATGATATTCGCTAAATTCCAAACCATCTTCTGCTTCACTTTCATTTTATTAAAATAAAAGGAATCGTCAAAGGTTTTAACCGTTTTAACATCAATATATTTCTTATCATTTTCTAAAACATCTTCACCATTAACTGGAAAGGTATATTTTTTTGGTCTTCCACTATTCGGATCAAATATCGCATATTCAATAATCTCTTTATTGTCAACAGCTTTATCTTCCATTTCTTCCTGACCATATATCACATAAAATTTATTGAATTTTCTTATGATATTTAAATCCGTAATATCTGTGCCTTCATAAGTAACACTTCTATCCAAACTGGATGTCCACATTATTTGTCCATTTTCTGAAAATCGAATTGCTGAAACGTTATTTTTTTCGCAATAAAAATCTGTTTTATATTCGTTTTTACCATCCAATCCACTAGAACTCGTTTTTTCACTATAATTATATTTTCGAGTAAAAAACAATACAACACTGTTGTCTTCCATCAAAAACAAATTTTCGATATCAAATCTTGTATTTAACTCTTCTTCGGTAAGCTGTTTAATTGGATCTTTTGAATTTTTTCTTCCTCCTTTACTTTTAGGGAATAATTTATTTAAAGAAGACTTTTCAAAATAGGTGAATTTCAAAGGATTATTAACCAAAGTATCATTATCAACTTCAGTATAAAATATCCCTTGTTTATCTACACCTGATGGATCTTTTTGTAAATCACCAAAAAAACCATACAATCTTGTTTTAGATGAAGTTACAATAAAATTAAAATCGGTAATTATTTTTTTATTGTCTTTCAACTCAATTTGAATCTGTTTTTTTTGAATTGGATTAACAACTGTTAAAACGAGGTGTGACTTTAATCTTTTATTATATTTGACTACTTGATCTTCTTTTGATATTGTGACTTTGGAACGAATATAAATATTGCCATCTTGCCCAAGTTCATAAACACCATATTGTCCGTTCAAATTTAATTCACAATTTATTGGAAAAACGACTCTATCCTTATTTTTAGAAACTAATTGACTATTTAAAACTTGATAATTAAATACACTTTTTTTATCTCCTTCGAGTATCTCAGATCCGATTACAAACTCACCGTTTTCTTTATTTGAAAAAACAACAAGATTTGTTGGACTAAAATCAGACTGTCTTTCATTGACAGGTTGCTTTGAAATGTAAATCTGAGTCAATGCCTTATCCCTTTCCAATCCAGACTTAAAGGTCTCTACATAAAGTATTTCAGTTTTTAAAGTATCTGTATTTATTAATTTCTTCCAAAATACTAAAATTCGATCATTTAATACAATGGTCTTAAAGTAATCTATCGCATCGTATTCTTTTTTTGAACTTTTATTCTCTGCAAATCCCTTCAAATTAACAAAAGCTGTTTCGGCCATTGTTTTTTTATTATATGCGATTAATTTAATTTTTTCATTTGAATGCAATTTACTTTTAGCATAATTCACATTCAAAGCATAAATAAATTGATCATTCGAGTTGATAAAACCGTTAAAAAAACCATCCTTATTATTTGCATATGTATAATCATCAGACCAACTGAATTCAAAATACTGAGCAAAAGAGGAACTTGAAATTAATAAGATTAAAATCAAGAAGGTACTTTTAGAAAACGAAACTAACTTATTGTAATTATTCATAAGAAAACTGAAGAATTGTGAATATATAACCTCAAAATTTCACTAATTATTTAGCTGTTTTAACCAATTTTATTTCCACCTTTCTATCTGCTTGTTTCATTTCCTCTGTGTAAGAACCTTTATGAATAGATTTTGTTTCCCCATAATAATAAATCGAGATATTCTTTTCATCAAATTTATAGAAATCAACTAATTTTCGCTTAATCGTTTCCGCTCGTTTTTTAGACAGAATTAAATTATAATCCAATGAGCCATCTTGATCAGTGTATCCAATCAAAACAATTGTTAAACTCTCATTTTTAGGAAACGCTTTAGTAAACTTATCTAATTTAAGCTGCTCTTTATCTGTTAATGTAGCTTGATCAACATCAAAAAACACATCTAAATCTTTGATAATATTTTTATCAGCTAAAATACTTGCCATTTCTTCTTTAGAAGTCACCATTTGCTTTCTTAAATCAATCGTAGGATTATCTTTCACCTGCTGACCAGTATTGTTCGCATCTTTCTTTTCTTTTTCATTCTGAAGTTTCACTTTTTCAATGTTTGAAGAATCGATTGGACATCCATTATTATAAACTGATCCTGAAACCCCAGGACAACGATCTAAATTATTAGAAACACCATCTCCGTCATCATCCAAACAACAACCGTGATTTTCAAAAGGACAACCATTGTTCAACTCAATTCCTGGAACATCTGGACAACGATCTGCTGCATCAATAACCCCATCTTTATCTTTATCAGGACAACCATAATGAATCCCTAAACCTTTATCATCAGGACACATGTCATTCATATCAACGATTCCATCTTCATCTCTATCTGGGCATCCTCTTGTACCAATAGGACCTTTATCATAAATACAATTATCTTCTTTATCAATGATACCATCACCATCTGTATCTGGACAACCATTATACTCAGGTAAACCCGGATCGTAAGGACAATCATCTTTTCCATCCGAAATTTTGTCAAAATCCCTATCTTCAGGAACTTTGTAAAAAACATTGTATGATATACCAGTATAAAAACTTCTAACTAGAGAAGCTTTTTGCCCCCATAACATTGCTAAATTATTTGAACCTACAAAAATTGATAATTTTTTATATTCAAATCTTCCTGCTGCTCCAGCATAAAACTTTCCATTACCCATATGAGATAATGGCAATAAAATTGACCATTTATTTTTCTCAATTCTAGGCGTTACTGTCTGAATAAAAAAGTTACCTATTTTCGTTTTATCATTTTTTAAACTCAAAGGAAATGAAACGTTGTAACTTACATAAAAATTTCGTTTAACATTTAAATCAAAACTTGCATGAAGCGAAGTCGGTAAATTCATTCTAAATTTAGATTCTTGAGTTGTAGATTTAGAACTATTATTCTGCATACTATCCTTTATAGTTGTATACGGCAAACTGATCAAACTATTAACATCAACAATATTACTTACACCCGTAGATAAAGATGGATTCGTAAAATTATGATAAACAGTATCTTTCATGTATCTTACCCATCCAATATCAGTTATAGAACCTGCTATCTTCCACTTGTATTTATTGATATCGTATCTAACATTTCTTTTTGCACCATCCATTTCATAATATTGGTCTTCATAATTTGGTCTAGACTCATAAGTAAAACCTAAGTCCAAACCTAAACCTCTATTTTTATATTTCAACTGATTTTTAGAATAACTTCTACCAAAATCAGCATCAACGTCGGTCATATTTACTTGAGAATTTGCACTATCTGCAAAATATTCATTACCGCTATTTATATATAAATATTTTGAATCAGTCCCATTTAAAATTTTAAGAGATCCCCCTACTTTTAAAAATGTTGATTGACGATCAAAAAGGGTGCGTGCGTATGTGAAATTATGCTCGGTAAAATTCATTGAAGTTATAGCGAGACCGGCCATACTTTGTTGAGAATTAATTACATTTTCTTTATAATCTTTTACTGAATTTTGAGACCAAACTGTTGGCAAACCAACTAAATTATCAAAAGATCTTATTCTAAAAGAATAGGCTAAAGCATTTTGATGATTTAACTCAAATTTTATATTCAACAAATCATTCGTTCGGTAACTATTTTTATAGCCATTCTTTTTTGTTGAAATATATTTAGAACCAGTTCCATATAATATATAATCTGCAGAGCAAAAATTACTAATTCTTGAAAGATTAGTATTTGTACTTATTGCAAATTTAGTTTTTGAATCAACAATTGAAGATGGATTATAAGAAGCCAAATTTGAACTTACAAAATTATCTGATACAATACCTGTATATGCTTGTTGAGCAGAAAGATTGATAGAAATGATTAGTGTTAAAATTAGGATAATTATTCTCATGATATTAAATATATATGTGTAAGCAAAATAACAAATTAGCAACACACAAAAATAATTAAAAAATTAAACTGATTAGCTAAACTTGATTTTAATTCAAACACTTAGTTGAATAAAAAAACTCAATAAACAAAAAAACCCCTTGAAAATCAAGAGGTTTTAAAATTAAAAGTGATCCCGTTTGGATTCGAACCAAAGACCTATTCATTAGAAGTGAATTGCTCTATCCAGCTGAGCTACGGAACCGTCTATAAATAAAAGGTAAAAAAAAAGGGATGATTTCTCATCCCTTGTCGGGGTGGCAAGATTCGAACTTGCGACCTCCTGGTCCCAAACCAGGCGCGATGACCGGGCTACGCTACACCCCGAAATTACCTTAAGTATTTCAATATTTTTCAGAGACGTTTCTCTGAAATCGTGTGCAAAGATAAGTAAATTTTCTTAATACACAAGCTTTTTGAAAAAAAAGCGGAGAGAGCGAGATTCGAACTCGCGGTACCGTTACCAGTACGTCAGTTTAGCAAACTGGTGGTTTCAGCCACTCACCCATCCCTCCGGATTCTATTTAAAAGAACTAGGGCGCAAAAGTAATAAAAGCTTTCGTTTTACAAAGCCTTTTTTGAAATAAATTTTGTTTTTTTTTACTTCAGAATTCAACCCGCTAAAGACCAAAGTTTTGTAACCTCTAAAACAAAAAGTAAAATCCACAAATTTAAAATCGGCCGAACTTCAAGACGCTTAATAGAGATCAAAAAAACAATGAATAATGAAACTATTTCTATAAACTGATTACCCAGAATTAAACTTAATACAATTCCTAATATTGAAACGATAAATCCAATTTCGACTAATTTGCTTTTCAATTCTTTAAATGATAGATAAATTAAACTGATTACTCCTAGATAAAATATGATTTTAAAGAGGTCTGTAACAAGTGAATTTGAAAAAACTTCCATTTGCTGAGAATTATAAAAAATAGCCCAATAAAACTCACTTGATAAAACAAATGTAAAACCAACAATAGGAAATAATACACTTAACAGCTTATCATTTTTATACTGTTGAATAGCAATTGCAATAGCAGATATAAAAAAAATAATCTCATTTAAAGGAAAAGGAAAAATAAACGCTCCTTTTTGCAATAAAATGCTAAAAGCATAAATAAAAATGGTTAAAATCGCTAACGCAATTACCCTTCCTTCTTTTGACATGAAATAATTATTTTTTAGCTAAGGCTTCTTCAATATATTTGAAAGTAGACAATACTTCAGGCTTACCATTCACTACAGCTACATCGTGTTCAAAATGCGCACTAGGCAATCCATCAGCAGTTACGATTGTCCATTTATCATCCAACTGAACAACTTGCTCCGTCCCCATATTAATCATTGGTTCGATTGCAATAGTTAATCCATTCTGAATTTTCTTACCACTTCCTCTCCTACCATAATTAGGAACTTGCGGTTCTTCATGCATTGTTCTACCTAATCCATGTCCTACTAAGTCTCTTACAACTCCATACCCATGTTTTTCGGCATGCTGTTGAATCGCAAAACCAATATCACCAATTCTATTAGACGTATTCGTTTGTTGAATTCCAATCTCTAAACATTCCTTCGTTACCTCCAATAATTTTTTCACTTCAGGAGTCACTTCTCCAACTTCAAATGTGTATGCATGATCTCCATAAAAACCTTCAAATAATGCTCCACAATCCACAGAAATAATGTCACCTTCTTTTAATTGACGCTTAGTTGGAATTCCGTGAACAACTTGTTCATTAATTGAGACACATAATGTATTTGGAAAATCATACAAACCTAAAAAACCAGGAATTGCATTTTGAGAACGAATATATTCTTCCGCTATTTTATCAAGATGTAAAGGTGTTACTCCAGGTTTAATCTCAGATGCTAAAATTCCTAATGTACGGCTTACAATTTGAGCAGCTTCACGCATAATTTCGATTTCAGCTGGTGTTTTATATATGATAGAATAACGATTAAATAAATTCATTTTGCGATTTTTTTCAGTAAAGGTAGAAAGATTTTATTGTTTTCGTTGAGTTTAAGCTAAAGATTAGTTTTACATATAAGTTTTAAGCCAGATTAAAGCATCTTCTTTATTATTAAACATTTTTGTTGGTCGTGCAGGCTTATTAACTTTTAAATAAAAATTTGCCGCTATTTTTTGAGGGAATGAATTAATCACATAAGCATCAGCTAAAGAATAAGGTAAAGATTCTTTTTTTGCTAAATATTCTCTTGACTCTTTCGAAGGTAAACTAAATTCATTTGCAATAAATAATACGGGAGCTTTTATAGAATCCAATCTTTCTAACACAAAATTTGTTCCCTCAATAATCTCATCAACTGAAATTTCTGAATCAGGAATAATTTCAATTTGTACAATTCCATCTTCCCTGATTAGAATTGAATAATTTTCAAACTTTTTCCCTTCAGTTTTTACTGCAGTTTTCATTTATTTATTTTTACAAATAGAAATCAACGAACAAGTAAGCTCCTTTCTTTCAGTTGAATAATTAATTTACTTCAAAAAAACATATATTTTTGTTAAAAAGCAAATTTCAACATTATTATAAATAGGACGAACCGATAAAATTTCAATTACACAAAACTAAAATTCGTTCTCTAAATCTTCTTTAAATTGATCTTATTAAAATACACGACAATTAATACTACTAAAATATGCACATAAAAAAAATGCTCCTCAATTGAGGAGCATTTACTAATATTTAGATTTAACGATTAAGCTAAAACTTCTTTTACTTTATCAGCAGCTTCTTGTAACATAACTGCAGAGTGAACATTTAATCCTGATTCATCGATTAATTTTTTCGCTTCAACAGCGTTTGTTCCTTGTAAACGAACAATAATCGGAACTGGAATATTACCCATATTTTTGTAAGCATCAACAACACCTTGAGCAACACGGTCACATCTTACGATACCACCAAAAATGTTAATCAAAATTGCTTTTACATTTGGATCTTTTAAGATAATATGGAAAGCTTTTTCAACTCTTTCTGCGTTTGCAGTACCTCCTACGTCCAAGAAGTTAGCAGGATTTCCTCCTGATAATTTAATGATATCCATAGTCGCCATTGCTAAACCAGCTCCATTTACCATACAAGCAACGTTACCGTCTAATTTCACGAAATTTAATCCAGCAGCATCAGCTTCTACTTCTGTAGGATCTTCTTCTGCGAAATCACGCATAGCTAAATAATCTGGGTGACGGAACAATGAGTTACCATCTAAAGTAACTTTAGCATCAACCGCAATAATTTGGTCATCTGAAGTTTTGAAAACTGGATTAATCTCAAACATTGAAGCATCACAACCAACGAAAGCATTGTATAAATTAACAACAAATTGTGTCATTTCTTTGAATGCCTTTCCTGACAAACCTAAATCAAACGCAATTTTACGTGCTTGGAATCCTTGAATACCAACTCTTGGGTCAATTGCTTCTTTAAAGATTAAATGTGGTGTGTGTTCAGCAACGTGCTCAATATCCATACCACCTTCAGTAGAATATACAATAACGTTTCTTCCTAATTCTCTATCTAATAAAACAGACATGTAAAACTCAGAAACTTCTGATTCACCTGGGTAATAAACATCTTGTGCGATTAACACTTTGTTTACTTTTTTACCAACTCCGTTTGTTTGTAATGTCTCTAAATGACCACCTAAGATTCCTTTAACAGTATCATCAAGTTTATCAATTCCTTTTGCTAAAACTACACCGTGAGAACCTGTTTCTGCAACAACTCCTTTTCCACGTCCACCTGCGTGAATCTGTGCTTTAACTACATACCAGCTAGTACCAGTTTGCTCCGTTAATTTTTTAGCTGCTTCTTGAGCATCTTCCACTTTGTCAATTACAATACCTTCTTGTACTTTAACCCCAAAGCTTTTCAATATAGATTTTCCTTGATATTCGTGTAAATTCATCTTCTCAAATTTTGTGTTGTAAAAGTAATCGTTTTTCTTTAAAATTCAAGAAACTTCTTTTCTTTTTTTTCAGAAAAAAACCTTGTATTTTTCATATTTGATATAAACTATTATCAATTACTTGTGTTAACATAGAAAATGACTTGTTGATAATCTTCAACTTAGTTGAAAAGTACTCGTTTTTGTTAAAAACTAACCCAAATAATCCTAAAACACAAAAAGACTTTCAAGTATTTTTTCCCTAACTTTATGCTTCCAAAAAATAAACGATCCATGTACATTATATTCGATACCGAAACAACAGGTTTACCACGTAACTGGAATGCCCCGATAACGGATACAGACAATTGGCCTAGAGCCGTTCAGATTGCTTGGCAGTTACATGATGACATGGGTCGATTGTTGGAACAAAAAGATTACCTCATCAAGCCAGAAGGTTATGATATTCCATATGATGCTGAGCGTATCCATGGAATATCTACTGAATTAGCTGACACTTTAGGTGCAGATTTAGAAACGGTTTTAAAAGAATTCAATATTGCGCTTTCAAAGGCGAAATTTGTTGTTGGACAAAACATTGGATTCGACATCAATATTTTAGGGTGTGAATTACACCGTAAAGGTATTGAGTCACCAATGGCTTCAATGGCTGTTTTAGATACATGTACAGAAGTAACAGCTGACATGTGTAAAATCCCTGGTGGACGTGGAGGTAAATGGAAACTACCTACCTTAACAGAATTACACCAACATTTATTTGGATCTCCTTTTGGTGAAGCTCATAATGCGACTGCCGATGTTGAAGCAACTACTCGTTGTTTCTTCGAGTTGATCCGTATTGATAATTACACTTTAGAACAACTTCAACAAGGAGATCGATATTTAGAAGATTTCAAAGCGTTTAATCCTGTTCCAATCATTTCAATTGGATTAAATCATTTAAATCTCAAACTAGAAAGTGAAAAATTAAAAAAACAAAAATCGCCTTCTGATGTAGTCATTGAAATTGATGAAAATGAAGCGAAACAACGTTTAGCAGATGTCCCTTTTGCTCATTTACACAATCATTCTCAGTTTTCAATTCTTCAATCAACCATCAATATCAATGCTTTAGTTGCAAAAACAGGTGAATTAAATATGCCTGCTGTTGCATTGACTGATTCAGGAAATATGATGGCTGCTTTCCATTTTGAAAAAGCGATTGCTGGATACAACAAAAATATTAAAGCAGAAAAAGCTAAAGCTGAGGAAGAAGGTTTACCGTTTGACAAAAATGAAATCATTCCTATTATCGGTTGTGAATTTTATGTTTGTAAAGATTTAACAGATAAGAAAAATAAAGACAATGGTTACCAAGTAGTAATTCTTGCAAAGAATAAACGAGGTTATCAAAACTTGATAAAATTAGCTTCTATCGCTTATACTGAAGGATTCTATTATGTTCCTCGAATCGATAAAAAAGCAATTGAAAAGCATCATGAAGAATTGATTGTCTTGACAGGAAATCTTTATGGTGAAGTACCAAACATGATCTTAAACCTGGGTGAAAACCAAGCTGAAGAAGCATTAATTTGGTGGAAAAACATTTTTAAAGATGATTTGTATGTTGAAATTATGCGACATGGTCAAGAAGATGAAAACCGTGTAAATGAAGCATTAATTCGACTAGCAAAGAAAAATGACATCAAACTTGTTGCTACAAATAATACGTTTTACTTAGATAAAAGTGACTCTGCTTCACATGATGTATTATTATGTGTAAAAGACAACGAATTGGTTTCAACACCAAAAGGTCGTGGTCGTGGCTTTAGATTTGGACTAGAAAACGAAGAATACTACTATAAGACTTCAGATGAAATGAAGGAATTGTTTTTGGATGTTCCTGAAGCAATTGAGTCCATTCAAGAAATTATTGGAAAATGTGAACATTACGGATTAGCTCGTGACGTACTTTTACCAGCCTTTGATATCCCTGAAGAATTTACAGACCCTGAAGATTTAGTCGACGGAGGAAAAAGAGGTGAGAATAATTATTTACGCCATTTAACATACGAAGGCGCTAAGAAAAGATATCCTGAAATTACAGATGAAATAAGAGATCGAATTGATTTTGAGCTAGCAACTGTTGCGAAAACTGGTTATCCAGGTTACTTCTTGATTGTTCAAGATTTCTGTAATGCAGCTAGAGAAATGGGTGTTTCGGTTGGACCTGGCCGTGGTTCCGCAGCAGGTTCAGCAGTAGCTTATTGTACAGGAATTACAAACGTAGATCCAATTAAATACGACCTACTTTTTGAGCGTTTCTTAAATCCAGATCGTGTATCGATGCCTGATATTGATATCGATTTCGATGATGAAGGTCGTGGTAAAGTAATTGAATGGGTAATTCAAAAATATGGTGCAAATCAAGTAGCGCAAATCATTACTTACGGAACAATGGCTGCAAAATCATCTATACGTGATGCTGCTCGTGTAATGGATTTACCGCTTTCTGAAGCTGATAAAGTTGCAAAATTAGTTCCTGATATTTCATTATCGAAATTATTTAAATTCTCAGATGCTGAATTAGCTGATAAATTAAAAAACAATCAGGAAGAAATTGGTAAAGCGAATGAATTAAAAATGATTTCTACAGGACAAGATTTATCAAGTCGTGTATTAAATCAAGCAAGAAAAATTGAAGGTTCTGTTAGAAATACTGGAATTCACGCCTGTGGGGTTATTATAACACCGGGAGATATTACAGATTATGTCCCAGTTGCATTAGCTAAAGATTCAGATATGTATTGTACGCAATATGACAACTCTGTCGCTGAATCTGCCGGTCTATTAAAAATGGATTTCTTAGGTCTAAAAACCTTAACATTAATCAAATACGCAGTCAACAATGTAAGAGAACGACATGGGATTGAATTAGTTCCCGATGAATTTCCTGTTGACGACGAAAAAACATATGAGTTATTCCAAAGAGGTGAAACAGTTGGTATCTTCCAATATGAGTCACCCGGAATGCAAAAATACATGCGTGAATTGAAGCCGACAGTTTTTGCCGATTTGATTGCCATGAATGCTTTGTATCGTCCAGGACCTCTGGAGTACATCCCTTCTTTTATTAAACGTAAACATGGTACAGAGCAGATTGTATATGATGTTGACGATTGTGAAGAATACTTAAAAGAAACTTACGGTATTACTGTTTACCAAGAGCAAGTAATGCTTCTTTCTCAAAAATTAGCTGGATTTACAAAAGGTGAAGCCGATACGTTGAGAAAGGCAATGGGTAAAAAAGATCGTCCGACCTTGGATAAAATGAAACCTGCTTTCATTGATAGAGGTTCAGAAAAAGGTCACGATCCTTTAAAATTAGAGAAAATCTGGAAGGATTGGGAAGCATTTGCATCTTACGCCTTCAATAAATCACACTCAACTTGTTATGCTTGGA
>JAJTEO010000016.1 GCA_021300395.1 Fluviicola sp. | reverse complement strand
TCTTTAATTAAAGCAATTAATAATTTTTTTAATTATTAAGCAACCCCCTCAAATACGTTTCGTTATATATTTAACAATGAAGTTACAATTTTAAATTCTAGATAAATTTTTGAACTTCTATTAAACTAATTATTATGAAAAAAATATTCGCACTACTAATTATTAACATGGCATTCACCGGTAATGCACAAGTTACAGGAGCTACTTTACCAGAAAACAACAATGGAAGTATTCAACTTGACACAACAGGAAAAAATCTAGAAAGTTGGATTTTATATAAAGTGGAAAATCATACAACTGGACCAATGATGAGTTATAATGAATTACTAATGGATTCTTTACCTATAGGTAATTACTGGTTGCTTGGCACTTCTAAAGATCCAAATTATCCTTTTAATTATTGCTTTGAAGCGCAATATTCAATCGGAGTTAAACCTTCAAATCCATGTCCAACTTCAAACAATTTGAACATCTTTTATTTGATAGATTCATTGCCAAATGGACCAAAATTAGAATACTTCTGTGCTCAAACATCAAACATTTTATATCAGGATCTACAATGGTATTCAAATGAGAATCCTATGACTTCATTTCCAACTACGTATTGTAATTTTGCAATTCATGATGTCGGTACTGTTTTAACACTAGTAGGATTTAATGGTACATGTAATGAATCAAAGACAGTTACATCAGGTTTATCGAACTTAACATATCCATATGTGCAAGTATATGCTGGAAGTGGAAGTAACACAGGAGCAAACAATTCAACTGCAAGTATAGAAGAAAGTAGTCTTGAGAATTTTAATATTTATCCAAATCCAACGGATGATATCATCAAAATAGTAAACAATAATCATTCAAATCAAAATAATACAATTGAAATCAAAGATATTGATGGTAAAATAATTTATAAAAATCATGGAATTATTGAATCTATTTCTCTGAAATCAATTGCTGATTCGGGTTTATATTTTATGACAATAATGAATGAAAAAAATGAAGTTGTCAAAAACACTAAAATCGTTTTAAAATAATCTTCACTCTATTATCTGGTTATTAAGGCTATCAAATTATTGGTAGCCTTTGTTTTTTTAGAATTTTTATCTAAAAAACATTCAAATTATTTATATAAATAGTTTTAAAATATTGAATAATCAATAATAATAGTTTTATTTTCTACAAATAAAATAATATATAGAATCAAATGTAAATTTGTAAACATAATAAAGAACATTATTCTATGGATTATTCAAGAATGCAACCAGAAAGTTTGATGATGAGTTACGGTTATAAACCATCTTTATCAGAAGGAGCTATTAAATGCCCAATTTTTCAAACTTCAACTTTTGTTTTTACTTCTGCAATGGAAGGAAAACGTTTTTTTGAATTAGCATATGGTCTAAGAGAAAAAGACAAAGGCGAAGAGTTAGGTTTAATATATAGCCGTTTAAATAATCCAGATTTAGAAATTCTTGAAAACCGTCTTTGTTTATGGGATGGAGCTGAAGATTGTGCAGTATTTGAAAGTGGAATGTCAGCAATTTCAACTGCGTTAATGGAATTTATGGCGCCTGGTGATTTATTGTTGTATTCTCGTCCAGTTTACGGTGGAACGGATCATTTCATCAACCACTTTTTAAAAAAATTAAATATCATGTCTGTTGGTTTTCATGCAACAGATTCGAAAGAACAAATAATTGAGCGTATCAATGCAACTGGAAGAGGTGATCGTTTAACAATGATTCACATTGAGACTCCAGCAAATCCAACAAATGCATTGATTGATATTGAAATGTGTGCTGAAATTAAAAACCATTTCACAACAGAAGAAAAACCAGTTGTTTTATCAGTAGATAATACATACATGGGACCTCTTTGGCAACATCCGTTAAAGCATGGAGCTGATTTAGTTTTATATTCTGCAACAAAATACATTGGTGGACATTCAGATGTTATTGCTGGAGCTTGTTTAGGTTCAAAAGCATTAATGGCAAGAGTGAAAGGATTAAGAACATTCTTAGGAAACATGGCTGGACCTTGGACAGGTTGGTTGTTAATGAGAAGTTTGGAAACGTTGAAAGTAAGAATGGAAGAACAAGCAAAAAATGCTGAGCACGTTGCTAACTTCTTACAAAATCATCCGAAAGTAGAGAAAGTATATTACTTAGGATTTATAACAGACCAAAGAGAAAAAGAAATTTTAGATCGTCAATATTCATCAAATGGAGCAATGATTTCATTTGATATTAAAGGAGGAGAAAAAGAAGCTTTCAAATTTTTAGATTCACTTCAATTAATCAAATTGGCAGTAAGTTTAGGAGGAACAGAAAGTTTAGCTGAACATCCTCAAACCATGACGCATGCAGATGTTCCTCATGAAGATAAGGAGATTATGCATATCTCAGAAAAATTGGTACGTCTTTCAGTTGGTGTAGAAAATTACAACGATTTGATTTTCGATATCGATCAAGCATTGAACAAACTATGATTAAACTATAAACTACAAACCGTCAAGGATAGTTGAAACTACTACTATAAACTACAACTACACAACTATTTTTGATACAAATAATAAAGGCGCAACTTAAACCATTGCGCCTTTGTTTTTTATTCAATTGTATTGACTTTATTTTCCTAAAAATTTCCATTTACTTCTCAAAACGGTTCCTCTGTAATCATCTAACTTTTCAGTGATACCATGATTCATCAAACGTTGAGATAATTTCAAAGTTCCTTTTCCTTGTTTATAATCCATTTCTTCTTCAAAAATGGGAATGATACTCAATAAATAAACTGTTTTGTCTTCCAATTCAACCGGATTTAATTCATCCGTTAATAGCATCGTATCACTTAAGAAAAAATGATTTTGTTTCATGGTGTTCGACAACGCTTTGAATGGATTTCCACACGGAATGGTATGCCCATGACCAAACCAAGTATTTTTTGAAACGACATGTTTTGCCAATCGCTGAATCCAATCAAAAATCCAATTCATATTTGAATTTTCACGATCATTCACGTCCCAATAACTTGGCAAGCAAAAGTATATCTCATTAAATTCTCTTCCCGCAACTTTCTCGGGAACTTCCATTTTGAAATCACTTAATCCATTCGTAACCAAAATGCGTAATTGATTATCAAAATTAAGGGTTACAAGTAACAATGGCATTTCAGTTGAATTAACGGTAACTTGCTGAACATTTTGTTCACCAAATCGTTTGATTAATTCTTTTTCAAAATTGGTCATTTATATATTATTAAGATTATTTACTCCAAGTTTCAATTGAAGTTTTAATCATTTTAATGTAGTCATTATTTTTATCTGCTTCTGCTGCTTTTAATGCAATTTTAGCAGTTTCTAAAGCTCCTTTTTTATCACCTAATTCAGCTTGAATTTGAGCTTTTGTATTGTACATCCAATAAGCTTGATCACCTTGCATTTCACATGCTTTTGAAACCCAAGTTAAGGCTATTTTTAAGTCTTTTTTCTCTTTAAAATAGTAATTACCAGCATTGTAGTATTCTCCAGCAGTTGGTCCAGCCATTAATTTATCAATAGCAGCCATCACTTTTTTATTGGTTGGAGTTGTAAATTGAACCGAAGCAATTGTGTGATCCCAAGCAAAATTTAATGCAGCACTTTCTTTTTCAAAATTATCGATTGAAATAGTGAAAGTTTCAATAACATCAGTTGTTGTTTTAACTTTAGCTGTTGTTTTTAGAGCAACTTTAGCATCTTCCCATGTGTCTGGTGTTCCCCAATTTGTTGTGTCTTTGTAAAAAATAATATCCCAAGATTCCTTTCCTGGTTTAGTAAAAATAGCATACGTCCCTTTTTGTAACGTATCTTTTCCAAATGTGATTGGATCACTTGTTCTAAAAAGGGTGTTTTCGTTTGCTCCCGTTCTCCAAAGTTCTCCAAATGGTAACATGTCACCAAAAACTGTTCTACCTTTTTTTCCTGGACGAGAATAAGAAATTTTAACGTCAGTTAATCCCACTTTTTGCTCCACTTTGGCAGATGGACTTGCTTTTGGAAATTGTACTTGACCATTTACTGCAGAAACAGTAACTAATGATAGTAATAAGAATAATTTTTTCATTTTATAATTTTGTTTGTAGTTGGCTAAAATTAGTCATAATTAAATTAATCTACCAACAACAATAATGCATCCCAAAACGCTTGAGTTGAATTAAAACAACCTTGTTCAATCATCTCATGAATTTCAGTTTCACGTGATTTGACATATTTCTTTTCAGTTTTAAAATAAGACAAATATTGTGGATTTTTAGTTAAAGCTTCGTGAATACTTTCTGGAGTTGATAAATCAACAGTTCCTTCTTTTTTATTCAGCGAAATCAATTCCATTTTATCGTCTAAACAATTGAAAACAATGCAAGAATCAGCACTTCTAAATTCAATAAATTTGATTTTTTCATAGACTTTTTGAAGTACAGTATCAGAGAAAACTTCCACTAATTGAGTTGCTTTTTCAAGATCAGATTTATTCCATTCCAACCATTCTTCATTTGTTACACCATTTGTAATC
The DNA here is from genome assembly GCA_021300395.1 of Fluviicola sp. Classification (GTDB taxonomy): domain Bacteria; phylum Bacteroidota; class Bacteroidia; order Flavobacteriales_D; family Crocinitomicaceae; genus CAIUKX01. The sequence continues at coordinate 21,766 of JAJTEO010000016.1, read as the reverse complement.
ATGAAATGTTTAAAATCTTCATCAAAGATTTCCATTTCTTCCTTTGTTAAAAATCGATACTTCATGTCACAAAAATAGAAATGATTTTCTAATCGATATGTTTTAGAAATTTGATTTTAACAATTAATATTTCAAAAAAAACACATTGTTTTTACATGGAAACTTTTATTAATCAATTCATCTAATTATATTCGCACCCTTAAAGAATTTTCGAAATGGCAATTATTGGTAAAATTAGAGAAAAATCAGTGCTTTTAGTCGTAATTATTGGACTAGCTTTATTAGCATTTATCTTAGGAAACTATGAAAAAATGTCTGGTGGAACAGAAGATGTATTTGGTTATGGAACAGTTTACGGTGAAAAAGTAAATCCAGAAAAATACACAGCTGAGGCTCAAAAATTTGTAGAACAAGATGCTCAACAAGCTCAACAAGAGCAAAAAGAGTATACTCAAAAAGAAAAAGATGCTTCTGAAGATAAAGGTTGGAACTACGTTGTAGAAACTACAATCTTAGAAAAAGAATTCGAAGCATTAGGAATTGACGTAAACGATACAGAATTTGATTCTTATCTATATGGTAAAGATGGATTTACAGTTTTACCTGAGTTATTACAAAGCTTTGCAGATGCAACTGGTCGTTTAGACGAGAAAAAATTACAAAGTACAATCAACCAATTGCAAACTTCTGACAAACCTGAAGATCAAAAAAGATGGGAAGATTCTAAAAAATACTACATCGAAAGAAGAAAGCAAGAGAAATACTATGCAATCATCAAACAAGGTGTTTACGTTACGAAATTAGAAGCTGAAGAAGAATACAATGCTCAAAAACAAATCAAAAATATCTCTTACGTTTGGAATAAATACTTCGATATCAAAGACGAAAGTGTTAAACCAACTGATGCTGAATTACAAGCATATTTTGACGAGCATAAAGGAGAGAAAAAATTCGAAAATGCAAGTGATAGTAGAGAGGTTAAGTATTTTGATGTAATGGTTAATCCTTCTAAAGCTGATTCAACAAAATTCAACAAAGAGTTTGAAACTATCAAAAAAGGTTTCGCAACATCTACTAATGATTCAGTTTTCGTAATGACAAATTCTGATTTAAAATTCTATACGAACAAGCATACTGCTACTTTCCGTCCAGAAGGAGATGCAAAAGCTCAAAAAGGAATGACTTATCCAGCATTTATGGATACGGTTTTCAAAACTGCTTCTGTAGGACAAATTGTTGGTCCATACCAAGACAATGGAAATACAAGATTGGCTAAAATCATTGATTTCAATACGAAATTATGTAAAGTAAGACACATCTTAATTTCTGCTCCAAAAGGAGAAACTAAGAAAATTGAAGCAGCTCAAAAGAAAGCGGATAGTATAGTGAAATTATTGAACAAAGATAATTTTGCTGATTTCGTAATGCGTTTTTCTGAAGATCCAGGATCAAAAGAAAAAGGTGGAGTTTACGAAGATTTCTTAGATTATGAAATGGTACCTGAGTTCTCTGCATTTGCTACTGAAAAAGCAATCGGAACAATTGGAACAGTTAAAACTGACTTCGGTATTCACATTATGGAAGTTATGGATAGAAAAGCAGTTAAATACCCAGTTTTAGCTTTAATCCAAAAAACATTAGTTGCTAGTCAAGAAACGATTGATTATAAAGAAAGTGAAGTTTACAACATTCTTTATAAAATCGACGCAAAAATCAGCAATGAAAGTGATGCTGCTAAGAAAATTGAATTGTTTGATACAATTGCCTCTAAAGCAGGTTACATGTCAAGACCAGCGAGAATTGAAACAAACAAACCAATGTTATACGGTTTCAATACTAAAATGGCAGAAGACAAAATCTTCAAATTAGCTTACAACGAAGATGCAGAAGTTGGTGCTTTATGTTCAGCTCCAATTAAAGATAAAAATCGTTATGTAATCGCAATTTTAGCTTCTATTCGTACAAAAGGTACTCCAGAATTTAATGATGTAAAAGACATGATTAAAGCGGAAGTAATTAAAGAGAAAAAAGCAAAACGTTTTATCGCTAGCATGATGGGTAAATCTTTAGAAGCGATTGCTAAAGCAAATGGTTCTAAAGTAACTAAAGCTGATGTAACTTTTGCAAATCCACAAATTACAGAAGCAGGATATGAACCACAAGTGATTGGGGCAATTTTCTCTCAATTAAAAGATGGTCAAAAAACATTGCCATTGAAAGGTGAATCAGGTGTATTTGTTATCAGATTAAACAAAACAGTAAAAGCACCAGCTACAGCTAACTATAATGTTGAAAGAGATCAATTATTAGCTACATTAAAAGGAAGTATTGTAAATCAAGCAAGACAAGCTTTAATGAAAAAAGCAGATGTGGTTGATAACCGTCGTTTCATCAACGCAGGAATAAGAAGACAAGCTTAAAAAAATAACATATTTTGAAACCCGCTTATTACTAAGCGGGTTTTTTATTTAATCAAGATTTATAACTTAGTCAAAAATTAACTTAAAATGATTCAAGAAGAACAATTATTAGACAATGCTGTTATAGCAAATGCCAATTTCAAAGAATTCAATTACCCACTTACATTTGAATTTAAATTAGGTACTCTTTCCAATGATTTTATCGCTAAAGATGCTTCAGGGCAAACTATTGCGTATGTACGCCAAAAAATGTTTCGTCTAAAAGAAGCAATAATGGTTTACGGTGATGAGAATAAAAGCGAATTAAAATATAAAATCAATGCGAATAAAATCATTGACTTTAGTGCAAATTACGAATTCACAAACAACAATGACCAAGTATTGGGAAGTGTTGGTAGAAAAGGAATGAAATCACTTTGGAAAGCACATTACGAACTATTTGACGCTGACAAAAACAAGGAGTTTACTATCAAAGAAGAAAATCCTTGGGCAAAAGTTCTAGATACTTTAATGAGCGAAATTCCTGTAGTTGGAATTTTTACTGGTTATGCATTCAATCCAAAATATGGTATTTTATCAAATGATGGTAAAACAATTGCTCGCTTATCGAAAGAAAAATCGTTTTTCGGAAGAAAATTTAAATTAGAAAAATTAGAGAACCTTCAAGAAGGTGATAGCGAACGAATTCTTTTGGGATTAATGATGATGGTCCTTTTAGAAAGAAGAAGAGGTTAATAAAATATACATAGGTAGCTTCGACTCCGCTCAGCTACCTATGTAATTTTAAAGTGAATCAATTAATTTTGCTAGTTTTCTATCTAATTCACTGATTCCATTTTCTGTATGGGTGAATAATTTCAATCTTAATCTAGAACACTGATAAATTTCAGCGTCCGGATGATGATCATTTTCATCCGCTAATTTTGCCACTTTTAATAAGAATTCAGCTAATTCTGTTTGATTTTTGAAACTAAATTCTTTAATTAATTTACTATCTAATATATTCCAATTCATTTATTTGCCATTTATTAGTTAAAGTGATAATTGAGTTTTTTAAACTTAGCAAACTCTCTATGATAAAATAGTTAGATTGCATTTCAGAAGTACAAAATTCAGTCTGTAAAATAGTCATTAAATCAAAATCTAACCTTTCAATTTCATTTGAATTCAATGAAGAAATAGATTCTCCAAAAGAAGATAAGATTCCAGCACCATAGATTCTTAACTTATCGTCCTCCATTATTAACCCAAATTCAATCGTAAACCAGTAAAGACGCTGTAATTGAAGTAATTTTTCTTCATTTGAAATAAATGATTTGCCAAGTTTACCAAATTGATGGATAAACTCAGAATATGCAGGATTTGACAACAATGGAATGTGACCAAAAACATCGTGAAACATATCTGGTTCCTCTAAATAGTCTAACTTATCCATGGATCTCAACCAAGTAGACGATGGAAATTTTTTATCTGCCAAAAGTTCAAAAAATTGATCTACTGGGATTAATCCTGGAACGCATTCGATCTTCCAATCAGTTTTATATGAAAACCAATCATTTATCTCTTCAAATTTTGGTAATTTGTTTGCATTTAAAACACTTTTCATTTCATCTAAAGCATATAAATAATCTACACTTGCTTTATTTTTCAAATTTTCCATCTGACGATTGAACAAAGTTGACCAAACAACAAGGTCTTCTTTCGTGTAATTTTCATACAATTGTTTCATTTTATTAATTATTAGGTAAAAAAAAAGCTCGATTCAAAAGAACCGAGCTTACAAAATCTATTACGAAAATGACATAACTATCTGGTTCTCCTACAAAGAGTCAGATAATAATAATATGTCATTGCATTATTTTTCATTTCGTTTACAAAAGTATATTAATTTATTTAAAATCTAAATAATAAATCAATTTGAATTAATACTTTACAAATACATTTTTAGGTTCTGTAAAGAAACGTAATGCTTCTAAACCACCTTCTCTCCCTACTCCAGAAGCTTTAACTCCTCCAAAAGGCGTTCTCAAATCACGAACCATCCAAGAATTAATCCATACGATACCTGATTGCGCTTGATCAGCAACTCTGTGAGCTCTTTTTAAATCTGATGTCCATAGCGTTGTTTGTAATCCGTATTCAGTCGAATTTGCCATCATTAACGCTTCTTCTTCCGTATCAAAAGGAGTAATTGTAACAACTGGACCAAAAATCTCTTCTTGATTCGTTCTACAATCATAAGCTAAGCCTTCGATAACTGTTGGACGAACATAAAAACCTTCGTTGTATGGTGCATCCAAAATAACGCGCTCTCCACCTGTTAATACAGTTCCACCTTCTTCTTTCGCTAAATCAACATATGAAAGTACTTTTTCCATGTGCGCTTTAGAAACCAAAGCTCCTAGATTTGCTTTTGGATCAGTAGGATTAGAAACAACTGATTTCGCCACTTTAGCAACAAATGCTTCTTTGAATTTATCATAAATTGATCGCTCAATAAAAATACGAGAACCACATAAGCAAATTTGACCTTGATTCGCAAAAGATGAACGAATTGTTGTGCTTAACATATCATCGAAATCGCAATCAGCAAAAATAATCACCGGATTTTTTCCACCTAATTCCAATGACAATTTCTTGAACATTGGAGCTGCCGTTCTTGCCAAGTATTCACCTGTTTTCGTTCCACCTGTAAATGAAATCGCTTTGATTTTTTTATGTTTTACTATTGCATCACCTACTTTGTGACCAAAACCATGTAATATATTTAAAACACCATCTGGCATTCCTGCTTCTTTCGCAATTTGACCTAATAAATAAGCAGTATAAGGAGTTACTTCAGAAGGTTTTGCAACTACACAATTTCCAGCTGCTAAAGCTGGAGCAATTTTCCATGAAAACAAGTATAACGGTAAGTTCCAAGGAGAAATACAACCTACAATTCCAATTGGTTTACGTAAGGTATAATTCACTCCTACTCCTTCCATGTAATGAGATTCAGATGAAAAATGAATGATTGCTGTAGCGAAAAAATGAAAATTAGAAATTGCTCTCGGAATATCAACATGTCCAGCTAATGATAATGGTTTTCCATTGTCTTTTGATTCTGCCTGAACAAATTCATCCATTCGTTTTTCAATACCTTCTGAAAGTCGAACCAAGATAGCACTTCTTTCTTCCACTGACATTTTAGACCAAATTGGAAAAGCTTTTTCTGCAGCTGCAACAGCTAATTCAACATCTTCTGAATCTGAATCTGGAATTAAACTGTATACTCGACCAGTTGCCGGTTCTACATTATCAAAATATGCGTTGCTTATAGGTGCAACATACTTCCCATCAATAAAATTCTGTAGTTTTTCCATCGTGTAATTTTCGCTAAACGAAGTTAGGTATTATTTTAGAAAATCACTAATTGTTGAATTTTTAAAGCTTTATTTAATGAGCAATCTCTTAAAACTTTTTCCTAATAAAAGTACCAAACCAAACCCAATCAATACCCCAGTTGAATTTGCAATCATATCATATACAGAAGGATCTCTTCCTGGAACCAAACCTTGACAAAATTCCATTAAAAGTCCGTAGGCTATTGCAAACGAAATTCCGAGTACTTTTTGTTTAGTTGAATTACAGAGTAAAAGAAGATTAAAAGATAAAGCTGAATAAGCTAGAAAGTGACCAACTTTATCATTTGTCGGTAAACTCCCATCACTTGGTAATCTTAAACTGTAATACGTGATGATTACAAGTATAATTCCAACGAAAACTTTAATGAGTTTCATAACCTGTAACTTTCCCTTTATCAATTGCTGGAATACCATCTGTTAACCATTTCGGTGCTGGTTTACCTTGTAAATAATAATCAAAATATTGACGCATTCTAATGCTTAAATCTATTTTGTTTGACAATTTAGTTAAGTTGTGATCATCACCATTGTAGTTAAACATCCAACAAGGTTTACCTAAACGTTTCATACCTGTGAATAATTCAATTCCTTGGTACCATGGAACTGCTCCATCTTCGTCATTCGCCATGATTAAAAGTGGTGTTTTTACTTTTGGTAAATGAAACTGAGGCGAATTCTCTATAAATAATTCAGGTGCATCCCAAATTGTAGCTCCTATTCTACTTTGTTGTTTTTCATATTGAAACTGACGACACAATCCTGATCCCCATCGAATTCCTCCATAAGCCGAGAACATATTTGTTACAGGTGCTCCAGCCATAGCTGCCGCATAACGGGTTGTCATCGTAATTAATTGTGCAGTTTGGTAACCTCCCCAACTTTGACCTTGTAAGCCCAATTTTGTAGAATCAATAGCTGGATACAATTTCAATACTTTATCCGTTCCACTCATGATACAGTTATAGGCCGATTTTGCTGGGTGACCAATTTTATATCGAATATCTGGAATGAATATGAAATATCCTGCAGAAGCATATTCTGTCGGATGAACAACAGAAGCTGTTGGCTTAGGCGAATAATATGTATTTAAATTATCACTATTCAATTCATAGTAATAAACGATTAAAGGATATTTTTTAGATGGATCATAATTTTCAGGTTTGTATAATAAACCTTGTAAGGGAATGCCATCATAACTTTTCCAGTCTACCATTTCAACTGTTGCCCAATTGTATTCTTTTTGTTGCGGATTGATATTTGAAACCGTTTTCTCATTGGTAAATTGTTTATCCAAAACATGAATATCTGGATACTCGCCAACAGACATTTTACGGATAACCAACGTCTCTATATTTTTAGAACGCATCAACATTGAAATTGCTAACGGAGTGGAATATACATTTTTAGTTTTAAAATCATTCGTTAACGTATAAATTGTATTCCCTTTCGTTTTATCGTTTAATCCTTTGAAATACATATTTTCAAAACTTAAATAAACACTGTCTGAAGACCAAACAGACGTTTCAATTTTCGTTTTCGTTTTCAATCCTTCTTCAGAAGTCAATGAGTTTAACTTTTCTTTCTCAAAATCATATGTCCAAACATCATATTCAGATTGAATTGCCACTTGCTTTTCACCTTCGAACCAACCAATTATTCCAAAAGGTGCTGCTACTTCTGGAGAACCATTGTTATCTGTTTGCCAAACCACATCTTTACGAGAACACGTTAGACAAATTGTTTTTAACGTTTTTAAATCAATCGCATAATGATTCAATTTTTCGCCATCGAAATACGTATAATATCTTCCTAATGGAGAAAGATCTCCTCCAAAACCTACAGCTTTCTTCAATGATTTCACTTCACCAGTTTGAACGTTTACACTGTAATGATCTTCTAAATTTGGTGAGGTCCAATTATATGTTCCTTGGTATTGCTCACGACTAACACCAAACAGATAATCACCTTTCAAATTTAAATTTGGACTCACACTTAATGTATCGTTTGAAAGCGGAACGAATTTTTTACTTTCCAAATGATAAACATAAAGGTCATTTTTCTTCTCATCTTTTTTTAATTCTATCAATTGTTGAGGTTGCAAACGTTTATCTTTGTAATGCCAAATATCTAAGTTTACTTTTTCACTTTCGGTAATGGTATCTTTTGGAGTCTGCTTTGGTTTTTCATCAATACCAAAATAAAGTTTAGTTCCATCTTCTGTGAATGAAGGCATTCTGTTTTGAGTAATTGCCTTTCCTTTCGGTAAAAAAGATGCGGAAGAATCTACTAAAGTTGACCAAGATTTAGTTGCCAAATCATAGAAAGCCAAATTCATTAATTTATTTTTATTGGTATCTAAACTCGAGAAAAAAGCACCTTTCGTTTCTTGTTTATTAAACACAAAATCAGAAAGATATAAGAATTTCGATTTGTCAAGCGTAAATTTCCCCGATTGAGTTTCTAAAACGGCCAATTGAAAAGAATCCTTTTTAATTTTTTGATGAACAGTCAAAGCAACATATTTTCCGTTTTCAGAAAGGCTGAAATTAGTTATGTCTTTATATTGGTGTTTTTTGTTTTTCGAAGGATTATAAGCTGTGAAAAGTTTCCCATCCGATTTATATTCTACTGGCTTGTTCTTTTTTAACAAATAATGCTTTTTTTTCTTTTTTGCCTTTCCTTTTAACTCATTAGAATCTAATGTATAACCAATCCATTCACCATTTTCAGGAATTTCAACTTCTTTTACATTTGCAATTTTTACTAGTGAATCATTTTCTAAAAAATAAATACCTAATGAATCTTTTGGCCACTTCGTTTTATCTATTTTTTTGATTTCACACGTTCTTAACGTATCATAACCCGGAGAAATTTTAAAAATAAGACATTTATTATCACCCGTAAATGTAGGCTTTTGAGCTCTAGGAATAGAATCTAATTTTGAAGTTTTAATATTGTAAACATAAACATATCCATCTCCTTTTAAAGGAGTTACAAAATAACTGATGTAATTACCATCATTTGATATAGCTTGATATTCGATTTTTTTCCAAGAAGAATAAGCTGAATGATCAATGACTTTTTTTTGTCCAAATAACGTGATTGTTAAACCAAGAAATAAAAATGAAATTAAAATTTTCATGTAATGCAGATATAATTTGAGGTATAAAATTAAAAAAAGAATTCGCTATACCTCTATTCTAATCGTTTAATAATCATTTATAACTTGAAAATAAATGTAATTAAACTAGTGTAATCAAGAGGAATTTTCTCATATTTGCATTAACAAGTTGTAATTACATTCTCAAAATTTCCATAATAATTGTCATGAGCAAACAGTTCAAATTATTCGTCATCTCAATAGTATCTTTGTTTATTTTTCAAAGTTCGTATTTAACTGCTCAAGAAAAAGCTATTTATGTTGGTATTGATGGAAGATTCAATAAATTTTACACATTTATAGAAGTTGTAAATGAAGTTGCTTTTGTAGAAGTAATGAATGAACCAAAATCTGGATTAGTAAGAAAATTATACGAAGAAAAAATCACTAAAAATTCAAATACGTTCGTTCCTTACAAAACTGATCGAATTGAAATCAACGCTGATTTTACAAAAATTACTTTTCAAACTACGAGCAAAGACAAAACAACTTCTCATGTGATCGCTTTAAGTCCATTTTTAGATGATATTCAAGTCTTAGATGCGGAAAGAAATAAAGCTTATTTCAATGATAAAACGATAGCTGATATTTCTTATTTAGACAGTATAATCGGTAAAGGAAACTATTTAGAAACTCAATATTATTCATACATAGAAAGTTATCGTTCTGACGATAAAGATGCTCAACTTTCTCAAAAAGCATTTAAAGATTCATTGAATAACATTACAAATAACGTGATTTCAAAAATCTTAAAACGTGATTTACCTTATATTGAATTTATGAATTCATATAATACGAAAACAACGTACACTAAGGAAGAGATTGAATTGTTCTTAAAAAAGGCTGATTTCACTAAAATGGGAGAAACAAAGATTTTAACTCAAATGCTTGAAAGATCTGGTGATACATTTTTAGCTTATTTAGACGAATCAAAAACCTTATCAAATAAGAAAAATACGCTTTCAAAAGAATTCAAAGATATTGGGTTTTACAAATTGAATAAAGAGTTTCATAAACGTATTAAAAAAGCACTTTCTAATACAACTATTAAAAGTGAAAGTAACCATAAGATAAAACAGTTGATGAGAAAAGCACATACGAAACGTGTTATTTACAGAACTCTTCCTATCATTGGATATGGTGTAGCTATTTACTTTATTGTGACGTTGATATAGATTTTCAAAACAGTATTGATTTATTAATGGAATAATTCTAACTATTTTATTACAAAAAAGGCTACGAAATTCGTAGCCTTTTTAATTTATATAATCTCAATAATTACTGTTTCGCTAACTCAATCTTAGCATCACCTTCTTCTACCAAATCGATTACGAAAGCCGAATCACCTAAGGTATTGAATGAAATTTCAGTAGCTAATACTTCATTGCAAACATACGCTTGATTTTCAGCAATCGCTTTTTGAATTTCTGGAGAACATTCAACTGTTAACGCAATTTTATCTGTTACTTCGAAATCAGATTCTTTACGTAAGTTTTGAACTCTATTGATCAATTCTCTTGCAATTCCTTCTGCTCTTAATTCTTCGCTAATCGTAACGTCTAATGCAACTGTTAAATCACCTTCAGTACTTACTAACCATCCTGGAATATCTTGCGCTAAGATTTCGAAATCTGCTAAATCTAATTGAATGTTTTCACCATCGATCATTCCGTTCCAACCTGCATTTTTCTCAATTGTTGCAATGTCTTCCGTAGTGAAACCCTTTACTAATTCAGCAATTGCTTTCATTTGCTTACCATACTTCGGTCCGATTGTTTTGAAGTTCGCTTTGATGCTTTTTACAATTACTCCACTTCCTTCTTCCAACAAACGTAATTCTTTCACATTCACTTCTGATAAAATCAAATCTTGAACGTGTATAATGTTATCTGAAAACGTTTTGCTTAAAGTTGGCACCATTATCGTTTGCAATGGCTGACGAACTCTAATTTTCTCTTTCTTACGAATTCCTAATACCAATGAAGAAACACGTTGCGCAATGTTCATTTGATTTTCCAATTCTGGATTGATCAATGATTCATTCACTTTCGGGAAATCTGCCAAATGAACTGAAGTCGCTGCGTGTCTATTCGTTACTGCATTTAAATCAGAGAACAATTGATCCATAAAGAAAGGTGCAATCGGTGAACCTAAAATTGCAACTGTTTCTAAACACGTATATAATGTTTGGTAAGCAGAAATTTTATCTGTTGTAAAATCTCCTTTCCAGAAACGTCTTCTACATAAACGTACGTACCAGTTAGACAATTGATCTGAAACGAATTCTTGAATCAAACGACCTGCTTTTGTTGGTTCGTAGATTTCAAATGCTTCATCTACTTCTTTGATCAATGAATTTAATTTAGATAAAATCCAACGATCGATTTCTGGTCTTTCATTCCAAGCAACATCTGGAGTTGAATAATCAAATCCATCAATATTTGCATACAATGTAAAGAACGAATACGTATTGTAAAGTGTCCCAAAGAATTTACGTTGAACTTCTGTAATACCTTCTAAATCAAATTTTAAGTTATCCCAAGGTTGCGCGTTTGTAATCATGTACCAACGCGTCGAATCTGGTCCGTATTTTTCTAACGTTGTAAAAGGATCAATTGCATTACCTAAACGTTTCGACATTTTTTGTCCGTTTTTGTCTAATACCAATCCATTAGAAACAACGTTTTTATAAGCTACTGAGTCAAATACCATCGTCGCAATTGCATGTAAAGTATAGAACCAACCACGAGTTTGATCTACTCCTTCCGCAATGAAATCACCTGGATAACCTTTTCTATTGTCTATTAATTCTTTGTTTTCAAACGGGTAATGCCATTGCGCATAAGGCATCGCACCCGAATCAAACCAAACATCAATTAAGTCTGATTCACGTTTCATCGGTTTACCTGAAGCAGAAACCAACGTAATAGTATCTACATAGTTTTTATGTAAATCAATTTTCGCATAATTCTCTTTCGACATATCACCAACAACGAAATCAGCCAATGGATTTGCGTCCATCACACCTGCTTGAACTGCTTTATCACATTCTGCTTTCAACTGTTCAACTGAAGAAATAATGATGCGCTCATCACCTTCAGCAGAAGACCAAATTGGAATTGGAATACCCCAGTAACGAGAACGAGATAAGTTCCAATCATTTACATTTTCCAACCATTTCCCGAAACGACCTGAACCTGTTGATTCTGGTTTCCAATTAATTGTGTTGTTTAATTCAATCATTCTATCTTTCACATCTGTTACTCGAATGAACCAAGAATCTAATGGGTAATATAAAACAGATTTATCCGTTCTCCAACAGTGTGGGTAACTGTGTTCGTACTTCTCAATCTTGAATGCTTTATTTTCAATCTTTAATTTAAGAGCAATACGTTCATCAACTGACATGTAAGCTTTTAAATCCGGTATAATTGATTTTAAATTTTCTTTTTGAATAGCTAATTCAGTTGCTTTTTCATCATCTGTCAAGTAATCTGCTTTCACGTATTCTTGTGATAAACCGAAAACCTCATCTTTTACTTCAGTTCTGAAACGACCTGTTAAATCAACCAACGGAACTAAGTTTCCTTTTTTATCCGCTACTAACATTGCTGGTATTCCTGATTCAGTAGCAACTCTCGCATCATCTGCTCCAAATGTAGGCGCAATGTGAACGATACCTGTACCATCACTTGTAGTAACGAAATCACCACTGATAACATGGAATGCTTTTTCTGGAGTTTCAGCAGGCAAAGCATACGGCATTAATTGCTCATATTGAATTCCAACTAAATCTGTTCCAATACATTCGCCAGCAATGAAATATGGTATTTGTTTATCTCCTTTTGTATAATTTAATTCGCTTTCATTTTCAACTGCAACAAATCCTTTTGAAAATTGGTAAGCAACCAAATTCTTCGCTAAAATCACATTGATTGGTTCGTGTGTATATTGATTGAATGATTTCACCAATACATATTCAATTTTCGGTCCAACACACAATGCTGTGTTTGATGGTAATGTCCATGGGGTTGTCGTCCATGCCAGTAGGGACGAATTGCAATTCGTCCCTACCTGGCCATTCGTACCAACCTGGTAATCCGTCCCGTCCGCATTGCGGAATGGTAATTTCTGTCCATCAACCACCTTAAATTGTGCAACAACAGTAGTATCTTTCACATCTCGGTAACAACCTGGCTGGTTTAACTCATGTGAAGATAAACCTGTACCTGCTTTTGGTGAGTATGGTTGAATTGTATATCCTTTGTATATTAAATTTTTCTCGTATAATTGCAACCTGCTTTACGTTTTACTTGAAAACCTTTCAAGGTTTTATAACGACAAAAAATATCTTTAATAGAACGAGCCATTACGTGGTGAATTCCTGGAAGACCGTTTGCAGATGGTGGTCCTTCAAAAAACACATATTGTTTATCTTCATCACGAGTAGAAATCGATTTTTCAAAAACCTTCTCTTTCTCCCACTTTTCTAAAACTGTTTGTGCTACGTTGGGTAAGTTTAACCCTTTGTATTCTTGATATTTTTGGCTCATTTCGTTGTGTAAATTTTCCGAATTACGAAGATAATAAATAGATTTCAGAATCTATGCGAATGTTGCTTCGAGGTGGTAAATAGTTATTGATTTTTGTGATTGGTTTCAAAAAAAAAGCTGCCCATATAGGACAGCTTTTATAAGATTTATTTAAAAACGTAGATTATTTATCTAAAACTACGAAATCAACAACTTCTTCTTCTTCATCATCAAGCTCAACTGGTTTAACAGCACCACGAGCCATTCGAACAGAAACAACTACAGATGCATGAGGATCTAAAATAGTAACTCCTGGGATATTGATGTTTCCAACACGAATAGATTTACCAATTTTTAAGCTAGATACATTTAATGTAATAGATTCTGGTAAGTCAGCTGGTAAACCAATAACTCTTAAACGACGGTAAGCTTGCATTAATTTACCACCACTCATAACACCTTTAGCAGATCCTACGATACGAACTGGTAATTCAACTCTTACTGGTCTGTTAACTTCTAATTGTAAGAAATCAACGTGTTGAATTTCTAATTCTACTTGGTAAACATCAGGAGAATAAACGATTCTTTCGATGTCGATTGTTTTAACAGAAAAGTGAGTTTGTTCACCTGATCCGTAAACTACACACGGAACTAACCCTGCATTTCTTGTAAGGGCAGCATCCTTTTTCCCTACGTTCGATCTAACCGAACCGCTCAATTGTGCTTTTTTCATGTTTATTTATTTATGAGATTATAAAATGTGAACTAATTGATTCATTGTTTACCATTCCATGAATGATGTCAGCAAATAAATCTGCTACTGATAAAACACGAATCTTACTACTTTGTTGTTTCAATGGAATTGTATCTGTTACAATTAATTCAGTTAATGAAGAATTTTCGATTCTTTCATAAGCTGGACCAGAAAGGATTGCATGTGTACAGAAAGCTCTAACACTTTTCGCTCCTTTTTCCATAAATAAATCTGCTGCTTTTGTTAATGTACCAGCAGTATCGCACATATCATCAACTAAAACAACATCTTTGCCTTCAACATCACCAATCACAGTCATTTCAGCAACTTCATTTGCTTTTTTACGAGATTTGTGACACAAAGCTAAACCAACATCTAACTTCTTAGCATATGTATTGGCTCTTTTCGCTCCACCTGCATCTGGTGCAGCAATTACTAAATCACCAGTATTCAATTTCTCCATTTCTTTAAAGAAAATAGTAGAAGCAAATAAATGATCTACTGGAACTTCAAAGAAACCTTGTATTTGATCTGCATGTAAATCCATCGTCATTAAACGATTAACTCCAGCAGCCATTAACATATTTGCAACCAATTTTGCTCCAATAGCAACTCTTGGTTTATCTTTTCTGTCTTGACGTGCAAAACCAAAATAAGGTATTACAGCGATAATTTTTCTAGCTGATGCTCTTTTTGCAGCATCTACCATTAATAATAATTCAAAAAGATTATCTGCAGGGGGCATTGTAGATTGTATAATAAATACATCTTTACCTCTTACTGTTTCTTCAAAAGATGGTTGAAATTCACCATCACTAAAGTCAGTAACCTTTACATCTCCAAGGGGTAAACCATAGCTTTTAGCAATTTTCTCTGCTAAACCGATTGTTGCTCTTCCTGAAAATATTTTAACTTCGACAGACATGATACTAATTTTGAAAGCGCAAAGATATGAAATTTAGATGGAAACGCCTCCTTTTTAAGAAATTAATTTTGACAAGCTTCTTTTTTCTCTAACATTTCCTTTCCACCCATTGTCAAGAATTTCTCACATGCTTTTTCTTTTTTCACTTTCAATGTTTTGAATTCAGATTCAAGTGCTTTGTCAGCTCCTTTTTGAATAATTTTATTGGCAACGACATTGAACTTTTCAGATACTTCCATACATTGACAGAATTTTTCATCTTTCGAAGAACATGCGACAATAAATGAACCACTTAAAAACAGTAAAACAACTAATTTCATCTTTTTATTTTCAAAGTTAAATTATTTTTTGAAGTTTGATTTAAACTAGCCCATTTTCTATCATCTCTCTATATCGTAAACAGTATAAACGGTAGTATTTATTGATTAACCGTAATACATTAGACAAAATTGATGGCTATATTTGCAGCTCAAATTTTTTGGTATGTCAAAACTTCCATTAGTTGGTACAACAATATTCACTGTGATGTCAAAATTGGCAACAGAGCACAATGCAATAAATTTATCGCAAGGATTTCCAAATTTTCCGGTAGACGAAAAGTTAACCGAAATATTAAAATCAATAGCTACAGAATCTGTTCATCAATATTTACCGATGGCAGGTTATGCTCCTTTAATGGAAAAAATTGGGCAAACAATAAAATCTTCCTATAATAGATCAATTGAAACTTCAACTGAATTATTGATAACAGCTGGAGCAACACAAGGTATTTACACTGCTATTCAAGCTTTTATTCATTTTGGAGAAGAAGTAATCATTTTAGATCCAAGTTATGACTGTTATGAACCAGCAGTTATTTTAGCTGGAGGAAAGCCTATTCATGTTTCTTTGAACGATGATTTTTCAGTTGATTGGAATAAAGTGGAGGCTGCTTTTACAGCTAAAACAAAAATGATTATTGTAAATAATCCACAAAACCCTTCGGGAACAGTTTTATCTATTAAAGATATTGAGCACCTTGAAACAATTTTAGATAAACACCCTGATGTATTATTGCTTTCGGATGAAGTTTATGAATACATCACCTTCGAGGAAAAACATATTTCTGCAAATACGAGAGAAAAGTTAAAAGAGAAATCCATTATCGTTTCCTCTTTTGGTAAAACATTTCACATCACCGGTTGGAAAATTGGTTATTTAGTAGCTCCTGAAAGATTGATGATTGAAATCAAAAAAGTACATCAATTTTTAGTGTTCTGTGTAAACAGTGTTGCACAAGTTGCATTATCAAAATACATGGATCATGTAGATGTAAGTCTATTAGGAAGTTTCTACCAAGATAAACGCGATTTATTTAGAAATTTAATAAAAGATAGTCGCTTTGAACTATTAAAAAGTCAAGGTTCTTATTTTCAAGTTGCCTCATACGCTTCTATTTCAAATGAAAGCGATGTTGATTTTACAAAACGTTTGGTATTAGAACACGGTGTAGCAACAATTCCAATGTCCGTTTTCAATGCAGATGGAAAAGACAATAAACTCATTCGTTTCTGTTATGCAAAAGATACTGAAACATTAACCAAAGCAGCAGAAAGATTATGCATGATTTAGACGTTGTATTGGTGCAAGCAAATCAATTTTGGGAAAATAAAGTTGGTAATTTAGATAATTATTCTTCTCTATTAAAAGAAGTTGATACTTGTGATTTAATAATATTACCTGAAATGTTTCACACTGGATTCTCAATGAATGTTGAAGAATTAGGGGAGGAAATGGAAAATTCAATTGGAATCAACTGGTTAAGACAAATTGCTTCTGAAAAAAAATCAGCAATTTATACGTCTTTGATTATCAAAGAAAATAATCGTTATTATAATCGTGGTGTTTTTGTATATCCTGATGGTCAAATAGAAACTTATGATAAACGAAAATCTTTTGGTTTAGCTGGAGAAGATAAATACTTCACCGCTGGAACAGAAAAAAAAGTCTTAGAATACAAAGGATGGAAAATCCAATTACAGATTTGTTACGATTTAAGATTTCCTGAAATTGCAAGAAATAAAATTGAATCCAACCTTTTTCCTACTTATGACGTCTTGCTTTATGTAGCCAATTGGCCAGAAAAACGAAATCTTCATTGGAAGACCCTACTAAAAGCAAGAGCCATTGAAAACCAATGTTATGTCATCGGTGTTAACCGAGTTGGCATTGATGGAAAAGATTTAAATTATTCAGGAGATAGCATAGTTGTAGATGCTTTGGGTAATTATAATTCTTGTCCTCCATCTTGTGAAAATCTACTAAAAATAAAATTACAAAAAGTGGAATTGGATAAAATCAGACTTGATTTACCGTTCCTAAAAGATTAAAGTTGTTAAATATTTAAACCTCTGTTATTTCAGACGTTTAATCATTTATATTTGTTCACTAAATTTAAAGTTTATTATGAAAAAAGTTTATTTAACTATCCTTGGGATAACTGCTTTAACTAGTAGTTTTTCTCAAAGAGTTACTGAAGTTAAAGCAGCAGCAAAAAAAATACATGCTACTGCTGAAAATGCTAAAGGTAAGTCATCAAATACAACAAAAGCTCTTGGCTCTGTTCTGTGGTCTAATGATTTTTCAAATTCATTAGATTGGAC
Source organism: Fluviicola sp. (assembly GCA_021300395.1). Taxonomy (GTDB): domain Bacteria; phylum Bacteroidota; class Bacteroidia; order Flavobacteriales_D; family Crocinitomicaceae; genus CAIUKX01. Next base: position 3,926 of record JAJTEO010000016.1, on the reverse strand, counting down.
AATAGGTGCTGCAAATATTCAAGGGCAATGGACAATTATTAACACCTCTCCTCCTAGCTCTTCTAGTTATTTAAGTGGACCTATGACATCTACAACAGCAGCAAATGGTTTTGGATATTTTAATGGAGTTCAATATTTAATAGCTGGAGCTGTAGATCCACAAGATGCAACATTAACTAGCAATGACACTTTGGATTTTACAAATAATCCTGCTGTTGAAATTTCATTTGAGCAAAGATATAGATCTTTCAATACAGATCAAACTTGGATTGAATTCTCTACAAATGCTGGTGATACATGGACTGGAATTGAAGTGAATAAAGAATATATAACTAATGCCCCTGCAGTTAATACTACTAAAACTCAAAATATTAGCGCTTTAGTTGGGGGTAAAGATTCAGTAATGTTTCGTTTTAGATGGATTAATCCAAGCGCAGATGACAATTATGGTTCTGGTTACGGATGGATGGTTGATGATATATCAATATCTTCAGCAGCTGACAATAACTTAACATTAATTAGTCCAATAATTTTAGCTGGACCACAAGAATTAGTTTATTCTAAAGTACCAACTAATCAAATATCTCCAATAGCATTCCAGTCTAGAATTGTAAATAATGGTCCTGCAAATCAACCAGATGCAAATTTAGAAGTTACAGTTGCAGGTGGTGCAACTTATATGGATACTATTACAAGTATTAGCTTTTTAGATACTGCAGATTTCATTACTACTAAATTCACTCCAGCTGCAAACACAGTAGCAACTTACAACTTTACTTACACAGCGACATCAAGTTTAACTGAAGATGTACCTGGGGATAATAGTATAACAGGATCTATTTCTATAACAAATTCTGAATATAGAGTTGATAATGGTGTTAGAATGGGTGGTATTTCAAACATAAGTACTGAACCAACTGGAGCAATGAAAATTGGGAATATATTTGAAATCATCAATGATGATAAAATAGACTCTATGTACATTACTTTAACAAGTGCAGCTACAAATGTTGGACAAGATTTTTCTGGTGAAATTTGGATTTATAACCCTATTTCTACAGATTACGAATATCTTAATTCAACTGATATTGTAACAATTACAACTCTAAACAATGGAACAACCGTAAAATTACCTTTACAATCGATAACTGATGTTTCAGCAGGTTCAATTTTACTAGTAATGGCTTCACATAGTGGTGGGGCTAATTCAGTTGAATTTGGTATGGCTCAAGAGATTCCTTCTGGAACTGTATTAGGAGTTCCATCAAGTGGGGATCCACTTGATATCTTTAGATTAAATGAGCCTCAAGCTATAATGGTAGGTTTATCTTTAAATCAAGATGCAAGCTTAACTGAAAACAGCAACACTATTTCAGTTAGCAACATGTTTCCTAATCCAACTACAGGTTCAACTGCTGTTAATTATACTTTAGCTAATGCTTCTAAAGTTTCAATTAATGTTGTTGATGTTGCTGGTAAATTGGTTTATTCTTCAACTGAAGGAACTCAAGTTGCTGGTAAACATACTTCAACTATTGATGCTAGCTCATTCAATACTGGAGTTTACTATGTTACAATCTTAACAAATGATTCTCAAGTGACTAAAAAATTGATCAAAAAATAATTTTTGAATCGTATATTTGAAGGGCCTTGTAATAACAAGGCCCTTTTTTTATGTCTATACATTCAGAAAAGTAAAAGATATGCTAACGATGGGTTATTTGGGGTTATTTGTTATAACGTTTTTATCAGCGACTATTTTACCTTTCTCATCTGAATTACTTCTCATCGGGATGTTGAAGAAAAATTATTCAGTATTCAATTGCGTTCTAATAGCTACTATAGGAAATTCATTAGGAGGAGTGACAAATTACTTCATTGGAAAAATAGGTAATCCATTATGGCTAAAAAAAGTGGGCATGAAAGAAACTAAAATCATAAAACAGCAATCAATCATTCAAAAATATGGAGCTTGGTTGGCACTCGTTTCCTGGATTCCGATTATCGGTGATCCTTTGATGATTGCAATTGGATTTTACCGTGTTCCTTTTATACCATTTATAATATTATTGGTTGTTGGAAAAGCAGCGAGGTATTTAGTAATTGGATGGATTTTTGTTTAGATTGCAAATAGGAAAATTACAGATTGCAAATTATTTTGATTCGATTATAAAGATTTTTAAATGAATATACTTTAATTTTCCTCCCTTGAGGGAGGATAGAGGAGGGTGACAAAATTTAATCTAATTTAAGATCTCTTTTACTCATATTAATATTCTCAAATATCACCTCCCTTAATCCCTCCTCAAGGAGGGAAATTAAGCAAACTTGGAATTATTATTAATTAATATAAGGTTTTATAATATTTAAAACTACGATCCTAAATCCCTGGCTTCAAGAAAGAAACTTCAAAAAGTTTATCCCATTTTTTACCTGTACAGTAGATTTTTCTAGTCAGTTTGTTGTAAGCTATTCCATTTAACACATCACCCATTAGGCCTTTTCCTGCTTTTTCTAGATCGTTGCAATCGATAATGGCTTCTACTTTTCCGTTTGATGGATTAATAACGATAATACTGTTCGTCATCCAAACGTTAGCGTAGATTTTACCTTCGATGTATTCTAATTCATTTAAACGAGTAATAGGACCTTTCTCGTCATACACTTCTATTATTTTTTCTACATTAAAAGTTTCTGCATTTCGAAATGTAATTCGCTCACTTCCGTCTGACATAATAATCGATTTTCCATCGTTACACAGGCCCCAACCTTCTCCTGTATATGGAATATCTTTGATTATTTGAAGTGTATTTTTATCATAAACAAAGCATTTTTGCTCTTCCCAAGTTAATTGAAATATTTTTCCATTTATTATTGTGATACCTTCCCCAAAATAAGTAGCATCTAGGGCAATCGTGTTTTTAATTGAGCCTGATTTAAGATCCACTTTTGCAATCATACTCTCTCCTCTTTGTCCTGTACTTTCAATGAAAGTTTGATCATCAAATTCCAATCCTTGCGTAAAACTTGAAGTTTGATGAGGAAATGATGCATCAATTTTTGATTTCCAAAATTGTGGCTTTACATCTGAAAGAATACGCACCATTCGCTCATCCGATAGAATTGTTCCATCTGACAAAGTCGATTGTAGGATTAAGTTTTTGGCACCTAATCCATAATAACTAGCATTAAATGGAAAAACGATTTGAGATGAAGGTTTTGTCCATGTTTTAAAAACACTATCATTATATATCAATTCTAATTTTTCAATATCATCAGAATTAACATTGATTTTCAGATTGATTTGTTTGTTCCAAACAGTCGCTAAATTATCTTTGAATTCGAATGTTGCTGGAATTTCAGAAGAATCTCCTCCAGATAATAATGGCTTAATGATCATCGAACCTACGACAAGCAATAAAAGACCTATGATGATGTATTTTTTCATTCGTTAAAATGATTAAAGTGCTTTTTCAATATCCGTTGCATCAATCCCATTGTGAGATTCATGGTAAATAACTTGTTTATTTTTAAAAACAACAGCTTGAGGTGATTGATGAATAACACCCATCAAACTTTCAATGCGATTAGAAACTTCTCGAAATTGAATTAAATCCAAATAGTAAACTTCACAATTATCAATATCAGTATTCCAATTCTTTTCAAATTGATTCTTCACCATTGAAGAAATACTGCATCTCGTACTGTGTTTAAAAATCAAAATGGACTTTTCAGAATTAGCTGAATTATCCCATAATTCTTCCAATTGAGCGATTGAATTTAATTCCAACCAAGGAAAAGTAACTGTTGTGCTTTTAGAAAAGAATCCCATGCAACTATTAACTTTAAACTACTAATTAATAACTATTTAAATACCTGCCGTAAATTGTTTCAAGAAACGAACATCATTTTCTGAATACAAACGT
>JAJTEO010000015.1 GCA_021300395.1 Fluviicola sp. | reverse complement strand
AAATGCTGCAAGTATTGGTCAAGTACATCTAGCAACTAAAGACAATCAAAAATTAGCTGTAAAGATTCAATATCCTGGAGTTGCGGAAAGTATTAGTTCAGACTTAGCATTAGTCAAACCATTTGCTATTCGAATGTTTAACTTGAAAGGAAAAGACTCAGACAAATATTTTCAAGAAGTTGAAAGTAAATTAATTGAAGAAACAGATTACAATTTAGAATTAAAACAAAGCATTGAAGTATCTTCTTCTTGCAGACATATTGCGGATTTAAAATTCCCAACATATTATCCTGAACTTTCATCTTCCAAAATTTTGACAATGAGTTGGATTGAAGGGGAACATTTATCAGAATTTACAGCTCATAATTCAGATAAAGAAAAAGGAAATAAAATTGGTCAAGCATTATGGGATTTTTACATGTTTCAAATACATTCCTTGAGACAGGTTCATGCAGATCCTCATCCAGGGAATTTTTTAATTGATAAAGATTCAAATTTAATTGCCATTGATTTTGGTTGTATTAAGAATATTCCAGATGAATTTTACTTCCCTTATTTTGAACTTGCTTCAACTGAAACATTAAATAATCCAGCAATTTTTGAAGAAAAATTATATGAATTAGAAATCTTAAATGAAAATGATAACGAAGAAACCGTTCAATTCTTGAAAAAAATGTTTCATGACTTATTAAGTCTTTTTACATTACCTCTTCAAAATGATGTTTTTGATTTTTCAGATGAACAATTCTTTTCTAAAATTGCAAAATTAGGTGAGAGTTTTGCAAAAGACACTCAACTTCGCAAAATCAATGGGAATAGAGGTTCTAAGCATTTCCTATATATCAATAGAACTTTTTTTGGAATTTTTAACTTATTGCATGACTTAAAAGCAAAAGTGAATACGAATGAATTTGAAAAATATTTAACTAAATAATCTAATTATATAAGAAATGACTTAGAGTGAATCAAACTTATTCTCTCTAAGTCATTTCAATATTAATTTTATTTCATATATCTAAAATCCTGACCGTTTTTAATTGATTTCAATGATTCATAAATCAAAAGGATTGCATTTTCAACATCTTCTTTTCGGCACATTTCAACAGTTGTATGCATGTATCTTAAAGGTAAAGAAATCAACGCAGAAGGCACACCATCATTTGAATAAGCGAAAGCATCTGTATCTGTTCCGGTAGCTCTTGAAGCAGCTGCTCTTTGAAACGGTATTTTGTTTTTATCTGCTACCATTTGAATTTGCTTCAATAAATTATTATGAACAGCCGGACCAACTGTTAAAACAGGTCCTTTTCCACTGTGCAAATCTCCTTGTTCAATTTTATTCACCATTGGTGATTGCGTACAATGACAAACATCTGTTACGATTGCAACATTTGGTTTTATTACTTCTTCTTGAACGGCGTTTACGATATATAATCCAAAAGGTAATTTCACTTTATTCTCTTTCAAAAGTCGAGCAACTTCTGCGATCATAAAACCTCCCATTCGATTATCTAAAGCTCTTCCGACATAACGATTTTTATTTAAAACCATGAATTCATCTTCATATGTAATCACACACCCAACATGAATACCTAATTCTAAAACCTCATCCTTAGTAGAACAACCACAATCTAAAAAGATATTTTTCAAACTTGGTGTTTCTTCTTTTTCAGCTCTCATGTGAATTGCTGGCCATCCAAAAACTGCTTTTACAATTCCTTTATCGGTATGGATATTTACTCGTTTTGAAGGCGCAATCATGTGATCTGAACCTCCATTTCTTCTCAAATAAATAAATCCTTCTGGAGTGATATAGTGAACGAAATATGAAATCTCATCCGCATGGGCTTCAATCACGACTTTATATTCAGCTTCTGGATTAATAACTCCTACAACCGAACCATAATTATCCGTAAAATAACTATCAATAAATGGTGTAATATATTCCAACCATAATTTTTGACCAACCAACTCAAAACCTGTTGGTGATGCATTATTTAAATATTTTTCTAAAAACTTTTGAGAATCTTTTGTAATTACTTTCTTCATAAATTTTACTTCAATAATGTAATATTTCCTTTTTTTATATTTGTTTGATCATCGATACAAATCACTTCTAAATAATAGTCGTATACATCTGGATCTAATTTCTTCCCTTTGAATTTCCCATCCCAACCTGTATGTGTATCATGCGATTCAAAAACTAATTCACCCCAACGATTGAAAACTCTAAAAGTCATCTCTTTAATCATTTCTCCTCGAACATATAGCACATCATTTTCATGATCATCATTAGGTGAAAAAGCAGTTGGAATAAAAACATATGGATCTTCACAATTAAACGGATAGGTCTTTATTAAAACAGTATCCATTTTCATACAATTCTCAAAACCAGCAGTTAAAATAAATTGCGTTTCACCTTTAACAGTTGCTTCTGGATTTTGAACATGTGCACTCGATAATCCATCACTCGGACTCCAATTATATATCAATCCACTAGGTTGACCAAACAATTGAACTGTAGCTCCTTCTGGCACTAGATAGTCAGAAGCAGAAGCATTAATTGTATTCGGATAAATTTTTATTACATCAATAAATACAGAGTCTGTAAAATTACAAGAAGCCCCGTCAGAAATATTAACATAAACATATTGAGAAGACAATGCATATATTGTTGCTGAATTTAATGTTAATGGAGTTAAGATAATTGAATCAGGACTCCATAAAAAGCTAAAATTGATAGCAGGATTTGAATTCGTTGCTGTTATAAGAGCTGTATCTAAAATACACAATTGTGAATTTCCAGAGAGTGAGATATTTGAACTTATCACTTCAAGTTTAATACTATCAATTAAATTACAGCCACCATTACCAACTTTTACATAATAATAACCTGAATAATCCGCAATAAAAGAAAGTGTTGAGTCAGAAATTGAAGTATTCAAAGTATCTGAAAAATTAGAATTACTTGACCAAACAAAAGAATTTGCTGTTCCATAACTATTAGCAGTAAAAGTTAGTGGAATTGGTAAACAAAAAGACGTATCATTATCTACAGTTAACGCTAACGAATCAAATACATTAATTGTAATTTGGGCTGTATCCGTTAATTGACAGATACTATCAGTTACATATAAATAAACCTGATATGTCCCTGGTTGATTATAAATTATCGTTGTATCAAAATTATCAGAACTCGTTACCCCATTTCCAAAGTCCCATAAAAAGGAATCTGAGGCTGACGAAGAATTATTAAACTCAACACTAAAATCAATACAACCAGTAGTTTGACTTGCTAAAAATTCTGCCTTTGGTATAATACCGAAATCGAATTTAAAAACAACATTATTACAATTTGGACTATCATTAGTATTTGAATGTGCACCCGGATTAGGAAAAGTAGGGAAATCACTATGTCCTCCACAACCACCACAAACAGATTGGTATACTACTCCATTTTTATCAAAACGAGAAGTTCCACCATCAACATGTTCTTGAGAAATCCCTCCACCCAAATAAGTTGCATAGATCAAATTATTAAATGTTCTCTCCAAAACAAATAAATAGAAATCAAACCCAGTTGTTGTTGGCTGATAAGCATTTGGAGATATCGGCATCGGTAAAATCGGATTTGATTGTAAAATATTAGCGCCCCAACCTGATAAATAAATATTCCCACAGACATCGACCATAAAAGCTGAAGGTGAAATATTTATTGCATTTGAGCCATTTCCAAAAGTTGTTGAATTTAAAACACTCGTTAAAGTAGGATTTAATTTACAAATAAATTGGCATGTATTCGGATTTGAATATGTAGCATTAATTACAGGAAAATTACCTCCTATTGATTGACCTAATAAAAAGACATTATCATTTCGATCAATCTCAACAAAATAAGCTTGATCATAATTGGAATTCCCGACATAAGATACTCTAGTCACTACCGTCCCTGAAGGATTTAATTTCCCAACAAATCCATCAGCCTTTCCCCCGTTATATGATGATTGCCAAGCACCAGTTGTAAAAGGTAAATCTATTGAACTTGTACCACCAGCAAAAACAATATTAGAACTTGAATCAATTTTAACGGAATAACATGCCTCATTATTAGAACCTCCGATGTAACTAGACCAAATCATAGTTGACAAATTCGATGAAAGCTTAAAAATAACACCATCTTGTTGGCCCCCATTTGAAGATTGAAAAGCATTTAATACAGGGAAATCAGATGATCGAGTACAAGAAGCAATTAGACAATTACCCGCTTGGTCAAGCATAATTTCACCTCTGGAATTATCGCCATAATTATACATTAAAGAATCGTAACCGAAATTAACCGATTGATTGACAAAATAATTCAAATTGTAATTCACCCCATCATTTCCGGCACCTCCAACATAAGTTGAACCTAATAAATTATGTCCATTTGAACTTATTTTTGAAACATAAATATCTGTACCTTGATTTAAATGATAAACTCCATTTGCAGTGAAATTTAATCCAGCTACCCCACCACCATGATTCGTTTGATAGGCATTTAATGTCGGAAAATTTATACTTGATGTTGCTCCCATTAAATATAAATTATCATTTTTATCGGCAATTAAACTATGAACTGTTTCTGTTCCTTGTAGATCATCTCCTCCACCAAAAAATGATGTCCAAAGCATCTGAGTACCATCTGATGAATATTTTGAAACAAAAACATCTGTTATACCATAACCAGCTCCACTTCCATTATTTACAACAGTGAAATTAGAAGAAATATCAAAAGCACTATTATCCGGAGTTGGATATTGATTTCCAAAAATTGTACCACCTGAATATGCCTTTCCATCATGCGCATAAGTTGCTGTCATCCCAAAATTATCTGTAACTGAGCCGCTATATGTTGCAAAAACTAATACAGGATCAATGATTAATTCATAAGAATAATTGTAATTACCTAAATCAAAAACAACTTTGTTTCCTTCTAATTTAAATTCATTTTTTACAACACTGATTTTTCCATTGATAATTTGATAGGTATAGGGTTGCTTTTCGATAACCCTTCCTAAATCTGTTTGTGCAATCAAATTGCCATCCTTGTCTAATTCTATTGATTTTTGACCAATATACTCCAAAATTATTTTTGAAGGATCGGCATTTGGTTGAACATGAAATTCATACTTCAATTCCTTTTTATTTTCTATGATTTTTAAATCGATACCATCATACAAATTTGTCATAGTCGCTTCACTATATCCATGAACATCTGAAGCCCATTTTGTAGAATCATTTCCTAAAAAATAATTATAATAACTTTTCGTTGGATTTGCTTTTTGAATTTCATTCACTTCATTTGAACCAATAAAATTCAAATGAACGACTGTTTGTGCCATCTTTGAATTTTTATTTGGCTTCCCTCCTGCATGCACATCATGCATCAACGAAAAATCTTGAAGATTGAAATAAAATCTTTGAATTCCATTGACCTCTGTTTTCTATAAATGAATAATGAATATCATGTTGATGATCGATTTCTTGAGAAAACAACTCCAAACTTGAAAGAATAAACAAAAAGAAAATAACTGTTAATTGTTTCATTTTTAATCAAAAAAGTTTCTTCTAATATACTATATTTTTTCTTTTATTGTCAACTAACATTATGATATAAAAAATGCTCCCTATATCTAGAGAGCATTTTTAAAGAAAAACAATTTGACTATTCCTTTATTATTTTTTCAGTATGCACAAATCCATCAGCTGTAATTCTCAGAAAATAAAATCCTGATTTTAAATCATCAATCGAAATTGTATTTGTAATCGATGGTATTAATTTCACAACTTTACCTTCCATGTTTAATAGTTCTATTTGTCCTTTTCCTATTTCCATAGAATAATTGATTCTAATTTCATTTTTTGCAGGATTTGGATACGCATAAAAGAAATCATTATGTGAAATTTCTGAAATACTTTCTGTTTGTAACGCTAACTGAACAGCTTTCCATGCATGAATTTTTCCAAATCCCCAAACTACACTTCCAGTATCAGGTAACACTCCTGTTTTTAAATCTTGTCTCGCAGTTGTCATTATGATATCTTTCACTTGTTGCGCTGATAAATTTGGATTCGCTTCTAACATTAATGATACAACTCCTGTTACAACTGGAGAAGACATTGAAGTCCCTGAAAAACGAGCAAAAGGATACGTTCTACTATTGAAATTCACCGAAGTTAAAAGCGTATATGAATTATCCGTAAAAGAAGATAATGAAGAAGCAACACCACTACCTGGAGCAGCAATATCGGGTTTTACACGTCCATCAATTGTTGGCCCTTTACTTGAGAATGATGTAATTGCTCCACCTAATAATGTTCCATTAGTTGAGTGATATTCTGAAGCATAAGCTGCTACACTTATTAAACTTTTAGTACATGATGGTTCCGAAATTCCATAGCTATCATTACCTGCAGTATAAGTAGAATTTAATGCTGAAAATGCTGTCCCCATATTTCCAACATCGTTCACCAATTCTGCTAAATTCCAAAAATGAACTGTTCCGTCAATCGCTGACGCTTCTAATGCGATTTTCAAAGCAGAATTCGTTCTTGCAATTCTAAAACGCATTTGTGGTTTACCATTAACTGGATGAACATCATCTGCAGAAATATTGTAAAAAACGGTATCACTTCCAACTACAAAAAAAGTATCTATATAACTCGTAGTTAAAGTTGTCGAATAAAATGGTGATTCATTCTGAACTACTCCTGAAGCATTTACTACTTTACATTTTACACTAAAAGATTTTCCTGTTTCACCCCACATGGAAATACTTTGTCCCCAATAAGTTGTCAAAGAAGGATTATTATAGAATTCAACTTTTGTTAAAAGAGCATCATTTGAAAATGTCTTTTTTAGATGGAAATTAACTCCCCCATTGTTTCCTCCAGAATTACAAAAAACGACACCTAAATCGGAATAATCATCAATTGCTTGACTTAATAGAGAATTACCATCCAATGTTCCTAAATAATAAAGCCCCCAACTCATATTGATGACCAATCTTTTTTGTTCGGCTTGAGCTTTGTCATACATCCAAGCATATGCATCCAATACAGAAGCATTATCAACCAAAAAAGTGGTAAATAAATACTGAGCATCGAACCCTACCCCTCTATATACAGTTCCTGCACCGCTTCCACCTGAAATTCCTGCAACATGCGAACCATGAGTTGCGTAGCTGTAAATATTAGCAGTGTCAGAACCAGCAGCTAATAAATCTGGAATTGTTGCATATTCCGTTCCATATGAATAACCTGATGGTGCTGGACCAGAAAGTTTATATTGATCCCAAGCTGCTAAAATTCTTGTTTGAGTTAATGTTGTATCATAAAACATAGGGTGCGTGTAATCAAACCCCCAATCCGTGATACCAATTAATACATTTCTACCAGTAAAACTTTGAGGTAAACCTAGACCATATTGAACAGAATCTGCTCTAACATCTTTAATTGCTTTATCTAAATTAGGAATTACTTTTCTTCCTAATTCTAAATACGTTAAACCGAGATTTTGAATCGAACTTTCGATTGTATTCACAGGGATTTTTAAAGAAACGATATCACCGATTTTAGAACCAAAAATAACTCCATTTTCTTTTACACTTTCTTTTGAAAAAGAAGCATTCGCTTTCGCTAAAACAGAAATAAAATATTCTCCATTTAACTTATATATCGGAAAACGATCCATTAAATCTTTAGAAGGAATTCCTTTCGATTTTTTTAGCGACGAATTGATAAGAATTATATCTCCTTTGTCGTTTGCTGGGATTGAAATTTGAGCTTGAGAAAATATTGAAATAAAAGTTATTCCAATGAGTAGTAATAGTTTCTTCATTATAGTTTCGTTTGCACGAAGTTAAATAGAAAAACCTACTTTTTCAACTAGTCAAGATTTTTTGTAATGATTTATAATCACTAAATCGATTATTTAGTCAATTGCTTGAAGACTTCTTCTAATGATTTTTCTTCTACTCTTAAAGTCAAGACTAATAAGTTATTGTTTTGAGCAAATTGAGCAACTGTTTTACGTAAATCTTCAACGCCAATCCCTTCAATTAACCAACCTTTACCAACAGCTTCAACTTTGTTAACGTCTTTGATTTTTGTTAATGCATTTCTTGATATTTCAGCATCAAATTCAACATATACCGTTTGGTGAGATAAATCAATTTGTAAATGATCAGCAGTGTCGTTCGCAACAATTTGACCTTTATTAATAATCACAACACGATCACATATTGCTTCCACTTCCTGCATAATATGAGTTGAAAGCATTACGGTTTTAGATTTTCCAATTTTTTTAATTAAATCACGAATTTCAGCTAATTGATTTGGATCTAAACCCGAAGTCGGCTCATCTAAAATCAACACTTGTGGATCATGAATAATCGCTTGAGCTAATCCAACTCTTTGACGATATCCTTTCGATAAAGCTCCGATTTTTTTCGCTTGTTCAACTTCTAAACCAACTGCTTTTACCATATCAGAAACACGATCTTTCACATTGGAAACTTTATAAATATTTCCAACGAACTCAAGGTATTCACGCACATACATATCCAAATACAACGGATTGTTTTCAGGTAAATAACCAATCAATTGTCTTGTTTTTAAGTTATCGACATCAACAGTCATTCCACATACCTTCACTTCACCAGCAGAAGATGGAATAAATCCAGTAATAATCTTCATTGTAGTTGATTTTCCGGCACCATTCGGACCTAAAAAACCTACGATTTCACCTTTGGCTACTGAAAATGAGATATCTCTAACAGCTGCTTGTTCACCGTAAAACTTAGTAAGATTCGTTACTTCTATTGACATTGTTTCTGAATTTTGAATTGCGAATATAAGAAGAATGAAATTTAGATGAAAGTGTTATTCTATTAAAGATTTAGTAATTGATACATTTCAAAAGTAAAACAGTCAATTAATTTTAGTTCAAATTGTAATCTGTAAATAGAGCTCTTTTTTTTTTTCTTTTTATATTTACATTCTATGTCAACAAAAGGAAAAGTATTAAAATCAACAGGGAAATGGTACCATGTGGAATTGGAAGATGGTTCTGTCGTGAATTGTCGTGTTCGTGGTAAAATACGTCTCGATGCTTTGAGAACGACCAATCCTATTGCTGTTGGTGATATTGTTTCAATAAACGATACAATTGACGAAGAAGGAAACCGAGTGATTACGGATTACGATGAGAGAAGAAATTACATCGTTCGTAAATCGACGAACTTGAGTAAACAAATGCAAATTTTAGCTGCAAATGTTGATCGAGCTTACCTTTTAGTGACAACTGTTGCCCCTGTAACACATCTAGCGTTCATTGACCGTTTTTTAGTCTCTGCAGAATCTTTTCGTATTCCAACAACTCTTCTATTTTCAAAGGCTGATACTTATTCAGAATACGATATGGAGTATGTTGACGCCCTAATTGATATGTATCAACGAATTGGTTATCCATGTCATAAAATTTCTATCAATCAACCGGAGACAATTGATTTTTTAAGAAATGAAATCAATGGAAATCAGGTTATGATCTCTGGTCACAGTGGAGTTGGAAAAAGTTCATTGGTGAATGTGATTGATCCAAATTTAGATTTGAGAACAGGTGAAATTTCTGACGCTAATATGCAAGGAAAACACACGACGACTTTCGCAGAAATGTTTAAATTGACAAGTGGAGGTTATATTGTTGACACGCCTGGAATTAGAGCATTTGGAATTGTGAATCTCGACAAAGAAGTTCTTTCTCATTATTTTCCAGAAATGAGAGAACTATTAAATGAATGTAAATTTCACAATTGCCAACATTTAAACGAACCAAAATGCGCCGTGAAAAATGCAGTTGAAGAAGGAAAAATTCCTGAAAGTCGTTATGATTCTTATGTTCAAATGATGACTGATGATGAAAACGAAATTCACCGTAAAAAAGTAATTTTTGGATGAGAATCTTAATTCAACGAACAACTGAAGCTTCTGTTAAAATAGATGGTAAAATTGTTGGATTCATTGAAAATGGATTCGTTGTTTTGATTGGAATCGAACATGAAGATGAAACATCAGATGCTGATTGGTTGATTCAAAAATTGATTGGTCTTCGAATTTTTAGCGATGAAAATGGTAAAATGAATCTTTCCATTCAAGAAGTTGGCGGTTCATTTTTAGTAATTTCTCAATTCACACTTCATGCTTCAACAAAAAAAGGAAATCGTCCAAGTTATATTCAAGCAGCTAAACCTGAACAAGCAATTCCTTTGTATAACTATTTTGTGGAAGAACTCAAATCTAAATCAAATCTAAAAGTAGAAACAGGTCAATTTGGAGCAGACATGAAAGTTTCATTAATAAATGATGGTCCTGTCACTATTTGGATGGATTCAAAAAATAGAGAATAATTATGCACATCAAAGAAGCTCAAGAAATCGTCGATAAATGGATTAAAGAATTCGGCGTTCGCTATTTCAATGAATTGACGAATACAGCCATGTTAATGGAAGAGGTTGGAGAAGTCGCTCGAATTATGGCTCGTCGTTTCGGTGAACAAAGCGAAAAAGAAAGTGATAAAAACAAAGATTTAGGAGATGAAATGGCCGATGTTCTTTTTGTTTTAATTTGTCTCGCTAATCAAACCGGAATAGATTTAGAAGAAGCAATGAGAAAAAATTTAGATAAAAAAACAAATCGAGATAGCGATCGACACCATAATAATGAGAAGTTGAAATAGTAAATTGTAATTAGACTTTAAATAAATTATCTTTGTACTAAAATTAAGCAATTCATCCATGTCTTTAAATAAATACAGCGAAGTTCTTCAAAAATCAATGCCTTTGGCTGGACTTGAACATCCAACTGAAATTCAAAATTTGTGCTTTTCGAAATACAAACAAGGAACTGATTTTATTGCCATTGCACCAAAAGGTTCAGGTAAATCAACTTCAATTGTTACAGGAGTTATCCAACGCTTAGAAAAAGCTACCGAAGATGATGCTCCACGTGCTATTATTTTTGTTGAAAATAAAGAAAGAGCATTGGAAATGGAAGCTTTATTCCTGAAATTAGCAAGAAGAACAGATTTAAGAGTTGTTGTAGTTTATGATAAAGGAATTAAAGTAAGACAACGTATTGATTTGTATCAAGGTTCAGATATCGTAATCGGAACACCAAAAAGAATTCAAGAAATGTATCATCAAAATGGAATCAACACAGCAAATGTGAAGTTGTATATCATTGACGATGCAGAATTAATCATGAAACAAGGATTTCACACACCTATCAATCGTATTTACGAAAGCATCGCTAAATGTCAATCCATTATGTATGCAAATGAATATGAAGTACGAATGGAAAAAGCGATTGATGTCATCATGAAAAACCCCGATATTATAGAACTTGAGGAAGAAATTGAAAAAAATGAGGAATAATTTCTTTGTTTTAAGAAATTAATTTTGTAATTTCCAATTGCCTTGTTAAAACGAAGATATGAAAACAGCTACAACTGAAGGGGTTAATATTACAGTTAACACAAAATACAGAGCAGATTTATCAAATGTTCTAGAAAGTCAATTCTTTTTCAATTATACGATTGAAATTAAAAACGAAAATCATTTCGACGTTAAATTAATGCATAGAAACTGGTATATTTTTGATTCTATCAATGAACCAAAGATTGTAAGCGGTGAAGGCGTTATTGGAGAACAACCGATTTTAAAACCAGGTCAATCATTTACATATACGAGTGGTTGCGATTTACTTTCGGAAATTGGCTACATGAAAGGATTTTATACATTTGAAAATCAAATCACAGGTGAAAATCTACATGTTTTCATACCAACTTTTGAAATGTATTTTCCAGGAAAATTAAATTAATTTATTAAACATTATTTATTGGCTTTTTGTAAAACAGGAAGCCAATAAATACAATAAATAGAACACAAAACCCACCTATCAATAAATACATATTTGTTTTTTGCTTTTTCATCTTCTCAAACAATTCAGATTCTCGGGTACTTTGAATCAATTTTTGTTCCTTTTCTTGAAGAATCAAATCCATTTCAGAAGCATTAATCGCTTCCATTTTATCTCTTTCTAATAAAAGACTTTTTACTTTTAGATACTCTTCCATTAGCTGAAATGCCTTAACGAAATCTTTTTTTGATTTATAAACCTTAATAATTGCATCTAAAGCATCCATTTTCTCTACTAATAAACCTTTTTTAGATGCTACATCAAGTGATTTGTTATAATATTCAATTGCTTTTGAATGATTTTTAACTTCCAAATAATACTCACCAATATTAAAATAGCTTTCAGAAATGGCTTTCCAATTATGACATTCTAGTCTCAATTTTAATGCTTTTTCAAAATTCAACAATACTCCTTCTAAATCATTTTCTCCAAAACATACAATAGCTAAATTATTATAACCATGTGATGCTTGAATTTTTGAACCTGCTTTAACGTTTAAAAATGTACTTTTTAAAAAGTATTTCGATGCTAATTTATTATCCCCTCTTAATTGATATACAATTCCTAGTCGTGTCCATGCATTCGCTTCTGATTCAATTTTCTTATATTTTTGAGTTTGTTTGATATAATGTAAAATAATTTTTTCAGCTTTATCTAATTGATTTAAATCTGTATATGATTTCGCAATATTTATTTCAGCTAAAAATACAGAAGTTGGATCTTCGGATTTTTGTCCAGCAGCTATCGATTTATTATACCAAACTATTGCATTTTTAGGTTCTCCCATTAAGTTATAGCCATTTCCTATTTCACTTAAGGTTTCGGTTAACAAGGTATAATCCCCTATTTTTTCAAAATAATATTTCGCTTCTTTTAGCGCTTGAATTCCTTTTAATCCTTTACCATCGCGAATTAAAAAACTTCCTTGAGCTCTTTTGCCTGATGCAATTGCGAAATAAGATTTTTTTTCTAGACCTTCAGTCAATAACTCATTTGATAAGATTTTAAGTGAATCGATTGAACCTCTGAGATATTCATTCCATAAAACGAGTGAAATTTTCGTCTTTGAATCAATGTCTTTTGCATTTTCAAAGTCAGAATAATTAAACTTTTGTTCTTGACTAAACAATGAAAAAACTAGAAATATAGATGCTATAGTTAACCACTTCATAAAACGAAAATAAGAACAATCTTTTAAATGAATCAGACACTTATAAAAAAATATAAACGTTTATTCATTTCCATTCATTTTTCTATTGTCAGACAATTTACATTGCTTAAATTTACCTCAAAAAAGAAATTCATATGGCAAACGCATTATTTAATGTTCCAAAAGCGATCAATGAACCTGTAAAAGGTTACGCTCCAGGATCTCCAGAGAAAAACGAATTAATTGCAACATACAAACAAATGCTTCAACAAGAACCT
This sequence comes from Fluviicola sp., assembly GCA_021300395.1. Classification (GTDB taxonomy): domain Bacteria; phylum Bacteroidota; class Bacteroidia; order Flavobacteriales_D; family Crocinitomicaceae; genus CAIUKX01. The sequence goes on along the minus strand of JAJTEO010000015.1, from coordinate 10,111 downwards.
ATTGATGTACCAATGTACATTGGAGGGAAAGAAGTAAGAACAAACGATAAAAAGAAAATGTCTCCTCCACATGATCACAATGTGACTTTGGGACATTTCAATTACGGAACTGCAGAACACGTTCAACAAGCAATCGATGCTGCAATGGCTGCTAAGAATGAATGGGCAAATTTACCTTGGGAACAAAGAGCATCTATCTTTTTAAAAGCTGCTGATTTATTAGCTGGGCCTTTTAGAGCAAGAGTAAATGCAGCGACTATGTTAGCACAATCTAAAAATGTATTCCAAGCTGAAATTGATGCTGCTTGTGAATTAATTGATTTTTTCAAATTTAACGTACAATATTTAACTCAAATCTATAGCGAACAACCTGAATCTTTACCAGGAATGTGGAATAGATTAGAATATAGACCTTTAGAAGGATTTGTCTTCGCATTAACACCATTTAACTTCACGTCAATTGCTGCGAACTTATGTGCAGCTCCTGCAATGATGGGGAATGTTGTTGTTTGGAAGCCTGCAGATTCTCAAATGTATTCAGCTCAAGTATTAATGGAATTATTCCAAGCTGCTGGATTACCAGATGGAGTTATCAATTTAGTTTCTGTTGATGGTCCGATTGCTGGAGATGTAATTTTCAAAAACAAACATTTCGCAGGTTTACACTTTACAGGTTCAACTGCAGTTTTCAGACATTTATGGAAAGAAATAGGAAACAATATTGAGAAATATGTTTCTTACCCAAGAATCGTTGGTGAAACAGGTGGTAAAGATTTCGTAATGGTTCACAAATCTGCTGCACCAGCTGAAGTTGCAACTGCACTTTCAAGAGGAGCTTTCGAATTCCAAGGTCAAAAATGTTCAGCTGCTTCTAGAGCATATGTTCCAAGTTCAACTTGGGGAGAAGTAAAAAGAATTTTAGTAGAACAAGTGAACTCATTTAAAATGGGAACACCTGAAGATACTTCAAACTTTGTAAATGCAGTGATCGATGAGAAATCATTTGATAAAATTGCAGGATACATTGATTTTGTAAAATCTCAGAATGATGCTGAAATTATTTGTGGTGGTAACTACGATAAATCAAAAGGTTACTTTATTGAGCCTACAGTTGTAGTAACTACAAATCCAAAATTCAGAACAATCGTTGAAGAAATATTTGGTCCTGTTTTAACAATTTACGTTTATGAAGACGATAAATTTGAAGAAACGATGGAATTGTTAGATCAAACTTCAGATTATGCATTAACAGGAGCTATCTTAGCGAATGATCGCTACGCTATTAATTTAGCAATTAAAAAATTAGAAAATTCAGCTGGAAACTTCTACATCAATGATAAACCAACTGGAGCAGTAGTTGGACAACAACCATTTGGTGGAGCTAGAGGTTCAGGAACAAATGACAAAGCAGGTGCTGCAATGAATTTGTTACGTTGGGTTTCTGCAAGAACAATCAAAGAAACTTTTGTTCCAGCAACAGATTATAGATATCCTTTTTTAGGTTAAAATAAAATCTCAAACACAAAAAAACCGATTCAAAAATTGAATCGGTTTTTTTTATGATATTAAATTTCTATTTCTTCTTATATACAAACTTCGCATTTCCTTTTCCTTCCTGTGTCAACGTTAATTCAGATTTAGAAGATTCAATTATTGAAAAAACGCGTGTATCAACATTTGGATTATCTGAAAATGCCATTGTAAGTGTTTGGCTTTTAAAAATGTAGTAAACGCCTGTATTCGTATAAGCAACATTGTTTTTTGAAGCTGATTCAGAAACAGTTCCGTCAGACCTTTTATCTTTTGAAAAGATTAAGGTTTGAGTAATGGAATCACCTAAACTTTGTCCGTTGATACTTTGCAACTCCCATTCTCCATTTAATTTTTTATTAAACACACTCTCTGGAGAACATGAAAAGAAAATAATCGATAATAAAATTAAATAGCCAAAACCTTTTTTCATTACTTGAATTTTTGAATCGGTCAAATGTAAGATTTTTTTAACGTTCAAAAAAATGACTTATGTTTTGAAATTGAGAATTTTTCAATTTATTAAAATAAAAATTGTATATTTAGTTCACTGCTAATTATATGAGAAAAATATATATTATATTCTGTCTAATAGTGACTCTTTTTAGAGTTGATAATGATGCATTCTCTCAATCTAAAAGTGAAATCTTACTCAAAAGAGCAAATGAAATTTTTAATCGAAACTATAATGTCTCTTTTGATCTTTGTTGTCAAGCTGAAAAAATCAATGAATTAAAGTTTATTGGAGAAGTAAGTCTTTGTAAAGCTCGATACTTTATCACCTTCACTGATTATGAAAATGCAGAAATTGAATTAGGTAAAAGTATTTCATTTTTTAAATCAAAAAATGATTACTCAAACCTAAGTGATGCATATGATTTAAAAAGCATTCTTCTCTCTCGATTAGGAGATCCCCAATCTTCAATTTTTTATTTAATTAAAGCCTATCAGTTAAGTAAGAAAAGTCAAGATACTTCAGCGCAAATTAAGCGATTAATTAATTTAACACATACATTTGTCCAATATGAAGATTTATCAAAAGCAGATTTTTATCTAAACTTACTGGAATCTTTAAAACCAAATTTTGACAATACAAGTTTCTATTTTTTAAATCAAAATAAAGGAACCTTTTACCTTGCTCAAAAAGATTACAAGAGTGCAATCAAACATTATAAAAGAGCATTAAAGATTGCTGAAATTAATAAAATGATCGATAGCAAAGCAACAATCCTTATGTTGTTAGCGAAAGCTTATAGGATTAATGGAAAATATATTGAAGCTGAGAAATACGCAAACTTCAGTTATCAATTTTCTAAAAACAACAAATTGATTTACGAAAAAAGTGAAGCCTTAGGTGAATTAATTCAAATTCAAGAGAAATTAAAAAATTATCAAAAAGCATATGCTCTTCAAGAAGAATTCATAGATGTTGAAAAGCAAATAATCAATACTGAAAAATTAAATAGAGTTGCTGCTATTCAAAATCGCTTAGCCTTAACTGAGAAAGAAAATATCATCACAAAACAAAATAACAAAATAGCCAAAGAAGAATTAATAAATTCAAAAAATGAAATTCAAAATCAAAAATTATTCATTCTAATAATTGTTATGATTATCATTTTTGGCTTTGTACTTTTCATTTTCTATAAAACTAAAAAATTAAATGAAACGATTAAATCACAAAATAGATTGGTTCAAAGTCAAAACAAAGATATTAAAGACAGTATTAGATATGCGGAAAGAATTCAACAGGCTATCCTACCTCCTTTAAGCGAATTCAGTAAAAAAATTCCTAATTCATTTGTTTTTCATCGACCAAAAGACATTTTAAGTGGTGATTTTTATTGGATTGAAGAAACTGATGATTTTTTATTTGTTGCAGCAGCTGATTGTACTGGTCATGGAGTACCTGGAGCCTTAATTTCAATTGTCAATTACAATTTGCTTAACAAAGCTGTTTTAGAAAAAAACATTACTGACCCAGCAGAAATTCTGAATGCTGTAAATAATTGGCTAACTGAAAGCTTACATCAATCCTACAATACTTCTTCTGTCAAAGACGGAATGGATGTTTCCCTAATTGCAATAAACAAGAAAAGTAAAGAATTAAAATTTGCTGGTGCGTTCAATTCAATTTACATTGCAAATAAATCTATTTTAAGAGAATTTAAAGGAGACAAGTTTCCTGTAGGAATGTTCGTCGACGAAAGACCTAAACCATTTAAAACACATTCTATTAATATAGAACATAATGATATGATTTATCTATTTACTGATGGATTCCCAGATCAATTTGGAGGTGAAAGAGGAAAAAAATATAAATACAAAAACTTTAAAACTCTTTTAACTGACATGAGTCATCTTTCTTCAAATGAACAAAATTTAAAAATTCAAAATGAGTTCGACGAATGGAAAGGTAATTTTCAACAAGTGGATGATGTTTTAATTATCGGAATCAAACCACTATAATAATTCTAAAGAGTATATTTGTTTGAAAATTGAATTTAAAATGAAATTGTTATTTATATTTTTCTCTTTCCTATTAATCTTTAATTCTTGCAAGAAAAAAGATCAAAAAGACCAAGCTCAAATAGACGAAGGTATCATCACAAAATATATCACAGATAATAATTTAACTGCTACAGCAACTGGTTCAGGTTTATACTATGTAATGGAAACCATTGGAACAGGAATAAAACCAAATCCCGCTTCTCAAGTTAAAGTTGCCTACAAAGGATATTTTACTGATGGTTCTGTTTTTGATCAAAGCGCAACTTCAGGTATCACTTTTGGATTACAAAGCGTAATAAAAGGCTGGACCGAAGGCATCCCCTATTTTAAAAAAGGAGGAAAAGGTAAATTATTAATCCCATCAGCTTTAGGTTATGGACCAAATGGTACAAATGGAATCCCTGCAAATTCAGTATTAATTTTTGATATTCATTTGATTGATGTTTATTGATTGATTCTTAAAAGTTTACTTCAAACATTTAAAATAATCAAAAGGCTCTAAACAATCATTGCATTGGTATTGTGATTTACAAGCAGTACTACCAAATAAACTTACCATTCTTGTATTCACTGATTTGCATTGTGGACAAGGGACTTTAGGAGGCTCGGCAAATAAAACACTTTTATCTACCTCATCTTGTGGTGGAGCAATACCATATTCTAATAATTTCTGTTTACCTGACTCTGTTATCCAATCAGTACTCCAAGCTGGAGATAAAGTTAAATCTACAGAAACAGAAGAAATTCCTTTTTCATTTAATTTAGCAATAATTTCTTCTTCAATTAACTTCATTGCTGGACAACCACTATAAGTTGGAGTAATTACAACTTTACATTTGTCCTCAATTAATTCAACAGATCTGATAACCCCTAAGTCAACAACAGTCAACACAGGGATTTCAGGATCAAAAACTTCTTCTAAATAATTCCAAATTTCTTTTTCGGTTACCATGTCATATTTGGGTATGCTCGCTGCATGTACTGCATTTCTGCTAACAAATAACCTAATGCTTCTGTATGAAAACCTTTTCTACCACCTTCTTGAATCCAATTATTTGAAGGAATAGTCAAAGTTGCTTGTTCCAAAACATCATTTATTGTCTTCGTCCATTCAGCTTTAATTTCTTCAGACGAAGGTATAATGTTTTCAGCAATCAAAACAGAATCTACGTCATCTTTATAGAAAATTTCATTCGTATATTTCCATAAAGCATCTAACGATTCTTGAATTCTATTATGTGATTCTTCAGTCCCATCACCTAAACGAATTACCCATTCAGAAGTATGTTTCAAATGGTATTTCGTCTCTTTCAACGACTTTTCTGCAATTGCAGCTAGATGTTGATCTGAAGAATGTTGTAATTTTTCAAAAAGTGGTTTTCTGAAAGCATCGAACAAAAATTGACGCATGATCGTCTTACCAAAATCACCATTTGTTTGCTCAACTAATAACAGATTTTTATATTCTCTTTCGTAACGAAGAAACGCCAAAGCATCACCATCTCTTCCTTTTCCTTCTAACTCACCTGCATAATTTAACAAACTTGTAGCTTGTCCAATTAAATCCAACGCTAAATTAGTCAGTGCAATATCTTCTTCTAAAATTGGACCATGACCGCACCATTCTGAAACTCTATGCCCCAAAATCAAACTATCATCAGCTAATCTTAAAACGTATTCGTATAAAGCTTTTTGTTTTTCCATAATTATTTTCAGAATCAAGACTTCAAGACATAAGACTGGAAGACTTATTCAACTTATTTAACTATTAATATTTTACATATGTGATATTCCGTCTGGAACATCATAAAATGTTGGATGACGATAAATTTTAGAATCTGCTGGTTCAAATAAAGCATCTGATTCAGATGAATCATTTGCAAATACATTATTAGATTCGATTACCCAAATACTAATTCCTTCAGATCTTCTAGTATAAACATCTCTCGCATTTTCAATAGCCATAGTAGAATCTGCAGCTCTTAAACTTCCTACGTGTTTATGATTTAATCCTTGTTTGCTTCTGATAAACACCTCCCAAAGAGGCCATTCTTTTTTACTCATATCTTTTGAAGATTTTTAGATGTCTAGATATTAGTTAATTAGATATTTTTCGATCTAATCTCTAACTTCTATAAATCTAATTTCTAATATTCTATTTATTTTTTCTTTTCTCAGCAAAAGCTAATGCAGCTTCTCGAACCCACATTCCATCCTCTTTTGCTTTACGGCGAGCATCAACTCTTTCCTTATTGCAAGGTCCGTTCCCTTTAACAACTTCCCAAAATTCGGCCCAATTAATTTCACCTGTCTCGTAATGACCTGTTTCTTTATTTAGTTTTAAATCTTTATCAGGAATTGTTAAACCAATCATTTCTGCTTGTGGAACTGTAACGTCAACAAATAATTGTCTTAATTCATCATTTGTACTACGTTTAATTTTCCAATTCATTGATTGAACGGTATGTTTCGATTCGGCATCATTTGGTCCAAACATCATTAATGCTGGCCACCAAAAACGATTCAAAGCATCTTGTGCCATTTCTTTTTGAGCAGGTGTTCCTTGTGCTAAATGAGCAATAATTTCAAAACCTTGTCTTTGATGAAAAGATTCTTCTTTACAAACACGAACCATTGCTCTTGCATAAGGCCCATATGAACATCTACATAAAGGAACTTGATTCATGATTGCTGCACCATCAACTAACCAACCAATTGCTCCCATATCTGCCCATGAAAGAGTTGGGTAATTAAAAATTGAAGAATATTTAGCCTTACCTGAATGTAAATCATCAATCGTTTCTTCACGATCAGCACCTAAAGTTTCTGCTGCAGAATATAAATATAAACCATGTCCTGCTTCATCTTGAACCTTAGCTAATAAAACCGCTTTTCTTCTAAGATTTGGAGCACGCGTAATCCAATTACCTTCAGGTAACATCCCTACGATTTCAGAATGTGCATGTTGTGATATTTGACGAATCAACGTTTGACGATAATCATCTGGCATCCAATCATTGGGCTCGATTTTAATATCATTGTCGATTTTTTCTTGAAAACGTCTTTCTAACTCTAAGATATTTTTGTCTTCCATTTAATTATAGTTCTTCGCTTAGGACAAATTTAATCTTTTTTTGTCTTTATTCAAAAGAATGATATTTTGTGATTAAAAAATTAATATTTACACCCGTATTATTAAAAAGAAAGTACACTTCACCGTCGCTTTTCAACCATTCATAGAAAAGTTGAAAATTTAAAGTTATGCTGTTTAAAAAAAATCTAAATTTGTTTCACAAAATAAATTTTAACAAATATGAGTTTTAGGAAAATAGCATTTGTATTTTTCAGTTTATCCATTCTAAGTTTCACTTCTTTCTCTCAATCGAAGTTTACATTGAGTGGAACAATCATTGATAAATCAACAGGTGAAGGATTAATTGGCGCTCAAGTTCGAGTAAAAGATTTAACTGGTGTTGGAGCAGTAACTAACGAATACGGTTTCTATTCTATCAGCTTAATTGGAGGTAAACATACATTTGAATTTTCATTCATTGGCTACGAACCTCAAACATTAGAAATTGATTTAATTGAGAATAAAAAATTAAACATTGATTTATTAATTCCTGCAAAGGATAAAGAGTTAGAAGAAGTTGTCATTACTTCCAAAAAGAAAGATGAAAATGTAAAAACTGCTCAAATCGGTGCTGAAACATTAGATCCAAGACAATTATCTAAAGTACCTGTTATTTTTGGTGAAAAAGACATTATTAAAACAATGCAATTAACACCTGGAATCAAAAGTGGTGGAGATGGAAGTTCTGGATTTTTTGTAAGAGGTGGTTCTTCAGATCAAAATTTAATTTTATTGGATGAAGCTCCTGTTTATAACGCTTCGCATTTATTAGGTTTCTTTTCAACGTTTAATAGCGATGCAATTAAAACTGCAACTATTTATAAAGGAACACAACCAGCACAATACGGTGGAAGACTTTCATCTGTTCTAGACATTAGAATGAATGAGGGAAACAATCAAAAATATAGAGTTAGTGGTGGGATTGGATTAATATCATCAAAATTAAACCTTGAAGGACCTATTCAAAAAGGAAAATCTTCTTTCTTAATTACTGCTAGAAGAACGTATGCTGATGTTTTCTTAAAATTATCTAAAAAAGAAACTTTAAAAAGCAGTTCACTTTATTTCTATGATGTTAATGCCAAATTGAATTACAGAATTAGTGATAAAGATAAAATCTATCTATCAGGTTATTTTGGTAGAGATAAATTAGGTGTAACTGGATTTGGGTTAACTTGGGGAAATGTTACTGGAACAGCTCGTTGGAATCATATCATCAATGAAAAAATGTTCTCAAACACTTCTTTTATTGTGAGTAATTACATTTACAACATCGGAATTAAATCTAATGACATCGATATTTCTATCAACTCAACTCTTCAAGATTACAATTTGAAACAAGAATTCCAATACTTTGCAAATTCTAGAAATAAAATAAAATTTGGTTTCAATTCAATTCACCATAGCATCATTCCTGGTCAAATTGAAGCAAGTGCAGGTTCTGGAGTAAACACTATCACATTAAAGCCAAAATTAAGTTGGGAGAATGCCGTTTTCTTAAGCAATGAATGGACTGCGACAGAAAAAATAAACATTAATTACGGTCTTAGAGCTTCTGCTTTTTCGTTATTAGGAAATGGTGGAGAATTTTACACTTATGATGCACAAGGATTAATTGCAACTACTGATACTTTTGCAACAAATAAAATCATCAATACTTACTACAACTTAGAACCAAGGGTATCAGCAAGTTTTGTGTATTCTAAAACGGCATCTATTAAAGGTGGTTATTCTAGAAATGTTCAAAACGTCCACTTAATCTCTAATTCAACTGGTGACAATCCAACAGATATTTGGATTCCTAGTAGCCAAAACATTAAACCCGAAATTGCTGACCAAGTTTCTTTAGGTTGGTTTAAAAACTTTTATGATAACAAATATGAAGTAAGTGTTGAATCTTACTACAAAGACATGCAAAATCAAATTGATTATAGAGATGGAGCTAATACTCAAGCAAATGATTTACTAGAAGGTGAATTACTGTATGGTATAGGAAGAGCTTATGGTATGGAAACCTATATTAAGAAAACATCTGGAAAATTCACAGGTTGGATCAGCTACACTTTATCTAGAACTGAGAAAAAGATAAATGGTGTCAACAATGATCAATGGTATGCAGCAAAACAAGATAGAACACATGATTTATCAGTTGTGGGGATTTACGATTTAAATAAGAAAATTACAATTTCAGCGACATTTGTGTATTATACAGGAAACGCTGTCACTTTACCTTCTGGTAAATACTATATGAATAATCAAGTTCAATGGTTGTATACTGAAAGAAATGGTGGTAGAATGCCAGCATATCATAGAATGGATATAGCACTTACTTGGTACAGAAAGCAAACGGCAAAATATGAAAGCAGCTGGAATTTTTCTATATTCAATCTTTACGGTCGTGAAAACGCATATAGCATTTCTTTCAGAGAAAGTGCTGACGGGACTAAAACAGAAGCGGTTCAAACTAGCTTATTTAAAATGATCCCTTCTATTTCTTATAACTTCAAATTTTTATAATCATGAATATTAAAAAACTAATTTTTTCAGGAATTATCGGACTGTTTGTTGTTACAAGTTGTCAAAAGGTAATAAACATTGATTTAAAAGATTCTACTCCTCAATATGTTATTGAAGGACAAGTTAATAAAGGAGATTCTGTTCATATCATTTCAATCACGAAATCTTCTCTATTCAGTGCAAATAATACTTTCCCAACCGTTAGTGGAGCTATTGTAAGTATTACAGATAATTTAGGAAATAACGAAGTATTAACTGAGTTTGAACCTGGAAAATACAAAACAGCACATTTAATTGCTTATGAAGGAAGAACATATACATTAAACATTCAAGTTGATGGAAATACGTTTACATCTTCTTCAACAATGCCTAATCAGGTTAATTTAGATTATATCTTATTTATCCCAGATAGTTTTAATG
>JAJTEO010000014.1 GCA_021300395.1 Fluviicola sp. | reverse complement strand
TGAAAAATTTTATAGCTGGTTTACCGAAAGCTGAACTGCATTTGCACATTGAAGGTTCCTTTGAACCTGAATTAATGTTTGAAATAGCTCAAAGAAATAACGTTGCTATAAAATATCAATCAGTTGAAGAAATTAGAGCGGCTTATAAATTCAATAATTTACAAGAGTTCCTGGATATTTATTATGCCGGTGCTTCAGTATTACTGAAAGAGGAAGATTTTTACGACTTGACTTATGCTTATTTAAAACGTATTCATTCTCAAAATGTAGTTCATACAGAACTCTTTTTTGACCCGCAGACACATACTGAAAGAGGAATTTCATTCGATACAGCGATTAACGGAATTTATAATGCGTTAATTGATGGAGAGAAAGAATTTGGAATCACATTTCGATTAATGACCTCTTTTTTACGTCATTTAAGTGAAGAGTCAGCTTTCAAAACGTTAGAACAAGCTTTAAAACACCGTGATAAAATTTGTGCGTTTGGATTAGATTCTTCTGAAAAAGGAAATCCACCTTCAAAGTTTCAACGTGTATTTCAAAAAGTAAAAGAAGAAGGTTTTCTAATTGTTGCCCATGCAGGAGAAGAAGGACCCGCAGAATATATTTGGGAAGCAATTAATTTATTAGAGGTTTCTAGAATAGATCATGGAAATCGATGTCTTGAGGATGAAAAATTGGTTGAGTATTTAAAAGAAAAACAAATTCCATTAACCTTATGTCCATTATCAAACCTGTCTTTAAGAGTTGTGAATGACTTAAAAAATCATCCTGTAAAGAAAATGTTAGATAAAGGATTGATGTTGACTATCAATTCAGATGATCCAGCTTATTTCGGAGGGTACATGAATGAAAATTTCGAAGGAATTATGGAACTAATTTCAAAAGAAGAACTAATTCAATTAGCGAAAAATTCATTTATTAGTAGTTTCTTATCTGATACAGAAAAAGAAAGAAATTTGAATTTAATAGATGCGTATTATTTGAATCAAGAATAGGTAATACACTTTTATCCAAAATAGATATTTGAAATCATCTGAAATCCAGCCTTCTGATTAATTCTCTCGATAATAATTTGTTTTCCGTAGCTCAATTCTTCACGCATTACAGATGAATCCATTACAAGAAATAACGTTTTGTTTTTGATATAGATTTCTTTCGTTCGAGTTGCAACAGCTTTTCCCATCATTTCTTCCCAAGAATTAATGATGTCCAATTCTTTCATTTTACCGTCCAACCGATAGGCTTTCATTAATTTTTCAATTAACTCACCTACAGTTGCTTCATTGGAAATTCGTTTGCGTTCGTCCATCTTTAATTTATTTCACCGTTTAGGACTAAATGTTCTTCATAAATCTCACTATTGTCGACTACGAATTGTTTACTATCAAAACCACTTTCTCGGAAGATGTTATGGATTCGTTGTGGTTCAGTATCTGTAACTAATACTTGTCCAAAATGTTGTTGGGAAACCAATTGCATCAATTTTTGAACGCGTGTATTGTCTAATTTATCAAAAATATCATCTAACATCAACACAGGGTTGACATTTAAATGTTTTTTTAGCCATTCGTATTGAGCTAATTTCAAAGCGATTAAAAAAGATTTTTGTTGACCTTGCGAACCGAATTTTTTTACTGGATGCCCTTTAATTGTAAACAATAAATCATCTTTATGAATACCCGCATTCGAATATTGAGTAAAAGCATCTTTTTTCTCAAATTCTTTGATCAGATCATCAAAAGAACTTGTATTTAATTGTGATTTGTATTCTAAATGAACTTCTTCAGCTTCTAAACCTATAAAATTATAGTTAGACTGAAAGACAGGGATAAATTCTTCTAAAAAAGATTTTCTTGCTTCGTAAATTGCTGTTCCAACGATTGCCATTTGTTCGTTCCAAACTTCGATGGATTCGCGATCAAATAAGCCGTGCTCGTACATGTTTTTCAGCAAAGCGTTTCGTTGTTCAAGAATTTTATGATAACGCTGTAAATCGTCTAAATAACGTCTGTTGAACTGAGAAATAATTCCATCCATCCATTTTCGACGTAATTCACTTCCTTCAACGATTAAATCTCGATCGTAAGGTGAAATCATAACTGTAGGAAATTGACCAATATGATCGGCTAATTTCTCGTATTCGTTCTTGTTGCGTTTGAAAACTTTTTTTGATCCGCTTTTTACAGCGCAATGAATATGAACATCTTGTTCGGCTTTCAACCAAGTTCCTTGAATGACAAAGAATTGTTCGCCAAATCGAATATTTTGTTTGTCTACAGAATTCAAGTAGGATTTACACATGCTCAAGTAATGAACGGCATCTAGAATGTTGGTTTTTCCTGAGCCATTTTTTCCTGAGAAACAATTAATTCCAGGAGATAGACTGATTTCTACCTCTTCGTAATTTTTAAAATTAATTAATTGTAAATTCTTAAGAAACATATAATACAAAGGTAGAGAATTATAGTGGCTTTCTCAAAATTATAGGATCAATTTAATCCAAAATCCAACATTTAAAATCCAAAATTCTTTAAATTCCCAAGCTTTCTTTCAAAGGTCCATAAGCAGTTCTACTAATCGGAACTCTTTTTCCAGATTTCAGTATTGCAACGTATGAATTTTTTTCGAACGACTCTATTTTTGTTAATTCATTGATATTGATGATGTATGAACGATGTATACGAACAAATTGATTCGGATTCAAAGCCTTTTCAAAGTAATTCATCGTTTTCTTTTTTAGATGATATTTATCTCGGGTATAAACCTTTACATAATCATCATACGCTTCAAAATAATGAATATCTGTTGTTGGAATGATTTTAATCTCACTACCGTCTTTAATCACTATTCGTAAATGTTCGTCTGGCTGTTTATTATCGATTTCGTTAAGTGAACTTACAGACGAAGATTTTTCAGCTTTTTTCCATTTACTTAATGCGTTGTCAAATCGATCTTTTGGAAACGGTTTCAATAAATAATCAACAGCCGACGCTTCGAAAGCCTTTAAAGCATATTCATCAAATGCTGTAGTGAAAATTACAGAAGGTTCATCAGGAATTAATTCCAACATTTCAAAACCATTGATTTTAGGCATTTGCACGTCTAAAAAGATTAAATCAGGCTTTAATTCACTAATTTTTTTAATTCCTTCAAAACCATCATTGCATTCTGCAATTACTTCAAAATCTTCATGATCTTTTAAATATTCTTTTACAATTGCTCTTGCCAATGGCTCGTCATCGATAATGATTACTGTTTTCATATTTGAGGAATTATTAGTGTTGTTGTAAATTGAGTTTCGCCTTTATTGATGATCATTAAATCATTTTGGCCATAAAGCAAGTACAGTTTACGTTGTATTGAGTTTAAACCAAAGCCTAAACCTTTTGAAGTTTTTTCGTTTTCTTTTGTATAAGGATTTGAAATAGAAATTTCAAGTGCATGAGGTTTGCAAACAGATTTCACAGAAATTGTAACATCTTCAGTTGAACCATACAGTCCATATTTTATAGCATTCTCAACTATCGGTTGAAGAATCAGAGAGGGTAACATAAATTTTTGACAATTTTCATCAATCTGAAAGTCAATATTTAAACGATGACCAAAACGAACCTTCTCTATTTCTAAATATAAATTCAAATAGTTTATTTCTTCTGAAAGAGGCATCATTTTTTCCTTTTCTCTGCTTAACGTTCCACGTAGAAAATCAGAAAGTAATTGTACCATTCTCCTAGCTTCATCAGGTTTTACGATTGTTAAAGCACTAATAGAGTTTAGACTATTGAATAGGAAGTGTGGCTGTAATTGTTGTTGAATGTTTGCTAATTCAGCATGATTCAATTGTCGTTCGATTTCGACTAATTTTTCAATCGTTTGTGCTTGTACTTTTTTGAATTTATCCATCCAAAGTTGGAAGAAAGTCAGGAATAACAAGAAATAAACTAATAAAAATCGATAAATAGTGTCATGATTATATCCAAATTCAAATGAAATATCTTTTTCAAAAAAAGTTGAGATAACTGTATGTGAGATTATTAAATGAATATAACTTAAAGAACCAATAAAAGCAATGTTAGCAATTGTAATTACTTTTTGAGATTGATAGTACTTCAAGATGAGGTTCAAAATAATTGAACTCAGTAATAATATAACATTGGTTGTAAATGAATCGATTATTGCGTAGAAAGTATCAAATTTTAAATGATGTAAAATCAAGAATTGAACAACAAAAGAAATACTCCACCAACTAAAAAGTTGAAGTGTAGTATTCCTTTCAATGTTTTTGATCCAATCTGTAATTTTCTTAACCATCAATTAATCCAAAATTTAGAATGTAAAATCTAAAATTTATTTAAAGCTTTTAATATCTATACCGCCAAAAATGCAATCTCCCTTTAGAATAAGTATTTTACTATCAACATCTTCATTTGGATTCATGATTCTTTTGTCTTCAATTCCACCAAAAATGGAGTTTAATTCAGATTTAACTTGCCAATTAGAAGGGATGATTAAACTAAGGCCACCAAATACACATGATATTTCAATAATAGCTTGTTGTTCAAATTCAACGTTTAATAGATTTAATTCCGTACCACCAAAAACATTTGTCACATTTGCTCCTTTGAAATTTTTAGTAACAATGTTTTTAGTGACACCTCCAAAAATTGCAGTTGATTCTATGAATTCATCTTCTGAGTATTCTTTGAAGTTTTCTTGGTTAAAATGCTTATATTTTTTCCAACGATTGTCACATTTTTTATGTTTGTGACGTTTAAAAATTAACCCTAATCCAAACGCAATAATAATTGAAGGCCAAATTAGATTTGTGTTGATGCTATTTGGATAGATTTCATTCATCAAGAAGGCTGTTCCGATTCCTAAAACAATCCAACCTTTAGCAAATCGATGTTTTACTAGTAGAACGATACCTAATCCCATTAAAAATATTTGCCATGAGAAAAAGCATTTTGGAATTACAATTCCTATTTCGTTTAATAAATAAACTACTCCAAATGCAACGATTAATATTCCAGCAGCAATTTTACCTCGTTTTTGTCTTTTCTGCCAGCTAATAAAATCGTGTTCTTCTTCTGGGTTTAAACTATGATTGTTCATTTTTTATCTCTTTAATGAAGCAAATGTATAATACAATATACAGTTAATTGCTAATTTATAGGTAAATGGTGTCTATTTTTCGGTGAATTATAAAATTCTAACAACATTTATTCATCGAATGATTTCTTGATTTAAAAATAGATTTTAATCCTATTAAAATTAAAAATGACGGCCAAACATAATGGAAGTTGATGCTATTCGGATAAATTTGATTCACTAGTAATAAAGATCCTAAAATAATTGCAAAAATTCCAAATCCCATTTTTCTTCTCTTGTGGTTCTTTTTACATTCATTCATCATTTGTTCGAAGTGTTGATTTTCTGTGTTCATAATTATTTGTTTTAAATTGTTTATAAAGCAAATGTATCTACACTCTACTTGAAGATGAAGTTGGAATAGGTGAGAAGTATTATTGTTTAGGTAAAATGATTATTTATGACTTTTATATGAAACAATATATAAATAAAAAAAAGCCGAAGAATATTATTTCTTCGGCTAATGGTATTTAACTTAAAGTCGTAAATCTTTAAGTCTATTATATTTTCTACAATGTTCCTCTTTTTTCTTGTTCTCTTTCAATTGATTCAAACAAAGCCTTAAAGTTACCAGCTCCAAATCCTTTTGCACCCATTCTTTGAATAATTTCGAAGAATAATGTTGGTCTGTCTTCAACTGGTTTCGTAAAGATTTGTAATAAGTATCCTTCTTCGTCAGCATCAATCATGATAGAAAGTTTTTGCAATTCTTTGATGTCTTCCTTCATCATTTTCATGTGTTCACCTAAACGAGCTGGAATTTCATCGTAGTATGCTTGTGGTGGAGCAGATAAAAATTCAACCCCTCTTGCTCTTAATTGAGATACAGTTGAAATGATATCGTCAGTAGCAACAGCAATGTGTTGAACACCTGGACCTTCGTAAAAATCTAAATATTCTTCGATTTGAGAACGTTTTTTACCTTCAGCTGGTTCGTTGATAGGGAATTTAATACGTCCGTTTCCATTACTCATAACTTTAGACATTAAAGCAGAGTATTCAGTGTGAATTTGTTTGTCATCAAAAGATAAGAAGTTAACGAATCCCATTACATCTTCGTACCATTTAACCCATGTATTCATTTCTCCCCAACCAACATTTCCTACCATATGGTCGATGAATTTTAATCCAACAGGAGTTGGTTTATACTGAGATTCATACTTTACGAAACCTGGTAAAAATTCACCTTTGTAGTTTCTGCGTTCAACAAACATATGAACAGTTTCACCGTAAGTGTAGATACCTGCAGTTACAACTTCACCATTCTCATCTTTTGTTACGATTGGTTCTTGGTAAGATTTCGCACCTCTTTTTGTTGTTTCTTCATAAGATTTACGAGCATCTTCAACCCATAAAGCAACGATTTTAACACCATCACCGTGTTTTTTAACGTGCTCACCAATTGGAGAATCACTTTTTAAAGCAGTAGTTAAAACCAAACGGATTTTATCTTGTTTCAATACATATGATACTCTGTCTTGAACACCAGTTTCTAATCCTGCATAAGCAAAATCTTGAAAACCAAATGCTGTTTTGTAGAAATGAGCTGCTTGTTTTGCATTCCCAACATAAAATTCCACATAATCAGTACCTAATAAAGGTAAGAAATCTTGTGCACCTTCAAATATTTTTTCTAATCCGTATTCTACGTTTTTTACTTCTTTAGCCATTTTTTTTGTTTTAGTCGTTAGTTCAAATACACTAACGAATTAATTTAATATTTTATCATTTAAAATTTAGAATTCAACATTCAAAATTCAGAATTACTCCAACCAACTAGTTGCATATCCTTCGTCTTGGATATCAATAGCAGCTTGAGTTACTTTCAAAGGTCTGAACGTGTCAACCATTACAGCTAACTCTAATGTTTCAGTTTGACCGATACTTCTCTCCATAGCTCCTGGGTGTGGTCCGTGAGGAATTCCACCTGGATGTAAAGAAATAAATCCTTTTTCAACATGATTTCTACTCATGAAGTCACCATCAACATAGTATAATACTTCATCAGAATCAATATTGCTATGATTATAAGGAGCAGGAATCGATTTTGGATGATAATCATACAAACGAGGACAGAATGAACAAATTACATAATTATGTGCCTCAAAAGTTTGATGTACCGGTGGTGGCTGATGAACTCTACCGGTTATCGGCTCAAAATCATGTATGCTAAATGCATATGGGAAATTGTATCCATCCCAACCAACAACGTCAAATGGATGAGTAGCATAAACTACTTCATGCAAAACGTTTTCTTTTTTGATTTTAATTAAGAAATCACCTTTTTCATCATGCGTTTCTAATTCACTTGGTCCACGTAAATCTCTTTCACAGAAAGGAGAATGCTCTAATAACTGTCCAAAATCATTTCTATAACGTTTTGGTGTTACAACAGGACTGAAAGATTCAACGATAAATAAACGATTGTCTTCTGTGTCGAAATCAATTTGGTAAATAATTCCTCTTGGGATAACTAAGTAGTCTCCGTAAGAAAAATCAATATTACCAACTAAAGTTCTCAATTTACCAGTTCCCTTGTGAATGAAAATTACTTCATCTGCATCAGCATTTTTGTAAAAATATTCTCTTAAAGATTTTTTTGGCGCAGCACAAGCGATATTTAAATCGTTGTTGAACAATAAGATAGTTCTACTTTCTAAAAAATCTTCTTTAGCAGGAACATTAAATCCTTTGATCATGCGAGAAGAAATGTTTTTATCTACTGCCGCTTTTGGAGTTAAATCAATTGGTTCAGAAACTGATTTTATTTGAGTTGGACGGTGAGTATGGTAAAGCAATGAAGCAAAACCATGAAACCCTTCAGTTCCAAATAATTGTTCGTAATATATACCGCCTTCTTTTTTTTCAAAAACAGTATGTCTTTTGTGTGGGATTGCACCTAATTTATTATAAAATGGCATTTTTTTTACTTTTTTGAGTGATAAATATATGACTATTAATTACTTCGAAATCTTCATTCTGGATTTCTTTTGATCATATATTTCAGTAAAAGTGATAATTCTAACCACATAAAAGTTTCGTTTCAAACAAAGATATTAAAATCAATTAAAAAAATCTAATCTACATCAGATAATTAAATGACGATTATCAATTTTATTTAACACTTATTTATTTTTATCTCGAAAATTATAATTTTCAAAAGTGATGTTGTAGATTTGCAGATTAAATTTAGAATTCAAATTGTCCATGAAAAAAATTCTTGTAATTGGAGCTGGAGGCCAAATAGGTTCAGAGCTAGTTTTAGCATTAAGAAATAAGTTTAGCACTGAACAAGTTATTGCTTCTGACGTTAAAGAAGAATGCCCTGAGATCATTAAAAATGGTCCATACAAACAATTAGATATTCTAAATAGAGATGCTGTTAGAGAGTATGTTATTTCAAATGAAATTACAGATGTTTATTTATTAGCAGCATTACTTTCAGCAACAGCAGAGAAACATCCAGATTTTGCGTGGAAATTAAACATGGAAGGGTTATTTACCATTCTTGATTTAGCAAAAGAAGGTTATTTAAAACAGATTTTTTGGCCAAGTTCAATTGCTGTTTTTGGACCAACAACTCCAAATGTAAATACACCACAATATACTGTTATGGAACCATCTACTGTTTATGGTATTTCTAAACAAGCTGGTGAAAGATGGTGTGAATATTACAATAAAAAATTCAATGTAGACGTAAGAAGTATTCGCTATCCTGGATTGATTTCTTACACAAGTTTGCCAGGTGGTGGTACTACAGATTATGCTGTGGATATTTTTTACAAAGCGAAGAAAGACGTTAAATATGATTGCTTTTTATCAGAAAACACCGAGTTGCCGATGATGTATATGGCTGATGCAATTAGAGCAACAGTTGAATTAATGGAGGCTCCTTCTGAGAATATATCGATTCGTTCAGCTTACAATTTATCAGGTTGTAGTTTTACACCAGCAGAATTAGCAAAAAATATTCAAAAACATGTCCCAGATTTTACCATAACATATACACCAGATTTTAGACAGCAAATTGCTGATAGTTGGCCTAAATCAATCGATGATTCTTTTGCTAGAAAAGATTGGGGTTGGAAAGAAGAATTTGGAACAGATAAGATGGTTGAAATAATGTTAGAAAATGTTAACCCTGATTTGTTAGGTTAAATATTATTTTTAAAAGAAATTTTATTAACATTAGACGATGTTTTTTTTTAGTTCAGCTAATTTTACTATCTTTCACTTTTATTAATCAATAAAAATTTGTACATTGTCTTTGTATGACATTTAAAAATATTGAGTTTAAGATGATTAGGCATTTTATACATACTTTTTTGTTTTTGGGATTAATTTTTAATTCTACAGTTTTTGCTGGAGTATATCAGGATGAAAAATTAAATAAAAAAGATTCTCAAGGGAAAAAACAAGGAAAATGGATCTATTTTGGAAAAGATAGACCTGAAGAAGGTTATCCAGCTTCTGGTAAAATTGAAGAAGGTTCTTACAAAGACGATCGAAAAGAAGGTCTTTGGATTAAATATTACAATGATGGCGTTACTCCTAGATTAAAAGGTGAATATGTAAACAACAGACCTCAAGGTTCTTATGTTAAAATTTATCCAAACGGAAAAATCAAAGAAGTTGGTACTTTCGAACGTAATCAATACAAAGATTCTTTAGTAAGATTTTACGATAACGGAGTAAAAGAATACGAAGCAAAATTTAATGATTCAGGTAAAGAACAGGGTTCAGTAAAATACTATTTTGCAAACGGACAATTGGAATTTGAATACATTTCACAAAACGGAAAGCCAGTTGGTAAAGCTACACGATATTACGAAAATGGTGACGTGAAAGAATCAATCGTTTATGGTGCTGACGGAAGCGTTGAGAAAAGCGATCACAAAGAAATGGTTAATCCTTCAGTGAAAGTCGTTGAACCGAATGCTTCTAAAGAGACTGCGCCTAAGATTGCTTCTCCAATTACAAAAGGAATCAAATTTCAAGCAAATGGATACAACAAAGTATTCAATATAAACGATGAAATTTGGCAAGATGGTACATTTAAAAATGGCCAACTTTGGGAAGGAAAAGTTTATGAATACGATAAAGATGGTATCTTGTTGAAAGTGAAAGTTTTCAAAGGTGGTGTTTATCACTCGGATGGCCAGCTGTAAATAGAGATTGTTTTTAAAATATAAAAAAAACAGGTTGATAGTTCAGCCTGTTTTTTTTTTGGAATTTTTTTATATTAGTTCGCTATTGTTATAGTTAGGGTACATTTTAGAAGTACACGCTTCGAAAATGAGAAATCGAATAAAACTTTAAAGTTTATTTAATATTAACAAGATGAAAAATGGAATTTATATTGGAATGATTTTCACATTCTTTTTTAGTTGTAAAGAACAAAATCAAAACAATAAAACAAAAACGAATACTTCAAATGAGGCAAATATATCGTCAAAGGATTCAATAATAAATTTGAAAATTGAGAAAATAGATACCGTTTTTATTTCAAAAAATTTTAAATATAAGGGTAAACTCAAAGAAGCATTAAAATGGGTAGATAAATTTGGAACACATATAATTTTTACTTGCGAAAATTTTTATTATTCTGATTTTGTAAATGAAACAGTAAATATTGAAATTGATGGTAAAGAAGAAATAATAAAACAAGAGACTTTCAAACAAAACGCTGAAATTTTCTGTTACCATTACAAAATTGAAGATAATAAGTACAAATTAGTTTGGAAAATTTACGATAAATCTCTAAAATGTCCGATGGATGCAATTGCCTTTTTTATAAATAAAAGCATTGAAATTACTGACTTAAATAAAAATGGAATCCCAGAAATTTCTACTATGTATAGCGTGTCTTGTAAAGGTGATGTAAGTCCTAATGAACTAAATTTAATAATGTATGAAGGAGATCAAAAATATAAAATTCAAGGAACTTCTTTAATAGATTATATTGAAAATGAAAAATATGGAGGAGAAATACATCAATCAGATAATTTTAATAATGACAAAGTTTTATTAAACTACGCATTAAAAAAATGGAGGAAAAATATTAAAGGATAAAAAACTTCCCTTAACATGTGTTAGGGAACATAACAACCAGCGAAAATTGCTGTTCCTGTTAGTATAATAACACATGGTACCAATCGTTAAGCTATTTAAAAATCAGGTTAAATCCTAATTATTTGCTATTAACACAAAAAAACTGTCAATGCGAACAAAGACAGTTTTAAATATTAATCAATTATGGATTTACTTTCTTCGATCCATTTTTTTATCCATTTTAAGTGAATAATCTTCACTGTCTTCGATCATTTCTTGATCTAATTGCTTTGTAACGCTAATTGGTACATATTCTACAGCAACATTTGTTTTGTCTAATCCAAAGTCTTCTGCAGCACTTAATCCTGTTGCCTTAATAAATCTGTAAACTTTTACAAAGATGATCTGAAATGGCGTTAAAAGGTTATCTGTAGCAACTCTAGAGTTTAATACGATAAATTTAAAATCTGGACCTTCATTTAAGCTTCTTACAGATTCAAAAACCCCGTTTCCTGTCAATTCACCTTTCTCAACCATTTTGTCGTGAATTTTACGCATCATAAATTCAACTCTATGTTCTTCTTTAAAACCAAAGTTCAAAGAAACGTAATAACAATGTTTGTCAATGATTTCATTCACTGTATAATGAACACCCCATGGGTCATTCGTAATGTTTAAATGTAAGAACCAAGTTACTTCTGCTCTTCTAGGACGTTTTTTAAACAAAGAATGAAATACAGTTGAGTCTAGTTTTTGAGGAGAATCACTTCGTGTTGGATAAACTAAGTTGGTTGCCTCATAAGCAATTTTTTCATCGTTTCGAACAGAATTTAACAATGGAATAACTTGATTCATTGGTACATATTCAGTGATGTTTTTTCGTAATTGCTTCGCTTTGTAATATAAAAACAATAGTGTAAAAAATACAATTGAAAGTGTTAGAGTAAACCAACCACCTTCTAATATTTTACCAAGATTTGACATTAAAAAGATAAATTCAATTATTAAGAATACGCTAAAAATAGTTATGTAAACTAATTTCAATTTTGGTTTACGAAGTATTAAAAGCACTCCTAAAAGCATTGAAGTCATTACCATGTTAATCGTTATAGCTAAACCATAAGCCGATTCCATTGCAGTTGAATTTTTGAATATATATATTACTAGTAAACAACCAATCATTAATACCCAGTTAATAAAAGGGATGTAGATGTGACCATTATGTTCCGTTGGATATTTTACTTTTAAATTAGTCCAAAGTTTTAGTTTAATTGCTTCATTCATTAATGTAAAAACTCCTGTAATTAAAGCTTGAGAAGCAATAATGGTTGCAGCAGTTGCTATTGCGATTACGAACGGTACAATATTATCGGGTACCATTGCGTAAAAAATAGTTTCGTTGTTAACTAATTTGAAATCAGGAGAAAGGCATAGTGCCGCTTGCCCTAAATAATTAATAACTAGAATAACACTCATAACAGTCCAACTAGCTCTGATATTCTTCTTTCCACAATGACCTAAATCAGAATATAAAGCTTCAGCTCCTGTAGTACAAAGAAAAACAGCGCCTAATACCCAGAAACCACCTTTTGCATTAAATACCATGTCATAGATGTAATATGGATTAAAAGCAGCTAGAACAGCTGTGTTTTTACCAATATTGATTAATCCTAAATAAGCTAATAAACCAAACCAAGCAATCATAATTGGGCCAAAAACTTTTCCGATTGATGCAGTTCCAAATTGTTGTATTAAAAATAATGCAATAATAATACCTGTAACAATAGGTATGGTAGGTAAACTAGGGTAAATAGTATTAATACCTTCTACAGCTGATGAAATTGAAATTGCTGGAGTAATAAATCCATCAGCTAAAAGAGTGGCGCAACCAATTAAAGCAGGTATTAAAACCCACTTTATTTTACGCTCTTTTAATAATGCAAATAGAGCAAAGATTCCGCCTTCACCTTTGTTGTCAGCATTTAATGCTAAATAAATATATTTTATTGTTGCAAGAAGAATTAGTGTCCAAATTACAGCTGACAATCCGCCCATAACTATTTTAGGATCAAAACCATGAGCAGTAATAGCTTTAAAAACATATAACGGTGAAGTACCTATATCTCCAAACACAATTCCAATCGTAATTAGTACTCCAGCGGTACTTAATTTATGTGCATTAAAACCTGACATTTTTTATTTTTTTTATAATGGCGGTAAATGTACGAAAGGAATACGATACAATGATTTAAAATTGATAGATTTTTACAGAAATAGTTTGAATTTTCTAGTTTAGAATATTTCTAAATATTTATGCATAAAAAAAGCCTCGCAAAACGAAGCTTTTAATATATTTTGAAGAAAGAATTAACCGATTAACGCTTCGTAACCTGCTGCATCTAAAAGTTCGTTAATTTGAGAAGCATCTTGTACTTTTACTTTAATCATCCAACCTTTTCCGTAAGGATCAGAGTTAACGAATTCAGGATTAG
This sequence comes from Fluviicola sp., assembly GCA_021300395.1. Lineage (GTDB taxonomy): Bacteria > Bacteroidota > Bacteroidia > Flavobacteriales_D > Crocinitomicaceae > CAIUKX01. The sequence continues at coordinate 4,556 of JAJTEO010000014.1, read as the reverse complement.
CTTCTAATTCTGAGTTGAACTCAATAATTTCACCTGAAATAGGCATAAATAAATCAGAAACTGTTTTAACCGCTTCAACTGTTTCACCTTCTGTTTCAATTTCTACATAAACGATGTCACCTAACTCGCTTTGAGCAAAAGCAGTAATACCTACTGTTGCAATATCACCATCAATACTAACCCACTCGTGGTCTTTTGTATACTTTAAATTTGCTGGAATACTCATTCTTTTAATTTTTAATACAAATGTATAATTTTTCACAAGATTTTGGAGCAGTTCATTAAAAATCTTCTTAAAATTTCAATTAAACGTCAGTTTTACCATTATATCTGTAATATCCTGAAACTTTTTTAATTTTGTAGTATCATGATACAGCAAGATTTAGTAAAAGATTTAAAAGGAAGAGTTGATTCGATTGAAATTTATTTAAAGATAAAGGAAAAAAGACTTCAACTAAATGAGGAAGAGTTAAAAACTCAAGACCCTAATTTTTGGGATGATCCAAAGAAAGCTGAAATTCAATTAAAATCAATTCGTGGTTTAAAATATTGGGTGAATACGTTTGATTCTTTAAAAAGTGCTTTTGAAGATTTAGAAGTGATGATTGAATTTTCAAAAGAAGATACTTCAATGGAAGCTGAAGTGGATGAGCAATATTATAGCATCGAAAAAAATCTTGAAGAATTGGAACTTAAAAACATGCTTTCAGGTGAGGAAGATGCTTTAAGTGCTGTTTTGCAAATTACTGCAGGTGCTGGTGGTACTGAAAGTTGTGATTGGGCATCAATTTTAATGCGAATGTATATCATGTGGGCTCAAAAAAATGGTCATAAAGTAAAAGAGTTAAATTATCAAGAAGGTGATGTTGCAGGTATTAAAACTGTTACATTAGAAATTGAAGGTGAATTTGCTTTTGGATATTTGAAAGGTGAAAATGGTGTTCATCGTTTAGTTCGAATTTCACCATTTGATTCGAATGCAAAAAGACATACTTCTTTTGCGTCAGTTTATGTTTATCCTTTAGTTGATGATTCAATTGAGATTATTGTAAATCCTGCAGATATTACTTGGGATACATTCCGATCTGGTGGTGCTGGTGGACAAAATGTAAATAAAGTAGAAACAGCTGTTCGTTTGAAACATGCTCCATCAGGTATTATTATCGAAAACTCTGAATCAAGATCTCAATTAGGGAATAAAGAAAAAGCAATGCAATTGTTAAAATCACAATTGTATGAATTAGAATACCGTGCTAGAATGGAGAAAAGAAATGAAATTGAAGCAGGGAAGAAAAAGATTGAATGGGGTTCTCAAATTCGAAATTATGTCCTGCATCCTTATAAATTAATTAAAGATGTAAGAACAGGTTGCGAAACTGGAAATGTCGATAATGTTTTAGATGGTGATTTGAATGAATTCTTAAAATCATATTTAATGACTTACGGTAATTAAATAATAATATAACCGATTTAGTTGTTAATCGGTTTAATATTATAGTTTATCTACAAAAATGCTGTTTTAGTGATCTAAAACAGTATTTTTTTTGTTTTTAACAACTTATTTTATTGTTAGTTAGGTTTTATCTTATAATTAAATTTTAATTAACAAGTCACCCCAAAAACACAACCGTTAACCTTACTTTTTAACGATGTGCTGAAAGTTATATCTGTTTACTGAATATAATTTTTGAGCACGAAAAACTGACTTATCTTTGTGGTGTAGTTATAGTTTATTTACATTTAGGTAAGCAGGTAATATAATCGACATTATTTAAAGTATAGTTAGGTATTTAATTATTTTCATAGTATTCTCTAATTTGAACTTTAAATAATGTTGATTTTAACCTGGATTTACAAATAAACATTCTTTTATAACTAAAATATTTTGTCTTAACCATTTTCTTTACTATATTCATATTTTAAAAGTTAATTTTTATAATTCTCTGTTATTATAGAGGCTTATACTAATAGTTTTTTGCACTGAAAATATTCATTATTGTTATGCCTTTTGCTAAAAAAATTAAACATTTTGCTATTATGAAATTAAGATTAATTATTCTATTATTTTTCCCTTTTGTTTCTTTTTCAGCCAACTGGTATGTAGATGATGCTACTGTTAATGATGCAAACGACATATACAATACTACTGGTTCTGTAGTTGGTACTGTTGCAGGAACTGGATCTATATCTTCTCCATTTTTAACTTTAAATGCCGCGATTTCTGCTGCAAGTTCAGGAGATTTCATATACATAGATGCAGGTACATATAATGAACATGGATTGTTGGTCCCAGCAGCTAAAACAGGAGTTTCTATAATAGGAGCAGGATATCAATATACGATTTTTGATCATTTATTTGGAGGGACGGCAACTGATTATTTTATGTGTATCCAAGCAAGTAATACTACACTTCAGGCAATTAAAGTAACTGGTTATGAAAATAATGGTACACAGTTTCCTGGTCATAACGGTCAAGCACTTACTATTAATGGAACTGGTTCTACAATTACGGGTATTCTTATTCAAGATGTAATGTTTCTAGGTAACGGTCAATCTGGAGGAAATCCGGCAATATCTGTTTTATCGAGATCTTCTGTAACCATTACCGGTGGTGGAGGTTTTTGTAATACCACCGGTACACAATATACAGGTGGAGTAGAAGCATATGGCACAAATATTAATTTAACTATAGATAATTATTTATTAGGTAATAATTACAAATATGGTGCTTATGATGGAGGTGGATTATACATTGCCAATGGAGATGCAACAACAATTGTTAATGTAACAAATACTAGAATAAAAAATAACATTGCAGTTAATGGAGGTGGTGTTTTTCAAAATTCTGGCGTTTTAACTGTAACTGATTGTATTATTGAAGGAAATGGTGCTGGTCAAACTTCTTCTAATGTTTATGGTGGAGGAGTAGGTATGTATGGTGGAACTGCAACTTACACCAGGGTTAAATTTTTAAATAATGGTTTGGCACCTGCAGGTGGTACTTTGAAAGGTGGAGGAATTGGTGTTTTCCCATTAATTAATGATGTTATTTTGAATGTTGTTAATTGTTATTTTTCAGGTAATGGAGGTGTTGGTCCAGATATTTATGCTAGGCCTAATTCTTCTCACGAATATCAAATCTCTTGTTCAGAAACAACATTTTCTAGTTCAAATCCTGCTTTAGTTGAAAATGATAACAGTACGAATACATGTGTTGGAAGTGATTTTACAATTACAAATTCAGGAAACCCAATTACCTTATCTACAAATGGTGGTGGTGGATCTAGTTGTGGTATAAATAAAACGAATACAATAGCTCCTTCATCAATTCCTAACCCTAATATTGTTGATTATACAGGTGGATGTGGTGCGATTGTCATTGTGCCTCCTTGTACAGCTCCTTCAGCTCCTGTTATTGGGGTAATAACACAACCTACATGTTCGGTAGCAACTGGAAGTGTCGCATTAAGTGGATTGCCAGCAGTTGGTTCGTGGACAGTAACGGCATCGCCAGGTGGTTCGACTTTAACTGGTTCAGGAACTACAGGAACATTTAGTGGTTTATCTGCAAACACTTATACATTTATAGTTACTAATTCAACAGGATGTTCTTCTGTTTCATCTAGTTCTGCAGTAATTAATACTCAACCAACAACTCCTACAGCACCATTAGCGACTCTCACACAGCCAACATGTTCAGTAGCAACTGGAAGTGCTGCATTTTCAAATTTACCAGCTGTCGGTTCATGGACAGTTACTGCAACACCTGGTGGGGCAACAATAACGGGGTCAGGAACAACTGGTACTTTTAGTGGGTTAACTCAATCTACAACATACACATTTACAGTTACAAATGCCTCAGGATGTACTTCTACAGCATCTTCAAATGCAATAATCAATGCACAACCATCAACACCAACCACACCAGTAGTTGGAACGATAACACAACCAACATGTTCAGTAGCAACTGGAAGTGTTGACTTCAGTGGTTTACCAGCAGTAGGTTCATGGACGGTTACAGCATCACCTGGTGGAACAACATTAACAGGATCAGGAACAACAGGAACATTTAGTGGTTTGTCAGCAAATACATATACATTTACAGTAACAAATGCATCAGGATGTACTTCAGCAGCAACACCAAATGCAGTAATCAATACACAACCATCAACACCAACCACACCAGTAGTTGGTACGATAACACAACCAACATGTTCACTTGCAACAGGAAGTGTTGACTTCAGTGGTTTACCAGCAGTTGGTTCATGGACAGTAACTGCATCACCAGGTGGAACAACATTAACAGGGTCAGGAACAACAGGAACATTTAGTGGTTTATCTGCAAATACCTATACATTTACAGTAACAAATGCATCAGGATGTACTTCAGCGGCAACACCAAATACAGTAATCGATGCACAGCCATCAACACCGACAACACTAGTAGTTGGTACGATAACACAACCAACTTGTATATTAGCAACAGGAAGTGTTGATTTCAGTGGATTGCCAGCAGTAGGTTCATGGACAGTAACTGCATCACCAGGTGGAACAAC
>JAJTEO010000147.1 GCA_021300395.1 Fluviicola sp. | reverse complement strand
AACAATACCTGATGAAGATTTTCTAGATTCACTTTTGAAAAATCCAAAAATCAATCTTGACAATTTAGAAAAACTAGCTGAAACATTAAGATTAATAAGTATCAAATCTAATTTTGAATTCAATAAGAAAGCTTTGAACTTATATCTTTACGTAGAAGAAAAAAGTACAACCTATTCCTCAGTTCGAATTTCAAAAATTAAACTACTAAAAGAACAAAATGGACTTTAATCAAGATTACATATTAGAAAACGATAGAGTTTTATTACGTCCAATTGAATCATCTGATTTTGAAAATTTAGTTGAATTTTCTTTAAATGAACCCGAAATATGGCAATTTTCATTGGTCAGAGCGGATGGAGAAGAAAACTTAAAAAAATACATCGATTTAGCTCTAAAAAGCAGAGAAAATGAACAAGCTTACACATTCATTGTCTTCGATAAATTGAATAATAAATACGCAGGAAGTACACGATTTTATTCCATCCAACCAATTCAAAAATCAATGTTACTTGGTTTTACTTGGTACGGAAAATCATTTCAAGGAACTGGTTTAAATAAAGCATGTAAATATTTATTACTTGAATTTGCATTCGATCAATTGAAGTATGAACGTATCGAATTCCGAGCTGATTTAAACAACAAACGAAGTATCAATGCTATGAAAAGTATTGGATGCACAGAAGAAGGTGTATTAAGAAGTGAAAGTTTTCGTCCTGACGGTTCGAGAAGGGATAGTATTGTTTTGAGTATCTTGAAATCTGAATGGGAGAGCGAGCTTAGAAGTAAACTGAAATCTAGTTTTTAATATTTACTTTTATCAAAAAAAATTACATGAAAAATATATTCATCTTATTCACCATATTCATTTCAATCACTTCTTTTGCAAAAAGTAAATCACCTTATATTGAATCAGAACTTGTATTGAAAACAAAAACTGGAGATATCTTCGGAACATTAACTATACCATCAAAAAACACAAACAATTCAATTGCAATTATTGTTGCAGGTTCAGGGCCAACTGATCGAAATGGCAATAATCCTCTAGGTGTAAATTCAGACACTTATAAAATGATTGCTGAACAACTTTCTCTAAAAGGAATCTCATGTTTACGTTATGATAAAAGAGGAATTGCAAAAAGTAAGGAAGCTGCAAATACAATTGAAGGAGATATGACTTTGGATAAATATGTTGACGATCTTGTTGATTGGGTCAATTTTATTAAAACAGATACTCGATTTTCAAAAATCACCATCATTGGTCACAGTGAAGGCTCTCTCATAGGTATGCTTGCTGCTCAAAAATCACAAGTTGACAAATACATAAGTATTGCTGGTCCGGGAAGAACTTTAGACGTATTATTGAATGAACAATTAGGGAAACAATTACTTCCTCAAGAGATGAAAGACCAAACCGCTGTGGTTTTGGACAGCTTAAAAAGCGGACATAAAGTAACGAATTATCCAATATTATTAGGTTCATTATTTAATCCAACCATCCAGCCTTATATCATCTCTATGTTGAAATATGATCCTTCAGTTGAAATTAGAAAAGTGAAAGTTCCCGTTTTAATTATTCAAGGTACTACTGATATGCAAGTATTAATTGCTGATTCGGATATTCTTCACAAAGGAAATCCTTCAGCTGAATACAAACTATTTGAAAACATGAATCACGTATTAAAAAATGTGGATTCAGATATTGAAAAAAATAAGGCTAGTTATACGAATCCTAAACTTCCTTTGAAAAAAGGATTAATGAAAGAAATAAATACATTTATTTTAAAATAATAGCTTGATATGATATCGAAACCGAATGAAGCAGAATTAACAACTTATTTTAAAAGTTATATCAATCTTGTTGAAGAAAATGAATTAATTGAAGCTTTAGAAAATCAAGGTCAAATGACAATTGATTTATTTTCATCGATCCAATTTGAAAAGGAAAATTATCAATATGAAATTGGAAAATGGACAATAAAAGAACTATTGCAACACATTATTGATAGTGAACGAATCTTTAATTATCGTGCTTTACGATTCTCAAGAAAAGATCATACAGAATTAGCCGGTTACGATGATAATGATTTCATTATTAATTCTAATTGCAAAAACAGAACGTTAGCTGATTTAATTCAAGAATTTAAAATTGTGCGTCAATCTACAATCTACTTATTTCAATCTATGAATTCCAATTCGATAGATTTCAAAGGAAAAGCAAATGGAAATGAAATTACTTCACGAATTATTGGGTGGATGATTGCTGGACATTCAATACATCATTGTAAGATTTTAAAAGAACGATATTTATAAAAAATCATGAGCGTAAAATATTCTAAATTAGTAGAAGCTGAAAAAAAAGCGCAGTTCTTATTTGAAAAAATTGAAGAATTAAACTTAATTCAACCTGGAAAAACGGAAAAAGAATTAAATAATGAAATTTTTAATCTTGCTGAAAATTTATTTGGGATAAAAAAATATTGGCACAAACGAATTGTTCGTTCCGGAAAAAACACGTTATTACCTTATCAAGAAAATCCACCTGTGTTAACGTTGCAACCGAATGATATATTATTCTTTGATTTTGGTCCTGATTTCGATGAATGGGAAGCCGATTTTGGAAGAACATATGTTTTAGGAGAAGATCAATTAATGTTAAAATTAAAATCGGATATCGAAGCAGCATGGTTAGAAGGAAAGAAATTTTACGATCAAAATAAAGAAGTATTAACAGGTGCAGAATTTTATAAATTCACTCAAGATTTAGCACTGAAATATGGTTGGAAATATGGCAATGAACATTGTGGGCATTTAGTAGGTAACTTTCCTCATGAAGTGCTATTAGGTGAAGACAAAATCAATTACATACACCCTGAAAATACAGAATTAATGTCCTCTAAAGATAAATTTAATGAAGATCGATTCTGGATTTATGAAATACATTTCGTCGATGAAGAAAAACAAATAGGAGGCTTCTTTGAGCAGTTAATGTCGTAATCAAATAATCGTATTATTTATTAGATTTTTAAACAACAAAATGTTAAAATCATATCATTTTGCAACATTTTTCTTTGATCTGAGTATTAGTAGATAATGACATTCATTATTCACTAATACAATATGTTATGAAACTTATATTTTTTATTTGTTTAAACTTGATTATAACTCCGATTATTTTTTCACAAGAAATTGCAGTTACTGAAAATCATGAGTATGGTTTATATTCTAAAAAAACTGGGAACATGCCTGTTAGAGTTATTCGCTCAGAAATATTTGATTCAATAAGAGATCGATCCATTCCAATCATTATTTACCAACCAAAAACAAGTGAAACAACTGTTACCCAAAAACTTGTTATCATCAGCCATGGTTACGGCCAGAATAGTGGTAAAGCATATTTAGACTATTCGTTTATTGCAGATTTTCTTGCTTCAAAAGGTTATTTTGTAGTAAGTCTACAACATGAATTACCAAGCGATGATTCTTTAGCAATGAATGGTGATAATTTGAAAGAATTAAGAATGCCAAATTGGGAAAGAGGAATAAAAAACATTCAATATACAATCCAAAGTTTAGCTTCTGAATTTGATTATATAGATACATCAGACATTACTTTGATTGGACATTCAAATGGTGGTGACATGTCGATGCTTTTTGCTGCTGAATATCCAAATGAAATTAAAAGAGCTATTTCATTAGACAACAGAAGAATGCCAATTCCAGTAACATCTGAACCAAAAATATTATCAATCAGATCATCTGATCAAAAAGCTGACGAGGGAGTTATTCCAACAGCTCAAGAACAACAAGAAAATGATATTAAAATTGTTCAACTTAAAAATACACTTCACAATAATATGAGTAACAGCGGTACACCTGAACAAAAAGCTGAAATATTATACATTATTGGTGAATTTATGAATAAATGAAAAACAGAAAGTTACCCCTTTTATTCCTTCTAGCAACGAACATTTTAGTAAGTGGCTATCATCTTTTAATTCTTTTTAAACTAATCGATTATAGAATGGTATGGGGAGGAAGACTTCACACAACTTCTGAAATGTATCAATTTGAATCATTTTCATTATTTATAAACCTATTAATTTTAAGTATTTTATTATTAGATTTTAAAACAAACATCACTAAAACTTATATACAATTTGTTTATTGGATTTTAGCAGTCATGTTTGTCCTCAACACCCTTGTAAACGTTATTTCTATTAATTTTTATGAAAAAATAATTTTTACTCCTATTACTTTAATTTCTAGTATTTCATGTTTTATGTTAATAAGTCACAAAAGGAAATTGATTAAACAGAATTAGGCATAAAAAAGTTAAAAAAATAGCTAACTTTGCATTCAATCAAATTGAATTACAAGAAATGAAAGCTACTAACAATTTATTAATTCTTACGCTGTTAATTT
>JAJTEO010000146.1 GCA_021300395.1 Fluviicola sp. | reverse complement strand
ATCTTTAGTAATTTGTGGAGCAAAATCACTACTAAAGCGTGTTTTACCAACTAATTTAACGGCATACTCTAATACATTATCAGGTACAGGAACGCGACGAATTAAATCTTGATATTGCATAATCTCCTCTCCAGAAACAACTCTTTTCAATTCTGTTTTCACATCCGAAGTTGTCGCTCGAACAATCGCCATTTCTTCATTATACGTTGGATAATCAACCCAAATATTGAACATGAAACGGTCTAATTGTGCTTCAGGTAATGGATACGTTCCTTCTTGTTCAATTGGATTTTGAGTTGCTAAAACAAAGAAAGGAGCTGGCAATGGGTAATTTACACCACCTGTTGTAACTGATCTTTCCTGCATTGCTTCCAAAAGTGCAGATTGTGTTTTAGGAGGAGTTCTATTGATCTCATCCGCTAATACGATATTGCTAAATAAAGGCCCTTTAATAAATTTAAAGTTTCTGTTTTCATCTAAAATTTCAGAACCGATAATATCAGAAGGCATTAAATCGGGCGTAAATTGTACACGATTAAAACTCAAACCTAATGATTGTGCGATTGTATTTACCAACAACGTTTTTGCCAATCCAGGAACACCAACTAATAAACAATGTCCTTTCGAAAATATAGAAATCAATACTTGATCTACTACATCATCTTGACCAACAATTACCTTGTGAATTTCTTGTTTTAATTCTTTATAATGAGCGACTAATTGATCTACTAAAACCTTATCTGACATAATTAAATTCTTTTGAATGTTTAAATATACAAATTCTATTTGACCACCCAAGGGTTTTTGAAGTTACAACCAAGGTATTCTTCATCTATTCTGATATAGGCATTTGCAATTTTAGATTTTGTCCATTTACTAATTGCTTTTTGCTTTTTATCATTTTCCGCTGCGTTTTTAATCAATGTAAAATCATCATTTAAATTCGCTTTATGAGGAGCACTTCTGTCCATCAATCTAACAATTCTAATTCCCTGTTTGTGATCGTATATATCCACATACATATTTGGAGTTGTGATATCTCCTTTTTCTAAAGCATCCGTTAACACATAGATTTGTTGATCCACTTGATTTAAGTCTTCCATATCCCACGTTTGTTCACCATTGATTGGATTAGTAATGATTCCTTTATTCTGTTTCGTTAATTCATCATTTGAATATTTCAAAACAGCCTCATCCCATGTGATGTGTTTTGAGGATAATTCTTTATAACATGAATCCATTTTCAATGATGCCATTTCCAAAGCTTTGTTACTATACTCTGGAATTAACAAAATATGACGACATGTATAATCATCCCCTTTTCTATCTAACAACGTTACAATATGATAACCATAATTCGTCTCAAAAATAGGGGAAACTTCTCCAACATTTAAACTAAAAACAGCAGCATCAAATTGCGGAACCATCATTCCTCTAGTCGCTTTGTACTTTCCTCCTTGCGAAGCACTTCCTGGATCCATAGAATGAATTCTTGCTTGCGTTTCAAAACTTTTCCCTGCTAAAATTCCATTTCGAATATCATTCAATTTATCATATGTCATTTTCTTATCTGCTTCTGTTACTTCAGGATAGAAAACAATTTGCTGAAAACTTAATTTTGAATTGATAAAAGGTATACTGTCATCTACAACCGTTGAAAAATATTCCTTCACTTCCTTTGGAGTCACCGTAACTCCTTCCGTGATTTTATACTCCATATCCTGGGCTAATAAACGATCTTTAATCGTCTCTCTAAATTCCTCTTTAATTTGAGATGTAGATTTACCGTAAAATTCTTCCAATTTTTGGCGACTACCAATTTGTTGTTCCAACATTCTCAAACGATTTTCCATTTCACCGTCAACTTGAGCATCAGAAACAACTAAACTATCCAATTTCGCTTGATTCATTAATAAGTTCTGATACATTAATTCTTCCAAAATTGAACAATCTGTAGCAGAAGAAACTTCCATTTTAGCTTGTACCATTTGAATTTTCTGTGCCTCTATATCGGACTTCAGAATTACATTATCACCAATTTGAGCTGCTATTTTGTCAACTACATTTTCTTTTTGACCAAATAGCACCGAAGTACTTAAACAGATAATACTAAATATTAATTTTAATCTCATGTTTTGTTTTTATTTCTTGAATCATTTTTGATTCGTTTTTTTCTCTTAAAGTATTCATTCTTTGCGCAATAATCATTTCCTTTAATTGATCTTTAAAAAAATCAAATGGAGGTGTTTCATTTTTTAAATTAAAATCAATAATATTTAAAAAATAAACGTACTGATCATCACTAAAATAAGTCTTCGTTCTATTTAAAACTATATTATCGATATTATAATTCTTTAAAGGAACATCCTTTGTTAATTCAGAAAAATAAATCCAATTTTCATCGTTAAAATAATAATCATCGGCATAAAGTTTAGCATTTGAATTTACTTGTGCTAAATCTTTATCATTTTTTAACAAGTAATGTTTTTTAAGCTTTGCTATCACTTTCGCTTCTTTCGGGATTTTTATATATAAGGCTTTAACTATATAATCCTGTAATTCAAACGCTTCTTTGTTTGAATCGTAATACTTCTTTAATTCTTTCTCCGAAATTACGGTATCTAATTTTTGTGAAATTAATTTTTCTTCTAAATAATATTTTGCCAAATCCCCTGCAAAAACTTGACTTCTTAAATTTACTAGTCTTGATTTTGTAACATCCGATAAATTAAGTTCTTCACTAAAAACTTGTTGTTCACACCAAAAATGAATAAACCTCTTCCATTCCTTTGGGTTTTTAATGTCATAACCTAAATGCTTCATCAACATTGTAGCATCTTCTTTAGACAATTCTACATCATCTACAGATGCAACAATAGGATTATCAGTTGAGCAATTTGTCAACAGTAAAAAACAAAACAGGCTGACAACAAAGCCAGCCTGTAATATTATATATTTTAATTTATTTACCAATCGAGTAAAGAACAGTTTCATTTATTTTAATTGGATGTTTTTTATTTAATTCATCCAACCATGTTTTTTCTAAATAATTTTGGTAGTCAGAAGTGATTGCTCCTTTTGCTTCAGTCAATTCTTTTCTGCCTGGAGCTAATACTTCAGAAACTTTTATCACATAAATTTTCCCTTCAAATTCATATGGTTTATTAACTCCCATTACCACATTTTGATCTTTCAAGAAAGGAGTAACCGCAACATCGTATTTATTTGTTTTCACTCTTAAATTTAACTCACTATCCTTATTGATTTTCTCAATTACGTGTTTAGAATTGATTGTATCATTTTGAATCATTTTGAATACTTCAGAAGCAACTTCTTTATTTGAACACTCGTAAACCATTGCATTCACTCGTTTACCCCAAACATACTGATCTCTGTTTTTTTCGAAAAACTCTTTTAACCCAGTTGTATCTTTCATCGCTTTGTTCCAAACTTTATCAGTCATTACTTCATACAAAATAATTCCATCATGATATTCATTCAACAAAGCTTTGAAATCAGAATGTTTTGAAGGTAATTTAGATTCTTCATAACCTAAAATAGCTTCTTTCTCGAATTTTTTATATTGATTCGTTACAACCGTATGGAAATCTTCTTTTTTAGCACCTCTTTGATTATTTTCTAAAAATCTTGCGAAATCTTTTTGGTTAAACTTTTTACCATCCAAGACAAAAAGTGGTTTGTTTGATTTTAATTTTTCAGCAGTCCATTTCCCTTCGTAATAAGTTGTATCTAAATTGTTTTCAAACCATTTCAACGTTTTTGCTGTCTTGTTTTTATAATTATATTCTTTTTTCAATTTAGCAACAAATGACTCTTGCGTTTTCAATGAACGCTCATCTTTATTTACTTTCCCTTGTAATTCTTTTTTAGCTATTTCAAACGCTGGAACATCTGTCCATTCAATTTTTTTAATGATATGAAAACCATAATCTGTTCTAATTGGAGTTGAATAATCACCATTGTTTTTCAACGCAAAAGCTGTTTCTTCAAAAGCAGGAACCATACGAGTTGTCGTTCCTGTACCAAAAGCAGGCAAAACACCACCTTTTGAATTTGAGCTAGGATCATCTGAATATTTTTTAACTAACTCTTCAAAGTTTCCTCCTTTTTGCAATTCCGCATAGATTTCGTTTGCTTTTTTAGAAGCTGACTCAACATCTTCGTTTGAAGACCCCTTTGGAACTGAAACCATGATGTGAGCAGTTTTTATTGTTCCTCTAGCATTACGAATATCAGTAACGTAAATTAAATGATAACCAAAACGAGTTCTAACAGGATTAGAAATTTTACCAACAGGTGTTGTAAAAGCAGCATCTTCAAATGGATAAACCATTTGAAAAGCAGTAAAATAACCTAAATCGCCCGCATTATTTACCACAGAAGGATCTTCAGAACCTGCTTTTCCTTTCGCTACAGTTGCAAAATCTTCACCATTTTCAATTCTTTTTTTGATGTCCATCAAACGATTATACAC
>JAJTEO010000145.1 GCA_021300395.1 Fluviicola sp. | reverse complement strand
GTCCAATGAATTTCTAAATGTGGTTCAATCGTTTTTAATTCAAAAACTAATTCTTGAGCTATACGAGTGATTTCTTTTTCAAAAGTCGGAGCGTAATCTTTATGAATTGCAATTACAGATTTTGACTCACGAGGAATTGCATTTCTCAAACTTCCTCCATCAATTGAAATAATTTGAAGTTCAGTTAATGAATGTAAATGATAATGAATACGGTTCATTAGTTTATTCGCATTTCCACGACCTTTATCAATATCCATTCCTGAATGCCCACCTAATAAACCTTTAATTGATATTTGATATCCGATAAAATCTTTATTTACATCAACTTGCGAATAGTTGTAAGAAGTATTGGTATCAATTCCTCCCGCGCATCCAATTGATAATTCATCATCATCTTCTGTATCAAGATTCAATAATATTTTTCCCGTAAAATTAGATCCATCTAAATGAATTGCTCCAGTCATTCCTGTTTCTTCATCAATCGTAAACATCCCTTCAATCGCAGGATGATCAATATCAGAAGAAGCTAAAATAGCCATAATTGATGCAACACCAATTCCGTTATCAGCTCCTAAAGTTGTTCCATTTGCTTTTACCCAATCACCATCTACTAGCATTTCGATTCCTTGTGTATCAAAATCGAAAACTGTATCTGAATTTTTTTGATGAACCATATCGATATGAGATTGTAAAATTACAGTCTCTCTATCTTCCATACCTTTAGAAGCTGGTTTTTTAATAATTACATTTCCGATTTTGTCTTGAATCGTTTCTAAACCTAAAGATTTACCGAAATTCATCATAAATTCGATAACTCTTTCTTCCTTTTTAGATGGACGTGGAACTGCATTTAAATCAGCAAAATGATTCCACATTGCTTTTGGTTCTAAATTTCTTATGCTCATTTTGAATATTTAATTTAATGATTGACTTTAGATGAAATCTATTATTTCAAACGCTTGTTTACAACTTTATTGACATACAAATCCTCTACTTTCTTACGAGCCCAAGGAGTTTTTCGTAAAAACTTTAAACTACTTTTTATGCTTGGATCACTATTGAAACAGTTGATATCAATTAAATATCCCATATGTTCCCATCCAAGTTCTTCAACAAGTTCATTTAAAATTGATTCTAACGTCTTACCATGTAAAGGATCGCTCATTTTTAGATTTTGGATTATAAATTTTGAATTTTGGATTAATTCATATTCCAAAATTCAAAACTTAAAATTATTTAATCAGTTTTCTGTATTTAATTCGTTTCGGAGCATTATCACCTAAACGTTTCTTTCTGTTTTCTTCGTATTCTGAATATGAACCTTCAAACCAGTAGACATGAGAATCACCTTCGAAAGCTAAAATGTGTGTACAAATTCGATCTAAGAACCATCTGTCGTGAGAAATTACAACTGCACAACCTGCGAAATTCATAATCCCCTCCTCTAATGCTCTTAAAGTATTAACATCAATATCATTTGTAGGCTCATCTAATAACAAAACGTTCGCTTCTGTTTTTAAAGTCATCGCTAAATGCAAACGATTACGCTCACCTCCTGATAATAAACCAACTTTCTTATTTTGATCAGAACCTACAAAATTGAATTTAGAAATATAAGCTCTAGCATTGATTTTTTGATTTCCAATTTCAATCAATTCTAAACCATTTGCTACAACCTCAAAAATCGTTTTATCTGGATGAATATCTTTATGAGACTGATCAACATAACCAATTTTAACTGTCTCTCCAACTGTAAACTCACCACCATCAGGTTGAATTTCATCCATGATCATTTTGAAGATTGTCGTTTTACCAGCACCATTTGGCCCGATTACACCAACGATTCCTGCAGGTGGTAATTTGAAGTTTAAATCATCATATAACAATTTATCTCCAAATGCTTTAGCTACATTCACTGCATCTATTACATTATTACCTAAACGAGGACCGTTTGGAATTGGAATCTCCAAAG
Source organism: Fluviicola sp. (assembly GCA_021300395.1). Taxonomy (GTDB): domain Bacteria; phylum Bacteroidota; class Bacteroidia; order Flavobacteriales_D; family Crocinitomicaceae; genus CAIUKX01. The sequence goes on along the minus strand of JAJTEO010000145.1, from coordinate 2,594 downwards.
TAGCTTCTTTCTCTTTCAATTCCTCAGACAGCATTTTATCATAATTAGATAAACGTGCTTTCGATTTTGCCTGACGAGCTTTAGGATTCATACGAACCCAATCCAACTCTTGTGCTAACATTTTTTGACGTTTAGAAGCTGTTTTCTCTTCAGCTCTTAAACGTTCACCTTTTTGTTCCAACCAAGAAGTATAGTTTCCTTTAAATGGAATACCCTCACCTCTATCTAATTCTAAAATCCAACCAGCAACATTATCTAAGAAATATCTATCGTGCGTTACAGCAATTACAGTTCCTTTATATTGTTGTAAGTGTTGTTCTAACCATTCAATAGACTCAGCATCCAAGTGATTGGTAGGCTCATCTAACAATAAAATATCAGGATTTTGAAGTAATAATCGACATAATGCAACTCTTCTTCGTTCACCACCAGATAATGTTCCAATTAATTGATCATCAGGCGGACAACGTAATGCATCCATTGCTCTTTCCAATTTTGCATCTAATTCCCATGCATCTAATGCATCAATACGATCCTGAACTTGACCTTGACGAGCAATTAATTTATCCATTTTATCTGGATCATTTAATATCTCTTCATCCATGAAAGAATTATTGATTTCTTCGTATTCTTTCAACGCATCAACCGTTTCTTGAACACCTTCCATAACAATTTCCTTCACTGTTTTTTTCTCATCTAATTCAGGTTCCTGAGGTAAATAACCAACAGTATAACCAGGAGAAAAAACGACATCACCTTGAAAAGATTTATCTAATCCAGCAATAATTTTCATTACTGTAGATTTTCCTGAACCATTTAATCCAATGATACCAATTTTAGCACCATAGAAAAATGATAAATAAATGTTTTTAATAATTGGTTTTCCAATTGGTGTCACTTTCGTAACACCCACCATTGAAAATATGATTTTATTATCTTCTGACATAAAAAATGAGTATTTCGTCAAAGATAATTAAAAGCAAAAAAAGAACTACGTAATTTTATTTAAAAATAAAAAATCCACTATTCATCGATGAAATCACTTAATTCGTTTCTTAAAAATTCGTATATTCGCGATAATTATTTTGTATTATAGCTATTTTTGAAAAAAACAATATCTCTACTGCGATTACAAAAAATTGTTATTTTAAAATATTAAATTGATTACAATTTAGATGGAAGTCGTTGAAAATGAAATAAACTGGTTTGCTTTTAGAACAAAATCTAGAGCAGAAAAGAAAGTCCATGAAAGACTTTTAGAAGCTGGTTACAATTCATTTTTGCCTCTAAAAACAGAAATTCGACTTTGGAGTGATCGCAAAAAAAAAGTTATTGTACCTTTAATCTCATCATTTGTTTTTATTAATTGCGAAGAAAAAGAATTTACTAAAATTCTAAATATTCAAGGTGTTGTTTGTGTATTAAAATTATTATCAAAACCGGCAATTATTAAGGAAGAAGAAATTGAAAATTTAAAAATTTTAATTTCTAATATAGATTTAACATTATTAGAAATTACGAATAAAATATTTTCAGGAGATTACATTGAAGTTATTAAAGGTCCTCTAAAGGGAATGACAGGGATGTCAGTTATAATTAAAGGAAATCATCGTGTATTAATTGAGGTTACTGCACTTGAAAATAAAATGTTAGTGGATATTCCATTATCATTTGTAAATAAAATAAGTTAGTTTTAGCTAGCGAAAAAGTTTAACGTGCTTAATTACGAATGTAATTGAGAACGGCGAAGCTGTAATATAATGTCAAAAATGATAAAAAATAAAGTAGTACTTGTAACAGGTGGAGCTGGATTTATAGGTTCAAATTTATGTGAGTCTTTATTGAGCAATAACAATATTGTAAAATGCCTAGATAATTTTGCAACGGGAAAAAGAGAAAACATTGAACCGTTTCTTTCGAATCCTAATTTCACATTAATTGAAGGTGATATTCGTGATTTAAATACTTGTAAAAAAGCTGTAGATAATGTAGAGATTGTTTTGCATCAAGCAGCGTTAGGTTCAGTTCCTAGATCGATTAATGATCCAATTACTAGTAATGATGTAAATATTAATGGTTTTCTAAACATGTTAGTTGCTGCAAGAGATGCAAAAGTTAAGCGTTTTGTTTATGCAGCTAGTTCGTCAACTTACGGAGATTCTGTTAATTTACCGAAAGTAGAAGAAGTTATTGGTAAACCTCTTTCACCTTATGCAATTACAAAATATGTGAATGAATTATATGCTGATGTATTTTATAAAACCTATGGTTTTGAATCAATAGGTCTAAGATATTTCAATGTGTATGGTAGAAGACAGGATCCAAATGGTGCTTATGCAGCTGTAATACCAAAATTCACTCAATTATTGATGAATTTAGAATCACCTACCATCAACGGAGACGGAACTAATTCAAGGGATTTTACATATATTGAAAATGTAATTCAAATGAATCATTTGGCTGCGACGACAACAAATCCAGAAGCAATTGGATCAGTATTCAATACTGCGGTTGGTGAACGAGCTAATTTATTAGAAATGACGAATCTATTAAAAGAATATTTAAAAGAATTTAATCCTAAAATTGGTGAGGTT
>JAJTEO010000013.1 GCA_021300395.1 Fluviicola sp. | reverse complement strand
ATGCTGGTAATTCATAGTTTTTCGCTACAAAGTATTTGGTCATTTCATTCACTTCTTCCAATGAAGGAATTGAAGTCAAACCAAACGGTCGAAGCAATTCAAAATTTAATTGTGATTCATGATAAGGCGAGTTTTTTCTCGTAAAATCAACTTTAACATTGCAGGTTAAAAAATGAAATAAGCGATGAGAAGTACCAATACGAAAGTTTATTTTCGCTTTTTTAGCGAGCTTCGCTATTTCTTTTCTTGGAAATGCATGAACAATTGCTTCGGTATTCAAGCTTTTAGAAAGCTAATTTGCTCTTCTTTCGATTTAGATTCTAATTCTTTCCAATCAATGAATTCATCTACTGAATCATATGAGTTTACAACCGCTTTGGTATAAGCATTACCAAGAAAGTAGATATAGATTCCTTGGAAATTAGCTTTCAACCATGTGCAAATAGGAAGAACTAACATCACATCACCAATACTATCCGTTCTACTGATGATGACTTTTTTGTTCGTAAGATCAATCTGTTTAATCATCTTATCCTTTTTTTGCTGCTAGGTGAAGTGCTCTAAGTTTTTTATATTTTAAAAAAGTAGCGTAGGCTGAAATTCTACAAATTGTAAATCCAGCTTTTCCATCTAAAATTCCTAATTTGATAATATAATCTTTATTGAATTTCACTATTGGACTCATCAACATGGTAATCAATGGTGCTTTTTTGCCACGTTTAAATTGCGCTTTAGAAAGAATATCCGTGAAATAATTTACTTGTTTGTAATGATCCTCTAAAGTGTAATAGCTATAATGAAGAATATCTCCTTTAAGATGTTTTGTTGGACTTGATTTATCAGCCAATTCGTATTTATCATGCGGATTATCACCACCCCATTCACCTTTAGAAGAATCCCAAAGTCTTAATTTAACATCTGGATACCAACCGCAATGATGAATCCATTTTCCGCAATAATTCGTTAAACGATTCATAGAATAGGCGTCAAATTGCCAATTTGATTTAACTTCTAAGATGCTTTTTTTCAACGTTTCATCCAACGCTTCATCTGCATCTAAAGATAGGACGTGAGGAAAAGAAGCTTGAGTGATTGCCCAATTTTTTTGTTCAATGTGTCCATCAAATTTATGTTCAACAAATTTGACATTATATGATTCACAAATTTCTTTAGTTTTATCTTTTGAGAATGAATCAACAACAACAATTTCATCTACGATTCCTTGAAGTGACTCTAAACAACGACCGATATTTTTTTCTTCGTTGAATGTAATAATAACGGCTGAAATTTTTACCATGAAAGTTAGTTTAATGGTTTAAAGCAACTATTTTACTCGAATACGTTGTCCAACCGTTAATCTATTTTCATTGATTCCAGGGTTCAAACGTTTTAATTGTTGTTGCGTTAAGTTATGTCGTTGAGCAATTTTTGAGAAAGTATCTCCTGAACGTACGTTATAATTTTTAATAACCGGTTTTACTTTTACTGGTTTCACAGGTTTAATTTCTTCAACAACAGGTTGAACAGTAACTGAATCTGATGGATTTAACACAGCATTTGGATCCGTTTCAATTGGTGTTTTCGCACCAACTTGTTTCACCTTAATACGTTGACCTGCATACAATGAAGTGCTTTTCATATTGTTTAAAGTCATAATTTGACTTACAGTTACACCATGTTTTGTAGCAATTCGACCAATCGTTTCACCTCTTAATACCGTGTGATAAACAAATGCATCTGTATTAATAGCTGAAGATGTCACAGCATCACTTCCACTTACTTTAAGTGTCTCAACTGTATCTTTTTCGGCAGCTAATGGTTCTGTTGCTGTATATGAAGAATATAATTGTTTTTCTAATGCATATAATTCATCTTCAACACTTACTAATTTTCCGATTTCCAATAACGGTCCAGTAATACATTGTGGAGGATTCGTTCTTGGAATATATCCTGTTTTATAGATAGGATTTAATGATTGAATTTCATCTAAAGACCAACCCGTCAATTTTGTCATTGTTGACATGTGAATACCAGTAGATAAACACATTGTATCTAATTGAGCATATTTCCATTTTGCTTCAATTGGAATAATATTATGTTCAGCATGATACGTTAATAAATATGCTGCAGCTATAAAGTTTGGAACATATCCCTGTGTTTCAGCTGGTAAAAAAGGTCTAACTTCCCAATAAGTTGTTTTACCTCCAGAACGACGAATCGCTTTGTTGACATTACCAGGACCTGCATTGTAAGAAGCAAGCGCTAAATTCCAATCACCATAGATATCATATAATTTTTTCAAGTAACGACAAGCAGCATCTGTAGCTTTTTCAGGATCCATACGTTCATCGATGTATGAATTTTCATTTAATCCATAATATAAACCAGTACGGTACATAAATTGCCATAATCCTAATGCACCAGCTCTTGATTTTACTTGCGGTCTTAAACCACTTTCAATTACAGCTAAAAACTTTAATTCTTTTGGTAAACCATACATCGCCAATTTTTCTTCGAACATCTCAAAATACAATTGAGATCTTCCAAGAACGACTCTTGCAAAGCTTCTTCTGTTTTCAGCGAAAAATTTTATTGTTGCTAAAGCAGGCGGTGTACAATCTAAATGAAAAGGCGTCATTTCATTCATTTTCTCCAAACGTTCACAATAAACTTCGTCAGAAAATTTTGGAGTTACACCAGATTCATATTTTAATGCATTGATGATAGAATCATAATTTGATTGATTCGCAACTTCATCGTAAAAAGCATTTAATGTTTGTTCAACAGTTATGTAAAATGGATCTTTTTTTATAATAGTAGAATCCACAGGTTTTACAACAGGAGGTACTTGACCAATTGAAATAAAACTTAAAAAACCAACAATAACAATTAAACAATTTTTTATCATAATTAAATCTTAGGCTATCTCAGTAAGATAGGATGAGAAATTAAATAATTCTTTTTCCTTGAAATGATCAGCCATAACTTGAATTCCAAAAGGCATTCCATTTGAATGTTGTCCTAATGGTAAAGAGATTGCTGGGTTTCCAGTTAAATTTGCGTGAACAGTAAAAATATCTTGCAAATACATTTGAATCGGATCTTTTACAGCATTTAAAGGGAAAGCAGTTGAAGGAGTTGTTGGAAGAATCATCATGTCGAAATTCTTATAAATCTCGTCCGTTTTATCTTTTAATACTCTTCTTACTTTTTGACCTTTAGTATAATAGGCATCGTAAAATTCGTTTGAAAGAACAAATGTTCCAGCCATAATTCTACGTTGAACTTCTGGACCAAAACCTTCACTTCTAGAATTTACATAAGTCGCTTCAACACCAACTGCTTCAGCACTTCTATAACCATAATGAACCCCATCGAAACGAGATAAATTTGAAGAAGCTTCAGCAGTTGTTAATACATAATAAGTTGGCACCATGTATTCCAAATAGGGAAACGAAACATTTTCAACTTCGTGACCATCCGCTTTTAACTTTTCAATGATTTGATTCATTTTAGTTACTACTTCTGGGTCAACACCTTCCGTTTCCAAACTTTCTTGAAGAACAGCAATTTTTAATTTAGCTGGTTTTTCAAAAGAAGCATAGTTTTCTACTTTTTTTGATGAAACAGTACTGTCATATTCATCTTTTCCAGCCATTATTTCCAGCAATAAAGCTGAATCTTCGATTGAATTTGTGAACGGACCAATTTGATCAAATGAAGAAGCGTAAGCAATTAATCCATGTCTACTAATTCTTCCGTAAGTTGGTTTTAAACCAAACGTTCCAGTAAAAGAAGCAGGTTGTCGAATTGAACCACCTGTATCACTTCCTAAAGTTGCAGTACAAAGTCCAGCGGCAACAGCAGCGGCAGAACCACCAGATGAACCACCAGGTACTAAACTTTTATTTAATGGGTTTTTAACTGGACCAAAAGCTGAATTTTCATTCGAACTTCCCATTGCAAATTCATCGCAATTTAAACGTCCAATCATAATTGCATCTTCATCAATTAATCGTTGAACAGCTGTTCCAGTATATAATGATTCGAAATTTTGCAAAATTTTTGAAGAAGCAGAAACTTTATGGTTCGTGTAACACAAGTTATCCTTTAAACCAATCACCATTCCAGCTAATCGACCTGCAGTACCATCTTTGATACGTTGATCAACTTCAACCGCTTTTTGACGAGCAGAATCTTCAAAAACTTCTAAAAATGCATTTAAATCAGAATTTTCTTTAATCTTAGAAATGTAATATTCAACTATTTCCAATACAGAAGCTCCTGAAGTAATCGCTTTCTTTACTTCAGCAAATGTTCGATACATTTTTCTTGATTTACTATTTATTTTCTTCTTTTACTTCTTTTGAAGTATCCTCACCTTTAGAAGCATCTTTGAATTCTTTGATACCTTTTCCTAAACCTTTCATTAATTCAGGAATTTTCTTACCTCCAAATAACAATAATACAACTGCAAGTATCAATATGATTTCTGTTGCACCTAATTTCATAACATTCTATTTTTAATGATTGCAAATTTACTTAAATATCCATTAACATAACTTTATGCAAAGCTATTTTGTGTTAAAAAGATATAAATTATGCAGTTACTGTTTGTGTAACGGCTCTGTATGTAAATACTGTACAAATTTTTCTTCTAGCGAAACGAGCTTGAGAATCTGACTGACATAATTTTTTGTAAACATCTTGAGAAACTCCAAAATATTCATAACTATTTCCATCAGAAAAATCAATTTTTAAAACTTGTCCTTTGTATTGGAAATCAACAATTACACTGTTGTTAATGCTTTCCAAATAAGATTCTTTATTGTTTTCTGCCGTTTCAGGAGAAATACTCACTAAGAAATGGTAACCTTCAATAATTCGTTTACTTTTCTCTTCTGCTTCTTTTAAGGCTTCTGGATTGTCATGGAATTTATCTGGGTGAAATTCTTTCATGAAATTTCTATACACTTTTTTCATTTCATTTAAAGATGTTGTTCTCTCCACACCTAATAACTTTCTAAACTCGACAATTCTTTTCATTTTCTTTTTTATTTTCCGAAAACACGATTAATAATCTCCTATTGAAATAATTACTATTCCATTTAGAAGACTTTTCAATAGTGTTTAACGTGATTTCAATTATTTTGCGCAAAGATACATCCTTTTTTTTAAAGGTGAGGTGAGAAATGGCATGAACCTTTGTTTTCGATCAAATATCTTTTTGATATTTAGATTTTTTATATTCTGAAGGAGTAAGTCCCGTTTCTTTTTTAAAAGCAGAATTAAATGAAGATTTTGAATTGAATCCAGACATATTTCCAATTGTTTCAATGGTATAATTTTCATGTAGAGGATCAACCAATAATTCTTTAGCTTGTGAAATTCGAAACTGATTAATGTAATTATAGAAGTTTAAATTATGGACTTCATTTAGATAATTGGATAAATATTTTTCATTGGTATCAATCATCTTTGCAAGTTGATAAATAGTTATTTTAGGATCTAAATATGGTTTTTCTTCTAAAATCAGTTTGTATATTTTATCACTTATTTCTTGGTAATTTTTTTGTGTATTATGACTTTCTTCAATTATTTCTTTTGAGAATCTAGACTTTTTTCTGACGTATTTTGAGATTAATATAAAAAGTATTGAAATGTATAAAATCGTTATGACACGATAAGTGATTAACAGTATTGTAGAATCAATATACTTTGAGCTAAGGTAAAAACATATAAAAACAAAGTAACCAATTGAAATGAATTGATAATGTTGTATTAATTCTAAAATAGATTGCTTTTTATAAGGGTTTGATTTCTTAATGGCCATTATTATTTTATAGAAATAATAAACTGTAATTCCCGGGAAAATAAAAATAAATGAAATGAAATTTGAATAGTTCATCACATTTTCAATGACTTCATATAAAAAATCATCAGCAGTTGGTTTAGCAGAAAAATAAATAAATGAAATAATATTTATAGATGTTAAAACATAGCTAATCCGAAATATTTTTAAATCGATTATATTTTTTTTATCAATATTTAAAATGACATAATTATAAATGGCGGGTGGTATTGAAATGATAACTACACTAAACATTAATGAAGATATATTTTCAATCGCAGCAGGGATAATTGAGTAAGGATCACCTATTAGAAATAAAATAAAATGAATAAGTGAAAACAATAAAATGAAAACTGAAAATTGAATTTTAATGATTGATTTTGACCTCCGATTCTGAACAAATATAAAAACAGAACTTAGGAATAAGCCCACAGAAATGATTGATATGAAAAGTGTCCAAATGTCCATATTTACTTACTAATACACAGTAATATTAATGTTTTCTATTTGTATGAATAGACGTTTGTTGTAGTTTTTCCGTGAATTCATACATGTATAAATAGTCAATTCGTTAAGCATAGAATAAGTTTGTGTTAAAATCCCATTAAACTTTTTCAAATGCTCAAGCTAATTGGTTTACTACTATTTATTATCTGTTGGTCAAATATAGCATTTACTGCTAAATATTATGTAAATGATAATTCAACAACTGGAGATGTTTTTTGTTCTGCGGTAGGAAGTAATACATCAGGAAATGGAACAAGTTCTGCTCCGTATGCTACATTTAATAAATTATGGAATGTACGAACAGGAACTTTCAGTCATGGAGACACAATATTCGTTGATGCAGGAACATATACTAGTTATTCTGGTGGAGATGGATTTGGTTTAAACTGTGGATATACGATTCAAGTAAGATTACATATAAAAGGAGCAGGTCAATCTAAAACAATTTTTGACAATCAGTTTTTCACATCAAGTAACGTAAAGAATGGTGGAAGTTCAACAGCGGTTTTAAACACATATTATTTTGCTCAAATAACAGGTGGCGCAGCTGGGGCTACAATAAATGATATTCAATTCAAAAAATATCAATATAAAACAAATTTTACGGGTCAAGTTTTTACAATAAATAGTTTGACAACTTCAACAACCAATAAAGTAAAGTTTAATAATGTTGTTTTTAGTGAAAACGGTGCCACAGGTTCAGGTGCTTCCGGCAACAGTGCTGTATTATTAATTTACACGTTTGATCAAACAAATAAAGTGGAGATAAATGGAGGAGGATTTTTTTGTAATGGCTCTGCAACGCAATATGGCGGTTGTATCGATATTTTAGGTGGTGGAGCTAGTGCAAATTTGAAACTGTCAATTACAGATGTTGCCTTTGCTGGAAATCAAAAAAATGATTCGCAATATGATGGGGGTGTTGTAATTCATACATCAGGCACTTTTGGTACAGATTCATTGAATATTAGCAACTGTTTAATTGATGGGAATAATTTAGGTTTTGCAAGTAATAATTGTGGTTCTGCAATTTATATAACTACGACTTCGGGTACTCCTAAAGTTACAATTTCAAATTCCATATTTCGAAATAACACCATCAGCTCTTCACCATCAGCAGGATTTGGTGGAAGTTGTTATTTTGCTAAAGGTGTTGTTTCAATTTCAGGTTGTTCATTTGATAACAATGCTTTTTCAAACGGGACAGTAAAAGGAACACTTGCATCCAATACAGCAACATTGACAATTTCAAATTCAAGTTTCTCAGGAAACACTGCCAATACAGCCAATGACATTCACATGCAAGGAGCAGGAACAGTATCAGTATCAAATACTACATTTAGTTCAAGTGCAACAAATTTAAGTCGGGTTGCTGGTACTTTTACGGTTACTAATAGTGGAACACCTTCTTCAACTGGAACAATTACAATATCAGGGACCTCACCTTCAGTGTTTTCATCACCAAGCGTACCTTCTTATACAGGAGACTGTTCAAGTTTAAATATTGTTTTACCAATTGAACTTATTTCATTTGAAGCAAAGAAAACGGAAAATTACAATTTAATCACATGGAAAACAGCAGCTGAGATTGATAACGATTTCTTCACTGTATTTAAGTCATTTGATGGTCAAAATTTTGAAGTATTGGGTTATGTTAAAGGAGCAGGGAATTCAACGATAGAAAATTCATATCGTTTAGTTGATCGAGATAAGATTAATGGAATTGTTTATTATCAATTGAAACAAACAGATTATAATGGAGAAAGTCATTTTTCAGATTTAATTTCAGTGGATAATCAAATTACTTCTCAAGCAACAATTCTTAAAATAACCAATTTGCTTGGTCAAGAGGTTTCTAAAAATGAATCAGGAATTTTAATTTATTATTACAGTGATGGTTCGAATATCAAGATAATTCAGAATTAAATTTCAATTTTTAGCGATACAATTACACCATTTACCGATTTTAACAGTTTTTTATTTTCTTGGATTGTTTTTTTTAATATATTGCATTTACAAACAAACTATAAATACAATGCTAGAGTTAACGAAAAACATCTTGAAAAAAGTAAGCTTTGATGCTAAGCTTTTTCAGAAAGAGCTACAAAAATCCTTGAAATGGATTACAGATGCTGAAGAAATCCAACGATTTAAGGAATGGTGTATTGTCGAATTTGGAGCGATTTATCCAAAAATTATTAAGCAAACGTTTAATCAATTATCAACTGTAAAAGTTAAAAAATAAAAAAACATATTTTAATCGTAAAAGCTGTTCATTTTGAGCAGCTTTTTTAGTTTACATAATTTTTCAAATATAAAGTGTCAGTCAGAGCGTTTAAAAAAGCTTTTAATTCCAATACCTCTTTATTTTTTAATTTAAAAGGAACGATTAGTTTACTTTGTCGTTTATCTTTTTTTCCACCATTCATGTAATGATAAATGACCTCTTCAATTGTTTTTAATGAACCATCATGCATATAAGGATACGTTAATTCAATATTTCTTAGAGAAGGGATTTTGAAAAAACCGATATCGTTCGAGTCATTGTGAATTCGAAATCGTCCTTTATCCTCTTCTAATCCGTAATTGGCATAAAGACCATTATTTTCAGTTTTGTATGTTGTAAAATAAGGAGCTGGGTGACATTTAATGCAATACAATTTTTCTGAAAACAATTTCCATCCTTTGATTTCCATTTGTGTTAAAGCATTTTTCTTTTTTTGATAATAGTATTGATCAAATCTGCTATTCATGGAAATTAATGAACGTTCAAATGCAGCGATACTTCTAGTCAAAACAAAAGGGTCAAAATCTCGTTGGAAAATTTCTTTTGCGGCAGCTTGATATTCAGGTATTGCTCTTAATTTTTTAATTAAAGTTAGCATGTCCATTGCCATTTCTGTATGTTCTTGAATCGGAACAATGACTTGTTTTTCCAATGTTTCTAAATGACCATCAAACATAACGGTAGGCAAAAAACCAGCGTTTAATATACTTGGTGAATTACGTGTTGTCTTTCTACCAAATACACCTTCACTCACTTGTTTTTGATCTGTAAAAGCTAAATTTGGATTATGACAAGTAGCACAAGAAACGGTTTCATTTATAGATAAGCGTTTATCAAAAAATAAGGCTTTTCCAAGAGCTATTTTAGCCTCAGTCGATGGATTATCTGAAGGTTCAATGATTTTGGAAATTAAACTGTACTTTTTAGAAGTATTTGAACAGGCATTTATGATAAAAACATAAATAATAAAAATTACAGGAAATAATTTGAGCCAATTTTTTGTCATTTTATAATTCTAATCCTATTTAATTGATTCCCATCTTTCGAAAAGATGACAAACCAATAATTTCCATTTGAAATTTCTGTAAATATAACCTCACCTTTATTAGAATCAATGTTTCCAGCAGCAATCTCTTTACCTTCTATGTTCAATAATTTATAGGAAGATGCATTCATGAAATTTGTCCAATTAACTTTAATCTCATTAGATTGAATTGAAGAATATAATTCACCTTCATTCATCTTATTTTCTAAAATACTAGTGAAATCACCTTGAGTAAATACAGGATAATTTATAATGTTTTCCATCATTGTAACATTTGCACCTGTTCCAGAATGAACAAATCCTACTGTAGCTGGATTAATATTTCTTAGTAATTGTTCAATATTTGTTCTGATATCGATTTTTACTTGACTATTCGATGAGGTAGAACTTATAGGTAATTGAACATTTTTATACAAATCATCACCGAGTGAAAATAATTCAAAATCATTTTCTGTAATCCAATCTATATTTACATCTCCTTGTCCAACGATTCCAATTTGATTATAACCAGATGTCCAACCCCATTGCATAGAAGGCGAGTGAAAACTTAGTGGGTGGTCAATTGGATAAGTTGAAATGTCTGAATGGTTTAGACTAAGTGGAACACCTACACCGAAATTGATTTGTTCAATAGTGGTGATTGATTGATTTCCGAAGTCAAATGTATAATTGTCATTTTTTACAATCAAAACTGTGTCAGATAAATTTAAATGTTGACCTCCATCGTGATAAACATGAATATTAGAGATATAGTAATATAACGTAGTTAATTTAAAAGGAGTACCAGCCAAATCACTAACAGTTGTATTAAACTGATAAGGTGAATTTAAATTATATGGTTTGAAACTTATCTTCAAATTAGATTGTGAAAATGATATTATTGAGAAGAGTATAATAAAAGGAAATAGTTTCATATAGTTGTAATTTACAAATAAATACGAATATAGTAAAACTATAAAACAAGAGTATAAGAAATTGAAAGAATCTGAATTTGTCAAGTATGAATTTTACTTATCATGATTTATTATAGATAAATCAATTTGAAAACAAAATAAATCTATTAATTTTCAGAAATGTTTAGTAAATTCATGTAAAAAGAGAAAATAATGAGTTTTAGAGTTTTCATAGTAGAAGATGATGAATGGTATGGAGAAGTCTTAAAGTATCATTTATCATTGAATCCAGAATTTGAAGTTTTCCTTTTTGAGACGGCAAAAGAATGTATATCGAATCTACATTTAAAGCCTAATGCCGTTTCAATCGATTTTCAATTACCAGATATGAATGGTGAACAATTAATGGAGAAAATCCATGCTTATAACCAATCAATTCCAGTGATTATTACGAGTGGTCAAAAAGATATTACGGTAGCCCTAAATCTTTTGAAGAAGGGTGCAAGTGATTATTTTATAAAGGATGATAGTACAAAGGATTTGTTATGGAATTCATTAATTAAGATTCAAAAAAACAATGAATTAGAAGAAAAAGTAGAGTCACTTACAGATCAATTAGAATCAAAACATGATTTTGAAAAATCAATCATTGGTCAAAGCAGTGAAATTAAAAAATCTTTTAAGTTAATTGAAAAGGCAATAAATAGTAACATCAATGTTTCAATTACTGGAGAAACAGGAACTGGGAAAGAGGTAGTTGCTAAAGCCATCCATTACAATAGTGAACGAAAGAAAAAACCATTTGTTGCTGTGAATATGGCGGCAATACCTACTGAATTGGTTGAAAGTGAACTTTTTGGTCATGAAAAAGGTTCTTTTACAGGAGCTGTTAATCAAAAGATTGGAAAATTTGAGGAAGCTAATGGAGGGACATTGTTTCTCGATGAAATTGCTGAAATGGATTTGAACTTGCAGAGTAAATTACTTCGTGCAATTCAAGAAAGAGAAATTATCCGAGTGGGAGGGAATGATGTTGTAAAAGTCAATATTCGTTTAATTGTTTCAACACATAAAAATCTTGCTGAAGAGGTTAAAAATGGAAATTTCAGAGAAGATTTGTTTTACCGTGTCATTGGATTACCGATAGAATTGCCACCTCTTAGAAACCGTGGAAATGATGTTTTAATTTTGGCGAAACATTTTATTGATTTGTATGCGAAGGAAAATAAAGTTAAACCACCGATTTTATCTCCAGAGGCAAAAGAAAAATTGTTGAAAAATCATTTTGCTGGAAACGTTAGAGAGCTAAAAGCGGTAATTGATTTAGCTTGTGTTATGTATGAAGGTGATAAAATTACACCTGATGATTTGACATTTTCTAATTTTAAAGAACCTGCTTTGAATTTAAATTTGAATAAAACGTTAAAAGAATTTACGAATGATTTAATTCAATTTTACTTGGATAGTAATAATAAAAACGTCTTGGTTGTTGCTAAAAAATTGAATATAGCCAAATCAAAAATCTATAATTTAATTAACTCGGGTGATTTAAAAATATAATTTATGTACGGGATTGTAAATAAAGCGATTGAAGAATTAGTTGTCGAAAACTTTGGAGAAGAAAAATGGCATTTAATTAAAGCCAAAAGCGGTATTGATATCGATTTCTTCATCAGTTCTGAAGCTTATGATGATTCAATTACATTTAAATTAGCCCAAGCTGTTTCTTCTGAAATGAATTTACCGATTGATGCAGTCTTTGTCGCTTTTGGTGAATGGTGGATATTAAAAACTGCAAAAGAAAAATACGGTTCTTTATTAGCTTCTGGAGGAAATTCTTTTAAAGAATTTATAGTTCATTTACCCGATTTTCATACCCGAGTTATGTTGATGTATCCAAATTTGACTCCACCAGAATTTCAAGTAACAGAGATACAAGAAAATGAATTGAATTTACATTATTTTTCTAAAAGAGAAGGTTTGAGTGAATTCGTTAGGGGTCTAATGCAAGGATTAGCAAAATTTTATAACGTTGAAATTGAAATTCAATTGGTTCAGTCTCGAAATGATGGAGATGCTCATGAAATTTTTCATATTCAATGGAATTAAATAATTTTAGACATATCAATTTAAGTTTTGATGAGTTAAATAACTTATTTCCATTTTACATTCTTTTAAATGAAGATTTTAAGATAATTTCTATCGGTCAAAGTTTAAAACACCTATTTCCGATTTCTAAAAAAGAAGACTTTTTCTTTGATTCATGGACAATAGAAAAGCCTTCTAGTCAAGATAGTAATTCTATTTTGACTAATAAATTGACAATTATTTCAAATAATTCAAATAACAATTTAAAATTCAAAGGTCAATTTGAAAAAATTGAATCAAGTAATCAGTTTCTTTTTTTAGGGACACCTTGGTTTCAAAATACAGATCAATTAATCGAAAATAATTTAACGGTTTCAAATTTTGCGATTCACGACTCAATGTTTGATTTATTGCATGTCTTGAAAAAAAACGATATCGTAAATAATGAATTGAAAGAGATAGTTGATCAACTAAATTCTAAAAAGAAGACGTTAGAGTTAGAACAAGCTTCTTTGAGAAAAAGAGAATTAATGCTTTCTGCAATCGCTGAAGCGACAGATGAATTATTGACCAATTTAAATTTAAAAACGGCTTTAAATAATACTTTTAAAATCATAGGTGGAGCAATTGAATTAAATGGAATTGCACTTTTTCAATCCATTATAGCGGATATTTCAAATATAGAATCTATTAAAGCTTCGGAATGGATCAACGATTCAACAGTTCAATTATCGATAGACTTTGATATAGATTATTCTGTATTAACTTCCCGAAGTAACAATGATATTTTGATTGATAATTCTATTATTTCACCTGTATTTGTTAAAGATGTATTTTGGGGCTTTTTAGTTTATCAAAAGCAATCATTTGAAAATGAATGGTCTACTACTGAAAAAAGTCTAATAAAAAGTTTAACCAATAGTATCTCTAGTGCAATTGAACGTTCAGAAAGTTCAAAAGAATTATTTGAAATGGCTTCTTTTTCAATGGAAAGTCCGAATCCAATTCTTAGAATTGATATGGAAGGAAAGCTCATTTTGAGAAATGTAGCTTCTGAAAAAATTAATTCAATTCAATTAGAGGGAAAAGAACGAGGAGATAAATTATTATTTAAGTTTTTACCTAAAATTTTAAATAAACATAGAAAACATTTACTATTTGAAATTACGTCTGGTAAAAAGTTTTATCTAGTAACAGCAATGCTTTCTTCATCAAATGATTATATAAATATATATTTAAATGATATTTCTAAACAAAAGGAAGCCGAATTTGAAATTTTAAAATCTAACGAACAATTAAATTTGTTCAAAATATTGATTAATAATTCTTCGGATGCAGTTCAAGTTTCATTAGTAAATGGTCAATTGTTTTATATAAATAAAACAGCAAGTGAGAGATTAGGAATTGAAATTGAAAAATGTCAATACTATTATGTAAGTGATTTTGAGGAAATTTTTGAAAATGAATCTGAGTGGGCAAATCATATTGATCAATTGAAAACGGTTGAATTCTTGACAATTGAAGGGAAAAACATTAATAACAAAACCGGAAAAACATTCCCTGTAGAAGTAACAGTTAAATATATAGAAATAAATGAGATAGGTTATATCATTGCAAATTCAAGAGATATTACTGAACGAAAAATAAACGAAGAAAAGCTTAAAATTCAAGAAGAAAAATACCGTAATATTATTACGAATATGAATTTGGGCTTATTGGAAGTAGATTTAGAAGAAAAAATAGAATATTGCAATCAAAATTTCTTAGATATTTCAGGTTATACTTTTGATGAGATAAAAGGTAAAAAAGCAAATGAACTTTTTTCTGTAGAAGAAACGAAGCCAATTATTGAAGAAAAAATAAAGCTTAGAGAGGCTGGTAAATCGGACAGTTATGAAATAGCAATTCGAGACAAAAATGGAGATTTAAAGTGGTGGTTTGTCAGTGGTGGCCCAAATAAAAACGATAAAAATGAAATAATCGGTTCAATAGGTATTCACTTAGATATTACAAAACAAAAAGAGCTAGAAAGAGAGCTAGAAGCAGCAGTTATAGCTTCTAAGGCTGCTTCAGAAGCGAAAGAAGCTTTTTTAGCAAACATGAGTCACGAAATTAGAACACCTTTAAATGGTATTATTGGAATGATTCGAGAATTGTCTTCGAATAAATCAATCGACGAACAATATCCATTAATAGAGAATGCTAAAAATGCCTCAAAACATTTATTATCCATTATTAATAACATTTTGGACATTTCAAAAATTGAAGCAGGTGAATTAGCTGTAAACAAAATGAATTTTAATTTATTCAAAGTATTAAATGATATTAAATCGATTTTCATCAACGAATGTCAATTTAAGAAGATAAATTTTGAACTAATTGCTTTACCTGAAATTGATGCTGTTTTTGTAGGCGATGAAATTAGAATACGTCAAGTTCTTTTAAATATTATTGGGAATGCCTTAAAGTTTACTCATAAAGGAAGTATTCAAGTTGTTTCTAAAATTGTAAAAAGTTTTGATACTGAATTTCAAGTTGAATTTAAAATTATTGATTCAGGTATTGGAATGAGTACTGAATTTCAAAAAAATATTTTTACTAAATTTCATCAAGCAGATAATTCTAATGAAAGGCAGTATGGAGGAACTGGACTTGGAATGGTAATTACCAAAGAATTAGTCGATCTGATGGAAGGACAAATTGCAATAGAAAGTGAATTAAATAAAGGGACAACCATAACAATTCAACTTACCCTAGGAAAAGGAGAATCCTTAATAGAGGAAAAGAAATTGACTAATCAAGTACCTGGTAAAGAAATTGTAAAAGTACTGCTGGTTGAAGACAATGAAATAAATAGAGTCGTTGCTAAAATGGCATTAAGTGGTACCAATTTAGATATTACGGAAGCAGAAAATGGAGTAGAAGCCTTGGAAATACTCGAAAATTCTTTTTTTGATTTGATATTGATGGATCTTCAAATGCCAATTTTAGGAGGAATTGAAACAACATTAAAAATCAGAGAATTTGGAATTCAAACTCCTATAATTGCCTTAACAGCTAATGCTTTTAAAACTGAAATTCAGAAGTGTAAGGAGGCAGGTATGAATGATTACATTGTAAAACCTTTTGAAAAAGAGGATTTTTTAAATGTAATCTTTAGATCATTAGAGCAAAAAGCATCAAGTAATGAAGAAGCTCATTTTTCATTAGTTAAATTAAATGAAATGAGTGGGGACAATGAAGGATTCATTCAAAATATGTTAGCTATTTTCAAAAGAACAATCTTAAAATCAATGTATGATTTGGATACTGCTATTGAGAATGGAGATTTTGAATCTGTTAAGCAAATTGTACACAAGATAAAACCTTCTATACATAATTTGGAAATAAAATCTGTTTACCAAGAAATTGATGAATTAGAACAAGGTGAATTGAATTTAAACGAAATTCAAACTAAGGTTAATAAGTTAAAATCTATTATCAAGTTGGTTCTTGTTGAAATGGAGAAATAAGACGAAAAAAGGTAATTACAATATCGTAAAAGTTTAAAAAAATGAAAGGCTGTCAATTGAGACAGCCTTTTTGATTTATTTTAATTGTTTTACAACTTCTGCTTTATCGATCAAACCAACATTTGACCATGTTTTCTCTTTGTTCTTATACACTTGAAGTAAAGGTATTCCTTGAATTTTTTGTTCTTTTGCAATTAAAGGATTTTTGTCAACATCAATACGAATAACAATTACTTGATCTTTCATTTCAGTTGAAATTTCATCCAAGTAAGGTTTCATTTTTTTACAAGGTGCACACCATTCTGCGTAGTAATCGATAAGTACGATTTTATCCGTATTTAATAAATCATTGAATTGTTGAGATGTCATTCCAGCATCCTTTGGTTTAGAATTTGTTGTCACCAAAGGAAGATTAGCATTGTTCCATTGCATGATACCACCCTCTAATTCAAAAACTTCTTTAAATCCCATTGAACGCATATCGCTTGCAGCAGATCCGCTTCTACCTCCACTTAAACAATAAACAAAAACAGGTTTTGCTTTATCTAATTTTGAAATTTGACCTTCAAAATCACTACCGTTATAATCGATATTGACTGCATGATCTATAAATCCACCAGCAACTTCTCCTGGAGTTCTAACATCAATTAATTGTGCGTCTGGTGTTTCACTTAATTGTTTTGAAAATTCTACTGGTGTTAAACTCGTTTTCACACCTTTTGATTGACCATTTGTGCAACTTGTAAAAGCTACTAATAGAATAAATTGAATAAATAATACTGTGTTTTTCATGTTGTTTTTATAATGTTAAATTATCAATTAATGCTGTTTCAATTTTGATTTGAGGCTCAAAGATGATAGTTGATTTTACAGAATTTGAAATTAAACATGCAGTTTCTGATTTTGTTAAAACACGTTCAGCTTTTTCTTTAGAACTTTCATCGCTAATTGTCAATATCGGTTTTAAAGTAACTTCGCTAATCATGAATTTCCCGTCCACCATCTCTAGTTTTCCAACGGCATTCGATTCAAATGTAGTAAATTCCAATTTAGAATTTTCAGCAATGGAAAGAAAAGTTGTCATTAAACAACTATTGACTGCTGCAACAAATAAATGTTCAGGCGACCAAATTCCTTCGATTCCTTTTGGGAATTCTGGTGGAGTAACCACTTCGATTTTAGAATTCAAAACAGAAGATTCCAAAATTCCTTTTCTATCTTGTTCCCAAGTTAGTTTTACGTCGTAAAAATGTGTTGCGCTCATAACTTTTCTTTATTTAACTTCTTCAAATGTTATTTCTTCCGTTTCATTCGATGAGGTTACTTTTTCCATCGGAACAGCGCAATTTCCAGAAGCACAGCCTAATTGAAAAATTCCCATCAAAGTGAAATAACTACCAAAAATAACTCCCATCCATTCTTTTTGTTGAATAGATTGTATACCTATGAAAATTCCAGCACCTAAGAATAATATTCTTCGGAAATTCCAGTTGGTAAAAAGGATTTGTTTCATTTAGTTGTTTTTGATTTGTCTTTTTGAAATCCATTGAATAAAAGTCCACCCATCATTGCGCCATATAAAGAACTATTCAAAGGTTTTGAAGTGATCGCACAAGTACCACTTGCACATCCCACAAAGTGATAATATAAATAGCCACCAATTGCTCCAACAATAACTCCGATGAGCGTAATTTTATATTTCTGAATGAATTTCATTTATTCTAATTAATAAAGCAAAGTTGTAAATTAAGAATCAATCGAAGAGTGACTTTTGTTACACTCCAATAAAAGTGTTGATTTGCTGTGAAATCTGATTCGAATCTTGAAGATTCATGCACTTAAAATGTCCTTTTGGACAAGATTTAAAACCTATTTTTGAACATGGACGACAACTTAAATCTGCGACTTCGTGTATCGAAAAAAGTTCTTGATGATTAGGGAAATAAGGGAACATTCCTAATGCTGGAACAGTGTTTCCCCAAACGCTGATAGTTGGAATTTGAAAACAAGAAGCAATGTGCATCAGCCCAGTGTCATTTGAAAGAATAGCTTTTGATTGTTGGACGATACTTGCTGATTGTTGTAATGAAAAAGGACCACATGCATTTTTAATCGTTTTCGAAGGGAAATTAGCTATTATTTCTTCTGCGAAATCATGATCCATCGGACCTCCAGCTAGAATAATAGGGAAATTAATTTTATCGATAATTTCCGTCAACTTTGAAAAAGGCATTCTTTTCGTTGCGAATTGGGCACCAATTGCGATTGTTAAATAAGATTTTGGAGCTAAATTAAATTCAGTTGAAACATCCACTTTTGATTTTTCAGAAAGAAAGAAATCACACGGTTTTAAATCGTTTTTCACTCCAAGATGATGAACTGTTTCAAAATAACGATCAACAATGTGTTTAGTACCCATTTTGTCAATCTTAAATTTGACAAGCATCCATTTTTTAATGTTCATTTTAGGGAACGATTTTGATGGAGCGCCAATTTTCTGTTTTAAAGAAAGTGTTCGAATATTTTTGTGAAGATCAATTACCCAATCGTATTTTTCCAATTTTAATTCAGAAACAACTTCTTTGATTGATTTTTCAATCGTAATTAATCGATCGATGTATGGATTGTTTTCTAAAACAGGAGTAAATGCTTTTTTGGTAATAAAATGAATCGTTGCATTCGGAATTTGTTGCTTCAAACAACGAATCACAGGTGTCGTTAAAACAACATCTCCAATAGAACTGAAACGAACGATTAATATTTTCACATATCAAAAATAGGGATAAAAATGATTTTTTATGCGGAAAGAAGCATATTTCGTCTAAAACTTGGTCTTCATTTGT
>JAJTEO010000144.1 GCA_021300395.1 Fluviicola sp. | reverse complement strand
GTTAACCACTTTAGACGTATCTGTTATAATTGCATCTCCTTCACCTGGAAGTTTCGCTAAGAAATGTCTTTCAATTCGATTAAATAAAGTTAATTCCACTTTCTTCGGATCGACCAATACAAACTTAACCTGCGCTGGATGCTTCTTATATAGAATAGAAACCAATATTGCATTCAAACCAACCGATTTACCTTGACCTGTTGCTCCTGCAACTAATAAGTGAGGCATTTTCGTTAAGTCGAACATATATGTTTCGTTCGTAATCGTTTTTCCAATTACAACTGGCAATTCATAGTCACAATTTTGGAATTTTTCAGAAGCAATCAACGAACGCATAGGTACCATTTCTGGACTACTGTTTGGCACTTCAATACCAATTGTTCCTTTACCTGGAATTGGTGCAATAATTCGAATTCCGAGTGCACTTAAACTTAAAGCGATATCATCTTCTAAGTTTTTAATTTTAGAAATACGAACACCTGGTGCTGGAACAATTTCATAAAGTGTAACTGTTGGACCAACCGTAGCTTTAATTTTAGCAATGTCTATTTTATAATGAGAAAGTGTTTCGACAATCTTATTTTTATTGTCTTCAAGTTCTTGTTTATTGATATTGATACCAACTTTACCGAAATCTTTTAGTAAATCAATCGGAGGTAATACATAACTTGCTAAATCTAATGTTGGATCGTAATCACCATATTCAGTTCTTAAATCATCTAATTCGTCTGTCGACAATTCAGCTTCAACTGGTGCTACAGAAATAGAGAAATCTTCAGAATCTGAAATAGAATCCTCTAAAAGTGGTTCTGATAAAGCATTTTCTGGAACATTGATTTCAAAATCACTTTCAAATGGAACTTCTTTTTTAGCTTCCGGTTGTTTAATCGTTATTTCTAATTCTGAATCACTTAAATCGTCTTCATCCTCATCTTCTTCTATATCATCATCATCGTCATCATCGAAGAAAATTTGAGCTTTCGATTCTTTTTTGATTTCATTGTCTTTAATTGTATTCACGACATTAAAATCAGTAGGATTTACAGTGTGAGAAGTTCTGATGACGTTATCTTCATTTGCTAATTCAACTTCGTTTTTACCAAATAAACGATTAAAATATTCAGTAAAATTAGGATTAAAAAGAATTACAATAATTAGATATAACAACCCTAAAAACAGCATAAACCCTCCAAAACCTCCAATTGTAAGACTTAACCAATTATTGATGTGATAACCAAAAGAACCACCTAAATAATTCACCTGATTTGCGAAAAACCCTAAAAATAAAGAAGACCAAACCATAAACAATATGGTGATTGAATACGATCTTCTAATCGGCAATAGAACGATATTAAAAACAATTTTAACACCTGAAATAAAGATTAAAAATGGAATTCCAAATGATGAAATACCAAACCATCTGTAGATTAACAAATGAGAAGTCCACGCACCAAATTTCCCTAACCAGTTAGAAACAGGCTCTTCGCTACCGTCAAATAAAAATTCAAATAATCCTTTCTCTAAAACTCTATCTTGATCTACTTTCCATGTAAAAAGATAAGATAAACATGCTAAAAACATGCAAAATGAATGCAATACTAAGCCCACACCGATTGATGTTCTTACTTTTTTCTTATCAAATCTATCCGAAAGATTACCAATAGGATTTTTAATTGAAACAGGCTTTTTAGATTTCTTATCTACCTTTTTTTCAACTACTTCCTCTTCGTTATCTTCTTTTCTTCTATATTCGTTCTCTTGTGCCATATTTTGGAATATCCTACGAAGATAACGAAGATACATAGTCGCCATTTTACTTATTTTATTATCTATAAACACTGAAGTGTTGATTTTGTTGAAATCAGATTGAATTAAGAAAGTAAAAGGAATCTGTAGGATTTTTTAATTTGATTCGAAGTTTTTACTACATAAAATCTTATTTTTGTACTATGCGTATTGATATACTTACAGTTCTTCCAGAATTATTAGAAAGTCCATTTGCAGCTTCTATCATGAAGCGTGCTCAAGATAAAAGATTGGTTGAAATTCACACCCATAACATCCGTGATTATTCGACAAATAAACACCGAAATGTAGATGACTACCAATATGGTGGAGGTGCAGGAATGGTGATGTCGATTGAACCAATTGCAGCAGCGATTGAAAAGTTGAAAAGCGAGAGAACATATGATGAAATCATCTATATGTCGCCAGACGGTGAATTATTAGAACAACCTTTATGCAATACCTTATCACTTAAAGGAAATTTAATGATTCTTTGCGGTCATTATAAAGGTGTAGACGAGCGAATTCGCGAACATTATATCACAAAAGAAATTTCAATTGGTTCCTATGTTTTATCAGGAGGTGAATTAGCAGCTGCAATCGTTGTAGATAGTGTTGTTCGATTGATTCCAGGTGTTTTAAACGATGAAACGTCTGCATTAACAGATTGTTTTCAAGATGGATTATTATCTCCTCCGGTTTATACACGTCCTCCTGAATTTAACGGATGGAAAGTTCCTGCAATATTATTATCCGGAGATTCAGCGAAAATTGATCAATGGAGAGAAGATCAAGCAATTGAACGAACAAAATTAAAACGACCAGATTTACTAAAATAGTAAAATACAAAAATGAATACTTTAGAAAAATCAATTGAAACATTAAAAGCCGGCGGTGTTATCCTTTACCCTACTGATACTATTTGGGGAATTGGCTGCGATGCAACAAATGAAGAAGCTTGTCAAAAAATCAATCATATTAAAAATAGACCGGCAGAAAAAAGTTTTATTATTCTTGTAGATAGTTTTCAAATGGTTGAAAAATACATACCTGATTTCCCTTCCGTTTGTTATGATTTAGCTGATTTTGCTGAAAAACCACTTACCATTATCTATCCAGATGCCAAAGGAATTGCCAAATCAATTATTGCTGAAGATGGTTCTGTTGGTATCAGAATCACAAAAGATGTAAATTGTTTGAAACTAATTAAATCTATTAAAAAACCAATTGTTAGTACATCTGCAAACATCTCAGGTCACCCTTTTCCGAAAAATTTCTCTGAAATTGATTCAAGCATCAAACAAAATGTAGATGCAACACTTGAAGAACGTTTAACAGAAAACATGACATCTCCATCTCAGATTATTAAAATTGGAATTGATGGTTCTGTGAAAATTATTAGAAGTTAATTTCATCTAATTCTGCTTAACATTCTTTAACATCCTAGTAGTAACAAGTGATATTTCACTTTCGTTATATTCGCATTAGGAATTTTAAAACAAAATACATTCAACATGAAAAGCAATCTTAAAAACATTAGTTTAGGACTACTAGGTGGAATGTTACCACTTGGTGCTTACTTAATTTTACAATCTTCGAATCCAATCGATAATACAGATAACGTATTCGATGGAAAAAATTCAATTGGACAGTTTACAGGTCTAGATGGTTTACCAATGAATTCAGAAAGTTTTGTAGAAGCTTCGGAAAACTCATTAAACTCAGTTGTTCACGTTACAACTAAAGTAGTTACCACAAACTTTCAACGAGATTTATTTTCTGAATTTTTCTACGGTCCAGGTGCTGGAGGAAAAGAATTTAAACAATTTGGTTCAGGATCTGGCTCTGGAGTAATCATCTCTTCACAAGGTTACATCGTTACAAATAATCACGTGATTGATAATGCGAGTGAAATTGAAGTAATATTAAATGATAATTCTAAATATACAGCTAAAATTGTTGGAACAGATCCATCAACAGATATAGCTGTTCTAAAAATAGAAGGTTCAAATTTCAAAGCAATCCCAATTGGAAATAGCGATGAAGTAAGAGTTGGACAATGGGTTCTTGCAGTTGGAAATCCGTTCAATTTAACATCTACAGTTACTGCTGGAATTGTATCTGCAAAAGCAAGAAATATTAATTTATTATCTGATCGAACAAATTCAAACGTAGTACCAATCGAATCCTTTATACAAACAGATGCCGCAGTTAACCCAGGAAACAGTGGTGGAGCTTTGGTTAACACGAAAGGAGAATTAATAGGTATCAATACAGCGATCGCATCACAAACAGGAAGTTATTCTGGATATTCTTTTGCTATCCCAGTGAATTTAGCACAAAAAGTAATCAGCGATATTATTGACTACGGGATTGTACAACGTGCATTCTTAGGCGTTCAAATAGCTGATATTAATCAAGAAATTAAAGAGAAAAATAGCCTTCCAAATTTAAAAGGAGTTTTCATTTCTAAAGTTACAGAAGATGGAAGTTGTGATAAAGCAGGTATTAAAGATGGAGCTGTTATTCTAAAAATCGGATCGAAAGAAGTTAATTCAGTTGCTGCTTTACAAGAAGAAATTGGAAAAAGAAGACCTGGTGATAAAGTTTCAGTTACTGTTCGAGAAAAAGATGGAGATGAATCAATCAAAGAAATCGTTTTAAGAAATGCTGAGGGTGAGGCGAAATTAGTTTCTAAAACTGAAGTTCAAAAAAACATGGCGTTAGGTGCAACTTTTATTGATTTATCGAGTAAAGACAAAAAAGAATTAAATATTAATTCAGGAGTAAAAATACAAACACTTGGAGCAGGGAAATTAAAATCAATTGGGCTGCGAGAAGGAGATGTTATTGTAAAAGTAAACAATGAAGTAATTGAAACGTCAGGGAAATAGAGGAATTTTGTTAGAAATTATTACACAGAGTGGAATGCGTGAGTTTAAAGGATTTGGGTTGTAAATTTGCTAAAGGCATGGTTTTTGATGTTAAGCGAATATTAAAAATTATCTAAAATTTATTTGGATTACACTGTATTTTCACCGTAACTTTGTATCGATTTTCCAATTATATATTAAAAACAGGAGGACAAGAAGAGAATGAGACAGCTTAAAATTACGAAGTCGATTACTAATCGTGAGAGTCAATCACTTGACAAGTACTTACAAGATATTGGTAAAGAGGAGTTAATAACTGCAGAAGAAGAAGTTGAGCTGGCAAGAAAGATCAGGAACGGTGATCAAAAAGCTTTAGAGAAATTAACTAGAGCAAATTTACGTTTCGTGGTTTCTGTTGCTAAACAATATCAGAATCAAGGTTTAACACTTCCGGATTTAATTAATGAAGGAAATTTAGGATTAATTAAAGCAGCTCAAAAATTTGATGAAACTCGTGGATTCAAATTTATTTCTTACGCAGTTTGGTGGATTCGTCAATCTATCTTACAAGCTTTAGCTGAGCAAGCTCGTATCGTTCGTTTACCTTTAAACCAAGTTGGTTCTTTAAATAAGATCAACAAAGCGTTTTCAAGATTGGAACAAGAATTCGAAAGACCACCATCAGCTGAAGAGTTGGCAGAGGCTTTAGAAGTTCCAGAAGACAAAATTAAAGAAAGTTTAAGCGTTTCTGGTCGTCACGTATCAATGGATGCTCCTTTATCTTCAGCAGAAGACGGTGGAACATTAATGGATGTAATGGCAAATACAGATTCTCCAAAAGCGGATCATGTATTAATGGCAGAATCTTTACAAAGAGAAATTGAACGTTCATTAAGTACTTTAACAGATAAAGAAAGAGAGATTATTCGTTTATTCTTCGGAATCGGAATGAATCACGGATTAACGTTAGAGGAAATCGGAGCAAAATTCAATTTAACAAGAGAACGTGTGAGACAAATCAAGGAAAAAGCTATCCGAAGATTGAGACACACATCTCGAAACAAATTACTGAAAGCTTATTTAGGATAAACAAAAGGCTGTCGACGCGAGTTGACAGCCTTTTTTGCTTTATTCTTTTTTAATTATCGCAATATATTAACATCAAAAAAAACAAAATGGCAACTGATTTAGGTTACGAAACAGTTTTAAAATCTCACGTTGAAAGAGAACGTGCTGCAGTTAAACTTTCTAGTAAAGTAGGAGAACTTTTATATGACAAAGGAATTGAATTAGTATTGTTCCGTAATCATTTAACTGATATTACTATTTCAGAAATTTTAAATTTACACGAATACGCACGTGAAGTAGTTAACAAACCAATCGATGTTTTCACTACATCTGAATTGGCTGAAGAAATTTTAAATTTAAATTTCGCTCCTGCAAAAATCGATATCGGTAAATTAGCAAGTGAGTGGTTAGTTGAAAAAGACAATCATTCTTCAAAAGCAAATTTCTTATTAGGTAAATTAGAAAACATTGGAAGTTCTGCAAGTGATAGCTTAGAGCCAAGAGATGTTGTATTATATGGTTTTGGTCGTATCGGTCGTTTAGCAGCTCGTGAGTTAATCAAACAAGCTGGTAAAGGTCAACAATTACGTTTAAGAGCAATCGTAACTCGTGGAAATTCTGATGCTGAAATCATCAAAAGAGCTGCTTTATTAAGAAATGATTCTGTTCACGGTGCTTTCAAAGGAACTGTTCAAGAAGATTTAGCGAATAAAACAATCGTTATCAATGGTCAAGTTGTTATGTTAATTGACGCTAAAAACCCAGAAGATATTGATTACACAGCTTATGGAATCAACAATGCATTAGTAATTGACAATACTGGAGTTTTCACAAATCGTGAAGCTTTATCTCGTCACTTACAAGCTAAAGGTGTTTCAAAAGTTATCTTAACTGCTCCAGGAAAAGAAATTCCAAACATCGTTTACGGAATTAACCAAGGAGAGATTGATGTAGAAAACGAAAACATTTTCTCAGCTGCATCTTGTACTACAAATGCTATCTCACCTATTTTAAAAGTTGTTAACGATAAATTAGGAGTTGTTAAAGGTCACATTGAAACTGTTCACGCTTACACAAATGACCAAAACTTATTAGATAACATGCACAAATCATCTCGTAGAGGTCGTTCAGCTGCTATCAATATGGTAATCACTTCAACTGGAGCTGGTGCTGCAGTAACGAAAGTTATTCCTCATTTAAAAGATAAATTAACTGCAAATGCTGTACGTGTACCTACTCCAAATGGTTCATTGGCAATATTAAGTTTACAATTAGACAAGAAAACTTCAGTTGAAGAAATCAATGCAATTGTTAAACATGCAGCATTAAATGGAGATTTAGTAAATCAAATTTATTATTCATTCGATCCTGAATTAGTTTCTTCTGATTGTTTTATACGCTTGGTATGATAACGAATTCGGATATACTAAACAAGTTATTCGTTTAGCAAAACATGTTGCTAAAGTAAGAAGAGCAATTTACTATTAATCAATAGTATTAAACATAAAAAAATCCCGTTCAATTTAGTTTGAACGGGATTTTTTTTAGACTTACTTTTCAATCAAATCTCCATCGAGAACTTTCGCTTTTAAATGTTTAATTGGAATTTTCTCTTTATATAAATATTTTTTCTGTACGGATTCAAAAGGACGATAAATATAATATAGAGCATTATCATAGATTTCAATTTTATCAACGTATCTAAATTTCAAAGGAATTGATTCCATTAATTCTCCTGAATTTGGATTGATCCGTCTGATTGAAGAATAACCATCAACATCAAACAAAGCATAAATTTGCCCTGTCACCCGATCTTGTATTAAGTGTTTTGTCCAGCCAGTTTGTTTTGGGAAATAATGATGATAAATCGAAATACTATCAATCATTTTCCCTTCGTTATTAAATCGATACATCAAATCTTTATAATAATCAAAAATAAACAAAGTGTCATTTCGATGGAACATCGGCGCATACAATTGTTTATAATATACTGACTGCGTAAAATAATTAGCCCCTACCCAAATTTGAGCATCAATTCCAGTTTCCTTTTCTTTTTGCTTTGCCCATAATTTCGTACGAACATCAACCCATTTATATTCAGCTCGATACAACTCCATCATAAAATCATCTGTAATTGTGACAATTTTAAAATAAGTTGAATCTAATTGATCAAAAGAATAATAATTCATAGATGGATAATCCTTATTAAAATCAGATAAATAATACTTTGTATAATTAGAATCCAAAATTGGAGCTAAGTATTTCATAAAGTATTCTTTTTCTAACTTCGCAATTCCAATCTTAGCATTTGAAATATAAATACCATAAACTGATTTCTCACAAATCACATGAGGATTTCCTCTAAAATCTTTTCTTAATTCAACTGCATGATCATCAATTGGAATTGTAGAAATGATATTTCTTCCATCATACAATACAACATCACTCCCCTTTTTCAACGTTTTAGGATATGTCAATAATATATAATTCCCATCTGGTAATACTTCAAAATCAGCAACACTGACATATTCAGAAGTAAATATTTTCTCTGGTACACCTTCAGGACGGATCGTTACAACTTCAATTTCATTAATCTTGATTGGGAGCATTTCAAAAACACGCTTTACGGTATCTAAGTTCTTTCTAGATTTTTCAAGAAGTTGATCAGCAGTATTCATGAAAACTTGATGCGTAAAACCGAATTCATATTGTTTATTCGTTTGAACCTTAAAATAAAATATCCCTTTCGAATTTGATTTTATATCAACTACTTGATTGTCAAATTTGATTTTCACATTCACGTTTGAAATCGAATCTTTCGTCTGTTTATTTAAAACAATTCCTTTTACTACCAAAGAATCTTGGGAATGTGAATGAAAAGAAAAAAAGAATATTAATAAAAGAAGATATTGATATTTCATAATAGATGTTTTTAGTTAGATGCGATCAAATAAAAAATTCCATAAAAAAAGGCTACAAAAAGTAGCCTCTTTAAAATAATATTAATTTTCTTAAACAGTTAAACACCATCCAAAAGTATCTTCAATTTTTCCTGCTTTTAAATCGTCTAAATATTTTTGAACTTTGTTTGAGAAAGTTCTTGTTTCAACTCCTGGTAAATCTAATACCTCGTCTCTGAAACCAATCTTAACAATATGTGCAATCGTAGCAGCAGTTCCAGCTCCGAAAACTTCAGTAATTGAACCATCTTTGATTCCATTCACAACTTCTTCAACAGAAACTTTTCTTTCTTCTACTTTCATTCCCCAAGAGTGAGCAACTTCAATAACAGAACGTTTAGTCGTTCCTCTCAAAATAGTATCAGATTCTTCAGAAGGTGTAACCAAAACACCATTGATTACAAATACAATATTCATTGTACCTGATTCTTCAATGTATTTATGCTCAATTCCATCTGTCCAAACCAATTGGTGGAAACCTTGTAATTGACCTTGTTTTGCTGGATATAAAGCAGCACCATAGTTTCCTGCAGTTTTTGCTCTACCTACTCCACCTCTAGATGCTCTTGTATAATGTTCTTCAATTTTCACTCTTACTGGCTCAGAGTAATAAGCTCCTACAGGACAAGCGAAAATCACAAATTTATAAGTCTCTGAAGGACGAATTCCAATAAAATCATCAGTTGCAAATAAGAAAGGTCTTAAATACAAAGAATAACCTTCACGATTTGGAATCCAATCGCTTTCCATTTCAACAAATTTTCGAATCAATTCGACAAACGTATCTTCAGGAATCACTGGCATACACATACGCTCGCAAGATTCTTTGAAACGTTTTGCATTTAAATCTGGTCTAAAAAGAGTTACTTTTTGTCCATCTTCTGATTTATTTGCTTTCATACCTTCAAAGATCGATTGACCATAATGAATTGCAGATGTAGCAGGATGTAAAGATAAATTAGCGAAAGGCATTATTTCAGGGGTTTGCCATTCACCATCTTTGTAATCCATCACAAGCATGTGAACAGAAAACACTTTATCAAAAGGTAAGTTCTCCCAATCAACGTCATTAATATGTGAAGTCTGTGTTGGGGTAACTTTAATTGTAATTGCTTCGTTTAACATATCATAAATATTCTAATCGCGAATATAAACAGAAAGATTGAGTGTTTATATATATTTATCTATCTTTTGAAATATTTTTGTTTATTTTGATGAATATTAATTTTCAAGTTGGAAAAGAGTAAAGAAATATTAAAAAATATTTGGGGTTTTAATGCCTTTCGTCCTTTTCAAGAAGAAATTGTTGACAATGCTATTTAC
>JAJTEO010000143.1 GCA_021300395.1 Fluviicola sp. | reverse complement strand
CTTATCTGATTTTTCAAAAGGAAGCAATTTAAATTTAATAGATTTCGCTGGACGTTTAGCTTATAATGATAAAGGTGAAGCGGTTTATAACTTTGGGAAAAACAAAGGTAAGTTTAAATAATTCTTGATTTTGAATTTTGAATTTTGAATTTTATATATAAAAATTAAAAAATGAAAGTTATTTGTATCGGAAGAAATTATGCAGATCATGCTAAAGAAATGAACGCTGAAGTTCCTAGTGCTCCAGTTTTTTTTATGAAACCTGATAGTTCGATTTTGAGAGATGGTTCTCCATTTTTTTATCCTGAATTCACGAAAGATTTACATTATGAATGTGAGATTGTCGTTAAAATAAATAAACTTGGCAAAAATATTTCTGAGAAATTTGCTCATACTTATTACGATGAAATTGGCTTAGGAATTGATTTCACGGCTAGAGATTTACAAGGTGAAGCAAAATCTAAAGGTTTACCTTGGGAAATTGGTAAAGCATTCGACAATAGCGCTTTCATTTCAAAAAAATGGATCAATAAAGCTGATTTAGATTTAGAAAACATCTCTTTTTCGTTAACTCAAAACGGAACTACAGTTCAAAATGGTTCTACTTCTGATTTAATCTTTTCATTTGATAAAGTTATCGCTTACATATCACAATTTGTGACATTAAAAATTGGAGATTTGATTTACACAGGAACACCTGCAGGAGTTGGCCCAATTCAAATTGGAGATAAATTAGAAGGATTTATTGGTGAAAAGAAAATGTATTCTTTGAATATTAAATAAGGATTATTTCCCTTTTGCTTTCAAGATAATTAAGATAGTATAAAGCATGATTTTAAAATCCAATGCTAAGGTTCTATTTTTTAAGTACAACAAATCAAATTTCATGCGTTGTAACATCTCGTCTACATTTTCAGCATAACCAAACTTCACCTGACCCCAAGAAGTAATTCCAGGTCTTACTTTGGTTAATTGCAAGAATTGTGGTTCAATTTTCACTATTTGATCAATATAAAATTGTCTTTCTGGTCTTGGTCCAACTAAAGACATATCTCCAAAAAGTACATTAAAAAACTGAGGGAATTCGTCAAAACGTAATTTTCGCATGAATCGTCCAATCTTTGTTATTCTTGGATCATGCGTTGAAGATAATTGAGGTCCTAACTTTTCAGCATCAACATACATTGTTCTGAATTTTATTATTTTAAATGGAGCTCCTTTTTCACCAATCCTTTCTTGCAAAAACAAAATTGGTCCTGGAGATGAAAACTTCACAGAAATGGCCAAGAATATGTATAACGGTATTAATAAAATAATTGCGACAACTGAAAATAATATGTCTAGAATACGTTTAATGATTTGTTGCCAAATTGGCATATCATCAGAACTAATTTCAAATAAAAGCGCTCCAAAAATATTATTCATCTTAACTGAACCGGAAAGAATATCATACATATCAGGAGCTATTTTGATTTTCACATTACTTCCTTCAATTCTAGAAATCAATGCTCTTAATCGTTCATGCTCAGTACTTTCTAGAGCAATAATGACTTCTTCAATTTGATTTTCAGCTAACACTTTTTCTAAATTATCAGCGTGACCTAGATATTTCAGTTGATTTTCTAATAAACGATCAATTCCATTTAAATTAACAAAACCAACAAACTGATTACCAATCCCTTTAGGAAGATTAATTATCTCATTGTAAATAGAAACAGCTTTTTCACTTCCACCTATTAACAATGTCCTAAAACCATCTTTATTACTTTGAATTCGATTTACGATAAAACTTACATAAAACATTCTAGTAATAAATGAAATTGTTAAATGGATTGTAAACAAAAGAAACAATAGCTTATAATATGCTTTATAACTCGAAATATCATCATCAAGCAACAATAAGAAAAATAAAATCATTGTTCCTAAAATTGCACTAATAAACGATAAACCAGAAATTTTCATTCGATATAAACGTCTTACATCGTGATATGTTCCTTGTAAATAATAGAGAAAAATCCACAAAATAGGAACTAATATCAATCCTAAATAAAAAGATTCATTCACTCTGAAAACCACATTTTCAATTGCTGTTTTTCTAAAATAATAGAATAATCCCCAAGAAGTCATCGCTGACAACCAGTCAATTACTATTAAAAAAAATGCAATTATCCTTTTATTCATCTAATTAATAAACAATTTTAATGTTATCAACATAAACATCACCTGATGACAAACCATCATCTATTGCTGCTTGTAAAGAAATTTTAAATTGATTCGCATTGGATGAATTAGAAACTAATTCTTTCAAAGCAATGTATATTTTTTTCCATTTAACAGTAGAAACATCTTGTGCATTAAGAGTAATATTTACATTGTTTTTAGTTGTTCCATCTGTTTGCATCGTTAACAATCCTGTTGTTAAACTATTTGTATTATAGTAATCAATTTCCAAATAGACTTCTGCTCCTTGTGATAAATACAATCCATCACTAGTATATGCTAAAAACATTGCTTCTGCAGATGATAGCGAAATATGTCCACAAGGGCCCCATTTCAATATTGGAGAAGTATAATCTACAATAATATGGGCCGTATTGTTTGGATCTTCACTAATCTTAATCGCAGGATCACCAAAATCTTCTTTCCAAAATTTTGTTGTTGAATAATATCTAGTAACTGGATTTAATTTAACTGATTGATTTTGAACTAAATTAACATCAACTATATATGATTCCACAAATGGATATGCTCTTTTAGTTGCAGAAATTCCATTATCTTTTATTGTTGGCAATAAGGTTATTTTTGCACTTCCATTTTTTAACACAGGTACTTTACATGGCAATTCAAAAACTCCTAAAAGTTCACCATCAACATATACCCAAGCATCAGAAAAGTTATGTGTCAATTCCCCAGCGATTCCAGGAGTAGCAGCTGAATTTGCTTCTAGTGTCCATTCAGAAATTTCAATCCAAGAGGGATCATCGTTATTTTTTACACAAGATGATAATGTAAATAACAAAAGAAATATTACTGTTAATTTTTTCATATAAGTATTAAAAGAACGGTAAATAAAACTAAATATTGTCTGTTAGTAGTATTGGAGATGCATTAATTTTATCTATAATTTTCTGAGCAATATCAAGCGCAAGGTATCCATCTGAAATTGAAACAATTGGAGTCGTATCATTAGTAATAGCCTCATAAAATGTTTTCAATTCTTCTTTGATGGCATTTGTTAACTCAACTTCTGGTTGATCAAAAATTATTTTTTTAGCTTGTTTTCCTTCTCCTAAATCTAAAACGATATCGAATGGATTTGCTACTCCTTCCAAATCTTGAATTTTGAAAACCTCTGATTTCTTATCTAAAAAATCAACGCTGATATATGCATCTTTCTGAAAAAAGCGTGTTTTTCGCATGTTTTTCATCGAAATACGACTTGCTGTTAAATTTGCTACACAACCATTATCAAATTCAATTCGAGCACTTGAAATATCTGGAGTATCACTAACAATTGAAACGCCTGAAGCAGAAATCTTTTTCACACCTGATTTTACAACACTCAAAATAATATCAATGTCGTGAATCATTAAATCTAAAACGACTGAAACATCTGTACCTCTTGGATTAAATTGAGCCAATCGATGTGTTTCTATGAAAAGTGGCTTATTTAAATGAGGAAGACTCGCTTTAAAAGCTGGATTGAAGCGCTCGACATGACCAACTTGAACTTTTACATTTGCTTCCGCAGCAAGACTTAACAAAAGTTTCGCTTCATCAATTGTATGCGTTATTGGTTTTTCAATAAAAACATGCTTGCTTTTACGTAAAGCATAAGAAGCTGACTCAAAATGATTTAAAGTAGGCGTAACAATATCAACACAATCGACTTCTTTAAGAAGCTCTTCTTTTGATGAAAATTTTCGGATTCCAAACATTTTAGAGACAGACTCTGCATTTTCTTCATCTGAATCATAAAATCCAACCAACTGAAATTGATCTTTTAACTCCAACAACAATTGTATGTGAATTTTCCCAATATGTCCCGCACCTAATACTCCTATCTTTAACATCTACATGTTTTTTTTACAAAAATAAACTTACAATTAGTATGTTATTCCTTATTTGACGTTACTTTTCAACAAAACGTTGAGATTAACTCACATTTTAAAGTAATAGAGTTATTCCAAAGGGAAATCATGAAGATTAAAGTCATTTCATTTCTCATTCATTTTCAATAAGTTTCCATTAAAACTAGTTTTTTTTCAATAAAAATTAATCAAAATGATTTTTTTAGAGAATTTTATATATATATTTGCACTCGGAAAATGGAGGCTATAGCTCAGTCGGTTAGAGCGACGGTTTGTGGTACCGTAGGTCGTGGGTTCGATCCCCACTAGCCTCCCCAAAAGGTTGAACAAATGTTCAACCTTTTTTTTTATGCCTAATTTCGCCTTTTTCCTTATCTTTGCACCCAATTTGATTGAATATTACAGATGAAGAACGCGGAAGCTATTGAAAAAAGAAGAACTTTTGGTATTATTTCTCACCCCGATGCCGGAAAAACAACTTTGACTGAAAAGTTATTATTATTTGGTGGAGCAATCCAAACGGCTGGTGCTGTAAAGAATAATAAAATCAAAAAAACGGCAACTTCGGATTTCATGGAAATTGAAAAACAAAGAGGAATCTCAGTTGCTACATCTGTAATGGCTTTTGAAT
>JAJTEO010000142.1 GCA_021300395.1 Fluviicola sp. | reverse complement strand
TCAGTCGCTAGAGAGCTTTCAACCTAATTTATTTCAATTGTTTGCATCTGATTCGAGTAAATACGGCACAAAGGAAGAAGAATCTTTTATCTACGATGCTTTTGATCGTTGTGAGGATATTTCCATTGATTTTGCAGTGATGGAACATGCTAAAAATGTTTCTGTCGTACTTTCTGATTTTGATTGGAGTGACTTGGGAACTTGGGGAAGTTTGACAGAACATTTAAAGAAAGATGAGAACACGAATTCAATAATAGGAAACAATGTCTTTACTTTTAACTCAGAGAATTGTCTAGTGAATGTTCCTAAAAATAAATTGGTTTTATTAGATGGTTTGAAAGATTACATCGTTGTTGAATCGGATGACATGCTGATGGTCTTAAAATCATCAAACGAACAGGAATTGAAAAATTATTTAAAAGTAATTGAGTCCGAACGTCCTGATTTCTTTAAAAAGTAATGGTAAAAATTCGTGATATAGAATTGGGAGAATTTCCCTTGCTTTTAGCTCCAATGGAGGATGTTTCTGATCCGCCATTTCGGGCTTTATGTAAAAAACATGGAGTAGATTTAATGTATACGGAATTTATTTCATCCGAGGGTTTGATTCGTGATGCCGCAAAAAGTGTTCAGAAACTAGATATTTTTGAATATGAGCGTCCAATTGCAATTCAAATATTTGGTTCAGAAATCGAAAGCATGAAGCAGGCTGCGCAAATTATTGATCGTACGAATCCTGATTTACTTGATATTAATTATGGTTGTCCTGTCAAAAAGGTAGCATGCAAAGGAGCTGGTGCAGGAATTTTACAAGATATTCCAAAAATGGTAAGAATGACCACTGAGGTCGTGAAATCGACGAGTTTACCTGTTACCGTTAAAACAAGATTAGGATGGGATGACGATACAAAAAACATTGTCGAAGTAGCAGAACGTCTCCAAGATATTGGAATTGAGGCATTATCCATTCATGGTCGGACCCGCAAGCAGATGTACAAAGGCGATGCAGATTGGACCTTGATCGGAGCGGTTAAGAACAATTCACGCATGCGCATTCCTATTTTTGGTAATGGAGATATTGACTCACCAGAAAAAGCCGTTGAATACAAGAATCGCTACGGAGTGGATGGTGTGATGATTGGACGGGCGAGTATAGGTTATCCATGGATTTTTAATGAGATTAAACACTTTATCAAAACAGGAGAACATTTACCAGCTCCTGGAATAATCCAACGTGTTGAGGCCGCAAAAGACCATTTGGAAATGAGTGTCAAATGGAAAGGCAATACTGTCGGCATAAATGAGATGAAACGTCATTACACGAATTACTTCAAAGGAATTGCTCATTTCAAGGACTTTAGAACTAAGTTAGTGACCAGTTCTGATTTAGATGAAATTTTGAGTATATTGAATTACATTGCCTCAAATTCAGAAGAATTTGAATTCGCAAACCAACCTAGTTGATTTTGTTTCTTTTAAACAAACGGGCGACAGGAATCTGCATACTTCCAAAAACTTCATTATTGTTTAATGAATCAATTTGAAACGAATACCTTGTTTGTTGATTCGTCCAAATGACTCTATTCTGCTCGCCTAAAATTAATTTTGGCGTTAATGACCCAGAATAAAGTGAAATGAATTCAGGTGTTCATACCCCTTATCATTAGTTGAAATTAACAAGGAATAACCTGGAACCTCAACTTCCCTCGTTTTTTCTACTTCCGTAACATTAAATTCTTCATCTAATTCCGTGGTAACATATTTCTCTATCATTTTTTGTGCACCTCCTTCTGCAAAGCACAAGTCTCCATTCCAAGCGTTTAAAAATTCAGTTATTGGAAATCCAAATTTTCTTCCAATTCGCACGATTGAATAATAAAGTGAATCTTCTGGGTGTTTTCTTAATTTTTCAATATCAAGATGAATCTCGACTGATTTATTTGAATTTGTGATACTTGCAAAGGCAATTCCCGCCGATTTTTTTTTAATATAAAATGGATTTTTCTTTTTAATGTAACTTTTCAAATTAAAGCTAATCGAATCACTGTCATGTGCGAATAATGCAGTTTCTATCCCGAATTGATTAAGTTTTTTCCAATTTGAATAAATGACTAAATGATCATTTTTGAATTCTTTAATGCTTAAGAATTTTTTCCATTCATTTCGCTGTTCGTATACTTTAGAATTCAATACTTGATTTAGAATCTTCTTGAAATTAGAACCAATATAAACCAATAAATAGTTTTTTCCATAATGAAGATAAGCTTTCTGTTTAGGTATGTGCCAAATCTTTGTATCGTATATTATACTGTCACGTATGGAAACGAAATTTTTGATTCGATCGATTCCATTTGACGTTTTTGAACTATCCGATACGTGAAGGATTGCGCCCCA
This sequence comes from Fluviicola sp., assembly GCA_021300395.1. GTDB lineage: Bacteria > Bacteroidota > Bacteroidia > Flavobacteriales_D > Crocinitomicaceae > CAIUKX01. Next base: position 3,982 of record JAJTEO010000142.1, on the reverse strand, counting down.
GTTTCCATCTTCATTACCAAAAAAATAGGCTGGTTTTTGAAGGTCTACACCATACATTTTAGATTGGCTTAGTATAAATTCATAGGAAGTAAAATCACGATATGGAACTTTGTTATAAAACATCATGCCACTAGTTTCCCTGGCCAGTTCAAGGATATTGGCCTTTCCTAAAAATTCAGCTGAGGGTAAACGATCTATTAATCTTGGTGTAGCTTCTTTCTTGAAAAAATAAGGTCTTAAATAGAGAAACCCGGCAAGTGAAAGAGCTAAAATGATTATTGTGAAAACCTTTTTAGCCAAAACGAATTATTTTGATACGACGTAAATGGTGTTTATCAGATCAAGCAAGTGTTTTGCGGATGATTCTTTTCCTTCATAAGCATAGGTGATGTTGAATGAAGTATGACTTTTAGTCGTTTCACTAGAAGTTAGTTCAAGCTTACCTGATTTACCCTTTAATGATTGAATCATTTCGTTTTGTCTTGGATTTAATATATCTGTTGGAAAGCGATTTAATGTTTCTGAAATATCAACCGCTCCATACATAAATCCACTTTTCTTTGCCTTTTTAACATTGATTTTAGCCAATTTTTCTTTTCCATATCCGTTGGAATGATTAACTGCTAGGTCTTCATCATTTGTCAAGATTAGTAATCCGTTTTTGTTTATTAAATAGATAGGAGCGGCATCAAGAATCGCATTGTCCATTCGCCAATAGTCACCCATATTTTTGATTTTGGAGGTAAGCCGTCCGAGGTGCTTCATTATTTTTTCAGGAATATCATCTCTATCGATGGAAATTCCAAGAGTAAATATTGGCATTTCTTCTTCTGCTTCAGCCTCGCGCTCGCCATATTCAAAAGTTTCTTCGTTGTAGAAAAATTCAATTTTTTTCGTTTTTATTTTTTTTATGCCATTGAAGTATCCAAACATACTGCCTTTATAAGTGCCGAAAAGTGCATCTTTGTTTATGTATTCATTTAACAATTCAATGGTCAAAACATTCATTGCTATTTGAGCATTCTTTTCATCCATTAATATCGGCATGACAACGTCATATGCTTTTTCGTATGCCTTACGTAAATTAATATTGTAGGTGAAATAGCCGGTGCTGCTTTCAGGAATATATTTCAATACATTTTTATCAAAACGCGAGTCGTTCATCTGTTCGTAGATTGAACCTAACTTTTCGCCGTATCTCGCATCCAAAACAAATTCGACTGAATTATCTCTTAAGAACATATCACCAAGAATAACATTACCAGTATATAATTCTTGGATATCCTGATATAGGGTTGGAAGAATTGTTTGAAAATACCAAAGTCCATTTGCTTTCTCTAAATTCCGCGAATTATCCATATAAAATATCCCCTCTGAATCATGTTGAATTTGTTCACCAAAACGAAGGTCGGAAGTGGTAAGATTTTCTTTTTTTTCAATTAATTCGTGAAGAATAACATCAAGCTGTTCGAGCTGAATTGCTTGTTGTACACTGTCTCGAAGTTCGTAGTAATTTTTTACATTCGGATCATCTGACGCTTCTGGAAAGGCAAGTTGTTCGTTGTTTTCATCGTAAATTTGCTCATCCATTATCTCACCATCATCGGTTAGATCTTCCTGCTGAACATAATCAAACGGACTTTCATTTCCACGGGAATACCATATTGAATCCGTCACTTGATCAATGAATTCCATCGTAGGTTCAACACGAATAAGAAGAGCTGATTCGTTACGAATAATCAAATTATTGAAGAAAGAACCATAAACCTGTGCCCCATGAAAATCTTTGTGTAGAATTTCGAAATCATCGAAGACATTGAATAACTGCTCTTTTGATTTGACACCAAATGAAAAACCGGAAATTTCGTTTTTCAAACCTTTGCCATAAAAAACATTCAGTTTTTGGTTGAAATCTAGTCCCAAATCTTTTAATGTTTTCCCGGTGGTTGATCCATCAAATAATTCTTGATGTACTTCTTCCATAAAGTCGTATGTAATTAGTTCATCAACAGAAACCTTCTGTAATAAACTTATATTATTGATACTAAATACGGTTACAGCATCTTTCGGTATGAGATATTCGGATGATTGAGAAAATAGAATGCTTATATTCAGTAATAAAGCAATTAGGAACAAAGACTTAAATTTCATTGGCGAGTCGATGTGACGAAGTTACAAATAATCTCTCTAGTTTTTACTTGTAGTTAAATAGATTGTATTTTCAAGAATATCCTGATTCTCTTTTAACCTGTAGGTATCTGTTTTAACCATTACTGCCATTTTACTTTTGGATAGTTGCGCAGCTTGATTTTCACATTTCTCAACGGCCTTGTCAAAACGAGTTATTGACGTATAAGTGCCTTTTCTTAATAGTTCAATATCCGAATCATTAAGTTCATTAATTTTTTTTCCTGTGATTTCAGGAATAGACCGAACCAATTTATTACCATCCCATGTCAACCAATTGTGCTCTAGTTGTGTAAGGGATTTTTCTTTTGATAAAATGACGATTGATTGTTTTAGTCCTTCTTGAAGCGTTAAAACACTTGTGAAATCACATTGGAACTTAAAGATGAAATCTGTATAGTTTTCTTCTACTTTTACATTGGAAAGACCATTTTGCGAGTCTAATGTTTTTACAAATTGTTGGATTTTTTGTTTTATTTCTTCGATACTTGGCACTCTTTTTCCATCGATACTATCTAAAGCCAAAATGGAATTAACTTTAATTTTACTTGAGCTTAAATTTATCGAGTATTTAAAAGTCCCTGAACCATCACTTTTCAAAGATAAATCATCTACAATTTCGATGCATGATGACACACTAAATAATGTTAAAAAAAGAATAAAGATTAGTTTGGGCATTAAACGAATATTGGTCTAACAAAATTAGAAATTCATTTTACAAAAACGATACCATTGTTTTGAGTTAAAACAAAGTTTGTTGTAAATTCTTTAGTTCGAATTTGAGTTGCGCTTCGTAAACATTAGGATTACTCCCAAGTAAAATTCTGGAATCAACGGGATGTGCATCTAATTCATGATTCAAATCTTTTAAATAATCTTGAATTTCTCCTTCATCCTGAAGCCAATTTCCTTCCTGTTTTTTGGGTAAAATCAATGGCATTCTCTTTTTTGCATTATGAATTTCAGCCATGAAAGAATTTGCCTCGCACGTTAATATTGAGAAGGTTGTATTAATTTCTTTTGTAAGTGGATTTTCCCAAGTATCAAAAAGCCCAGCCATCGAAAAAACGGTGTCGTTAGATGGAAAAATAAAGTAGGGGATTTTGTTTCTATTTTCATGTTTCCACTCAAAAAATCCAGTTGAAGGTATGATACATCGGCCGCTTTTAACTAGTGATTTGAATGAAGCCTTCTCGTGAATACTTTCAGTTCGGGCATTTAATGTACTTCGAGCTATTACACGTGTGTCATTTCCATTAAACCAATTAGGAATCAATCCCCACTTCATTAGTTGAACGTTCTCATGTTTCGAAATTACACGCCAAGTTGGAAAATTAAATCCACTTGCATAAAAAATAGTTTGTTCAGGAATTGATTGAATTGATTTTTTGTACCGTTTGGATAAATCAACATTGGTTGAAGTGGAAGAATTGCTGTAGCACATAAAACAAATTTAGGATTTTAATAAACATAAAAAAGGCCGTCTTTCGACGACCTTCATTATATGGACACTTTCTGCTATCCGAATAACTCGGGAAGAAGAAAATGGAAAAGAGTTCACCGAAGCGAACTCTTGTAAATCCTACATCATTCCGGGCATTCCACCACCCATTCCACCCATGGCAGCTGCAGGGTTTGACTCTTCCGGTTGATCTGCGATAACGCATTCCGTTGTCAATAGCATGGCAGCGATGGAAGCAGCGTTCTCAACAGCGATTCGAGTAACTTTGGTTGGATCAATAACACCAGCTTTGTAAAGTTTCTCATACGTCTCTGTTCTAGCGTTGTAACCGAA
>JAJTEO010000141.1 GCA_021300395.1 Fluviicola sp. | reverse complement strand
CGAAGGATTACTCACGCCTAAATTGACATCTTGATCTTTTACTGAGATGAAATCGGTTCCAAGTGCATTTGCTCGTGCACTATATCCTAAATTCAATAAACTATAAGTCGTTGTTCCTCCAGTTTGCGCAAATAGTTGAACAAATTGAAACAGAAAAAGAAACGAAATAATTTTTTTCATAATCATCTTAACGCAAAGAAAAGCAAAAAATTGAATGATAAAAGATTTTTATTCAAAATATATTGAAGGAATTACAATAGAACTAAAGGTGATTGAGCGAAGTCGAAATCACCGTTTCCCAATCTCAATCGCTTCTAAATCATGAATTCGATCTCCAGTTATTGAAAATCTTAAAATCGTTTTTACAGTATGAAAACCTTTGATACCACAAGCGCCAGGATTCATCCAAAGCATATTAAATTTTGGATCCATTTTGACTAATAATATATGCGAATGTCCACAAATAAATAATTTTGGTGCTCCTTTAAGTAATTCATCGTATGCAGGTTTTGCATACTTGCCAGGTTTTCCTGCTATATGAGTTATTAGTACATCAACATCCTCACATTTAAAGCGATTGAATTCAGGAAATTCTCTTCGAACAACATAATCGTCAATATTCCCATAAACTCCTCGAGTTGGTTTAAATTTTCGAAGTTCATCAATTACATCAACTGAACCAACATCTCCAGCATGCCAAATTTCATCTACATCCTTAAAATATTCATATATCTTAGGATCTAAATAACCATGAGTATCTGAGAGTAAACCTATTTTCATTTGTTAATTTTGTGTTTTAAATTTTAGATTTTGAATTAATTTAAAATTCAAAATACAACATTTAAAATTTACATTTTCTTTATCTTTTCCCAAGTCACAAACATCTGCTCTTGTGTTGGTCTATTGGGTTCAACTTCCCTTAATGGTTCACATTCTTTTAACGTTGCTTGACATTCTGCTGGTAAAGACTGATACAAAGCTGTACCTTTCGTTTTCCATGCGATCATTTCGTCAGAAACTTCTTTGATGATTTTAGCTGGATTTCCAACAACTAAGCTTCGTTTTGGAATATTCATTTTGGCTGGAACAAATGACAGTGCGCCAATGATACATTCATCTTCAATAATCACATCATCCATTAAAACTGAATTCATCCCAATCAAACAATTTTCACCAATCGTACCTCCGTGAATAATTGCTCCATGTCCAATATGAGCTCCTTTTTTTAATAGGGTAATTGTCCCAGGAAACATATGAACGGTACAATTTTCTTGAACATTACAACCGTCCTCTATGATGATTTGCCCCCAATCTCCACGAATACAAGCGTTTGGACCAATGTAAACATTTTCACCAATAATCACATTTCCAGTCACGTTTGCTTGCGGGTGAACAAAACTTGAAGCCTTTATTACTGGTTTAAATCCGTTGAATTCGTAAATTGCCATAATTGAAAGATGTTTTCTCAAAAATAAGTAAAATTATTTTGGCTAGATTATTGAAGTCAAAAACAATAAAAGTTTGAATTCAATGTTTTATTATCTCATCAAATTTTGAACAGCAAGTTAAAAATTAATAAATTCGTCAAATGAAAAAATATTGCTTGTATTTATTTTTCTTGAGTCTTTCATTTTCGACGTTTAGTCAAAAAGTCATTCCTTTTGTTGATTTTAATTTTTATTTCCAAAATTTTCAAAACGGTGCGTTTTCAATAATTGATTTTCAGAGAATTAGAGATGTGAAAGCGGGAGATGACTGCGTTGCTTACTATGACAATAAAAGTAATTTAGTTGTTTATAACGGAACAGAAAAAAAGAACTTAGCTAATTTAAATGTTGATTTTCAAGTTTCAGATCATTTAGTTGCTTGGAGGATAGGGAATACAATAAATATGTGGGACGATGGGAAGTTGAGAACATTAAGCTTTAATGGAATTGATTATTCAGTAAAAGATAGCGTCATCGTTTATTCTGATTCAAGATACAATTCTGTGAATGTCTATTGGAAAGGCGAAATTTATCCTTTGTATTCAGTAGTTGATGATATTTATATGCCAACATTTATAGGTGAGAATATTGTAGCTTTTAAGGATAATGGGAATTTTTATAAAATATTCTGGAATGGTCAAATATATGATATTGGTGTTTGGAATGGTGATATTACATTTAATGGAGGAACGGATGTTCTAGCATATAATGATCCAACAACTCGTTCATTTACCGTTTTTGATAAAGGTGAATTTATAGAAGTAGAATCTTATTTCATGAATAAATATAAAGCGGGAAGAGGTGTTGTAGTTTATGAAGATTTGAATGGAAATTTAAATTTGTATAAAAAGTCTTCGAAAAAGCAAATTAGTAATTTTTCAGCTTCGATGTGGGAGGTTAAAGATGAAGTTGTACTTTGGTTAGAAAACAATTTTTTAAAAACAATATACTTAGGAGACGTTAAAACGATTTGCAATTTTATGCCAAAAGATTATCTCATTAAAAATGATGTGATTGCCTATAGAAATATAATGGGAGGTGTTAGTTCTTTTGTTAATGGTATTAATACAGAAATTTCAAATCAAATGAATGCAGAATACGAAATTTACGGATCATCTGTATTGGTGAAACTATTTAATAGTTCATTTATCGTTTTTCAAAATGGAATGAAATATTACAAGTAAAATTAACCTTTCAATATTTTCTGAGTTAAGGAAATAAAATATCAAATTTCAATCGTTTTCATAGAATTAAATGAAATTGTCTATGTATCTTTGTAGCCAATTTTTTAGCATAATCAATTCCTTTAGAAAGGAAGAATTTAAATACTTTAGAAATGAATAATTGGTTTACAGTAAAAGTAAAATATACAAAACAACTTGAAAATGGAACTTTTAAAAGAGTTTCAGAACCATATTTACTTGCAGCAATGACATTTACAGATGCTGAAGCTCGTATTTATGAAGAATTAGGTCAAATCATCAGAGGTGAATTCAATGTTGTTGGTATCGCAAGAACTGAATTACATGATATTTTCCATTACGAAGACAGTGATGTTTGGTATAAAACAAAAATCACATTCGAAGGTGAAGCTGAAGAAGGTGGAAAAGCTAAAAAAGTAGCTCAAAACTTCTTGATTTCTGCTCATTCTGTAAAAGATGCTTACGATCGAATGAAAGAAAGTCTTCAAGGGATGTTAGTTGATTTTCAAATTCCATCAATTATTGTTTCTCCAATTGTAGAAGTTTTTCCTTACAGAGAAGAATTGGATAGAGAAATCAGTAGAACACCAATTCAAGAAGAAGCAAAAGAAGAATTCATCGAAACTCCAGCAGGAAAAAGAGTTTTTACAGCTCCAGGGTCTGATTTAGATGATGATTTCGAAGATGAAGATTCTGATTTAGACGACGATTTCAGCGAAGAAGAATAGTCTTAATAATTTTAAATTTTGAATTTTGGACTTCGACAATGCTCAGTCAAATTAATTTGAATTGAACATTAATCCAAAATTCATAATCCATAATCCATAATTTATTAAGTTGGAAGATTTTCTATTAAGAATGCAAAACGATCACCGTGATTTTGATCATGGTAAGCTAGAGGGTTTCTTTGGTGAAACGCCTTTTGATCTTTTTCATAAATGGTATCGTGAAGCATTTGAAACTGGACAGTTAGAGCCAAATGCTTTTGTATTATCAACTGTTGATGCTCAAAATCGACCAAGTTCTCGTATTTTATATTTAAAAGCGATGGCTGATGAGAATTATGTGTTTTTCACAAATTACAACAGTCATAAAGGAACCGATATTGCTCAAAATCCAAATGCGTCAATGTTGTTTTTCTGGCCTGGAAAAGAACGTCAAATTCGAATTGAAGGAACCGTTGAGAAAATTGCAGAAGAAGAAAGTGATGCATATTTTGAAAGTCGTCCAAGAGGTAGCCAGATTGGTGCTTGGGCTTCTGATCAAAGTGATTTATTGGTTGAACGAGATGATTTAGAAAATCGAGTTGTTGAGTTTGCTGATAAATTTAAAGAACATGTGCCTAGACCACCACATTGGGGTGGATATATGTTAAAACCAAGATTAATAGAGTTTTGGCAAGGCCGACCATCACGCTTACACGATCGAATTGTTTTTGAATTAGAAAATAATTCGTGGAAAGTTTATAGAAAAAATCCATAGATGTACGAAATAAAACCGGAAGTTTTTCAATTATCAAACGGAATAAGAGTTGTTTACTTACATGCTTCTTCCCAAGTTGCTCATTTAGGTGTAACGATTCTTGCAGGTTCTCGATTTGAAGGAGAAAATGAAGAAGGTTTAGCCCATTTTTTGGAACACTGTATTTTCAAAGGAACCAAAAAACGTAAGGCATTTCATATTCTATCTCGTTTAGATTCTGTTGGAGGCGAATTAAATGCATTCACAGGGAAGGAAGAGATTTGTATATACGCCTCATTTACCAAAAATCATGTTAAAAGAGCTTCTGAGCTATTAGCAGATATTGCATTGAATTCATCATTTCCTTTAAAAGAAATTCAAAAGGAAAAAGAAATTGTCTTAGATGAAATCAATTCTTATTTAGATAGTCCGAGCGATAAGATTTTCGATGATTTTGAAGCTTATTTATTCAAAGGACATACTCTTGGAAACAATATTTTAGGGACGAAAGAAAGTGTTAATAGCTTTACCCATGAAAATTTGTTGGATTATGTTGGTCGCTTTTTTACTGCAAATAATATT
>JAJTEO010000140.1 GCA_021300395.1 Fluviicola sp. | reverse complement strand
CAATATCATTTCGACTATAATTCAATAGTTGAATCCGTTTATTAATTGCAGAGGTAGCAAACGAATCATGTGCTTTTGCATTTTCTTTATTTATTTTGTTTGCTTCTTCTCGCCCAATACCATTATCTGATATTTCAATGTATAACAAACATTCTTTTTCATCATATTCTATTTTCATTTCAAGAATCTTTTCTCCCTTTTTGTGTCTCAGCCCGTGTTTAAAGGAATTTTCAACATATGGTTGGATTATAAGACTTGGAATTTGAATCAAGTTTAAATCAACCGATTTATCTATTAAAATAGTATATGAAAATTCACTTTGTAAAAGCATTGATTCAAGTTCAATATATACTTTTAAGGTTTCCAACTCTTGATCTAAAGGCACCAAAGATTTATCGCTTAATTCAAGAACTTTTCTTACTAAATTAGAGAAATCACTCAGATATCGAGTAGCATTTTTTTTATCATTTTCGTAAATATATCCTTTAATTGAATTTAAGACATTAAATAAGAAATGTGGATTCATTTGAGCCTTCAAAGCATTTTGCTGAGTCAACCGTAATTCATTTTCAAGACCTATACGATTTAATTCATTTAACTGCTTTTTCTTCATAAGGTTTAGTCTCCATCGAAATACAATAAATGCTAAAATCAATGTCGAAATGGTTATTAAAATATAAAACCACCATCTTTGCCAAAAAGGAGGTGTTACTACAAAACTTATTTTAATTGTATTCAACGAGTCAAGGTTATTATGATCAATTAATTTAAATTCAATTGAATTATCACCATTTGGTAAATTGGCTATATTTATTTTCTCAATTTTACCTGGTATAATTGTCCATGAATTTGCTGCACCATTTATCCTATATGCAAAATCAAATTCTCCTTCTGATAAATAACTTAAACCATCCATTCCAAAAGAGAGTTTATCGGAATAATTCAATTCATACTTTGATTGAAGAACATGTTTTACATCATTTATCCAAATTGCTCGATTTATGATTTTTCCGCGAAGAGGCTTTTTAGAAAACAATTCTATTGGAATTCTCTGTAAACCATCTCCAATTGCCCAACAAAATTTTTGATCAAACTCAAGTGCTCGAATATTATTAGAGGAAATTCCAAAATACTTATTAAAGTAAAAAAGCTTTTTAGTTTTATAATTTATCAACGCAATTCCTTTATTGGTTGCTAAGTATATATTTCCAAATTTTATTCTAATTTGAATCGGTATCAAATCTGAATCTAATTTTTTAAAAATTTTAGTCTGAAAATACTTATTAATAGTATAGATTGTTCCGTCAAAGCTTAGAGCAAGTAGTTGATTATGAATAGTGTCGACAGTGATAGAAATAATTTGCTTTTTTTTCAATATTTTATTTTCTACAAAAAACCTAGCATTTTTCTTATTAATTACCGAAAGTCCATTATTAGTTGCTGCAAAATAGTGATTTGAAAAAGGTGATTTTTCAATTTCTCGATACCAGTCTACATCTATAAAATTGTTAATAGTAATTTTTTCTTTTAAATTTTTGATGAAAAACATGCCTTGAGAGGAGGACATCAAATAGCCTTCAGGTATCTCCAACATGTATTTAATGGGTCCTACTGTAGTATTAATTAGATCAATTTTTCCATTTTTAAATCTATATAAATCATTAATTTTATTGAAAAAGAAAGAATTTTCTCTTAAAGAAAAAGACATCATTCCTAAGTCTGATTTAGGCAAATGATTTGTGATTTCGAAACGATTATTAGTTTTATTAAGATTACCAATAATTCCAGTACTTGAGCTAAAACAAACAGTTTCATTGGCGATTTTTAAATGACTATATTGATCAGAATAGTGAAGTTCGTTGTATGATTTCCATTGTCGTATTTCAACATTTGGTATTCGAATTATTCCATTGTGAATAGTTGTAAACCACAAATTTCCTTCAATATCTGAAATACCGTTTGAGAACGAAAACTGCTCTAATAAAAGTTCTGTTTTTCCTGATTTAATGTCTAAACAAATTAATCCTGAATAGGTAGCAATCCAAAGTTTACCATTATCGGTTTCAAATAAGTGATTAATTTTTCTACCTTTTAAAAGTTTAAGAAGATAATGGTTGTTATAACTTGAAAATCTTTGCCCGTCAAAAAAATAGATATACTCTCCTTTAACATCAACTATCCACGGTTTGTTTCTAGAGTTAGAAGATAAAATTAATGAATGTATTATATTTTTATTTTCAATTGGAAATTTTCTAAATTGCTCTTTTTCTTTTGATAATATTCCGTCACCATATTGAAAAAAAACAGTTCCTTTTCTATTTGAAATTGCCTGGCTAGAAAAACAACCTTTATCAAAATCATTTTTAATGAATTCTATTTCTAAATTAGATTCTTTTAAGCGATAAAGACCATTATTAGTTGTAATCCAAACAAAACCATCTTTATCAGCTGCAATACGATTTATAGCTAATTTCCAGTTTTCTAATACATGCAGTTTTTCTTTTTCAATATAAAACAATTGCTTATTAAAAGTATATCCAAAGATTTTTCCAGATTTTGATTCAACTAGACCTGTAATACTATTTGATTTAAGTTTTTTTGATTTAAATTGTACAAACTTAGTTCCATTAAATCTGTAAACACCGGCATCACTACCTATCCATATATAACCATTTCGGTCTTGAATAATAGAATAAATATCATTCGAAGGTGCTATGTTTTCTAATGTATAATTGAAAAAAATAGGGTTTTGACAAAAACAATTTGTTGCAAATAAAATTCCAAAAAACAGTAAAATTAAACGTCCATAACTCATTGAAACAAAATTAATCATCACTTCACATTTTTACAAGTATATTTTTTAATTTTCAAATAATCAGTTAACTAGTATATTATCACTTACTTTATAATGTTATTATAATCCAATTTTTGTGCAACATAATAAAAAATTCAAAACACCTTGGCCAACAAAAGCAGCCATGGAACAGATTTATGAAAAGCACCTTTGGGGTGGAAAGGAATCCGAATTTTACTCTGGAGAAGGTTCACATTTAGAAGAATTGGTTCAGCCTTATATTCAGGTTATCAGTGAATTTTTAACTTCATTTGAACAACCAATTACAGTCTGCGATTTAGGTTGTGGCGATTTTAATGTGGGGAAAGAATTGGTAAAACATACGAAACATTTCATTGGAGTGGATATAGTTGAAGGTTTAATTAATCATAACAAAGAAAAGTTCCAGTCTGAAAATTTAGAATTCCATTGCTTAGATTTAGCAAAAGATGAATTGCCAAAAGGAGATTGTGCTTTGGTCCGACAAGTACTGCAGCATTTATCCAATCAAGAAGTTCAAAATATCTTACATAAACTTATAGCCTATAAATATGTAATTGTTACTGAACATATTCCTGCAGGTGAATTCGTTCCGAATATAGATATTATTTCAGGTCAAGGTATTCGATTGAAAAAGCAAAGCGGCATTAATCTTTTGAAATCTCCATTTAATCTAAATATCAAAGAAGAAAAAAAGGTATTATCCATTTCATTAAACAATAAGAAAGAAATAGTACAAACAATTATTTATAGTTTTTAAACTTATAAAAATCAATTAATAATAAATCCAATATTATCCTTCTTTTCTACCTACCTTACCTCGCTTGACCACTTGTCAAGTGTAAAATTCTTATTTTGGAATCGACCTTTGATGTATTGATAGATAGTTTTATTGCTGATCAAGTTGGAATTGTAAATCAATTTTTAACAACAGAATTAGCTAATCATTTAAAAGATAACTTACTGCTTTTACAATCCAATCAACAATTATTTAAAGCTGGTATTGGAACAAAAGCAATTATTGATCCTTTAAAGAAAGTACGAGGAGATAAAATATTTTGGCTTGATCGATTGCACAATGATCCTTACGAAAATGCTTTTTTCGACTTAATGGATGCCTTTATAATTTATTTAAATGCAACTTGTTATACAGGAATTAAAAGCTATGAATTTCACTACACTTTATACGAAAAAGGCACGTTTTACAAACAACACATCGATCAATTTCAGAACAATGATGATCGAAAATATTCTATGATTTTTTATCTAAATGAAAATTGGATCAAAGCAGATGGAGGAGAATTATGTATTCATCAATTAAATAATATAAAGACAATTACTCCAAATAATGGCAAAAGCGTTTTTTTCAAAAGCAATGAATTGTTGCACGAAGTATTAAAAACCAATAAACAACGATTGAGTATTACTGGTTGGTTAAAAACGAATTAATTTATAGTAATCACACTTAACTAACTTTATAATTTAATTTTTATGATTATTTCTTTTTGCTTATAAATGTTCAGAATAAAGATTTTATATAACTTTATACTATGAAATTTATTATTTTTTTATTGAATACATTATTTTTTGTAAGTCTAAGCTTTGCAGCAAGTAAAGATTCAATTCAAAAAACAGATTCAATCAGAATTCAAAAATTCAAAATAGGCGCTTATATAGATGCTTATATAGATTCATATGTTTCTTATGATTTTAATCAACCTAAAAACAATATGATTCCATATTTAGTTTCGTCTAATCATCATAATGAATTATCTATAAATCTCGCTTTAATAGATGTAAGATATGATTCCGAAAGATTTCACATGCGATTGGCTCCCGGATTTGGAACCTACATGCAAAATAATTATGCAGCAGAACCCAAGGGATTAAATGCTTTATTTGAAACTTCTTTGGGATTGAATTGTATACAAGAAGTCTTTCTTCTGAATATGTTCCATATTATTTAGCGGGTATAAAATCAACATGGAAACTATCTGAAAAACTTAATTTTTATGCTTATTTAGTCAATGGTTGGCAACAAATTAAGGATCAGAATATATCAAAATCAGTTATTACACAGTTCGAATATAAACTAAAAGAAGAACATCTTATTAATTGGAATGTTTATTTAGGTAACGAGAGAAGCGAATTAACACCGTCATTTAGAAACCGATATTTTACAGATGTTTATTGGGTATTTAAACCTTCAAAAAAGTTTAATTTAATTAGTACTTTTTATGTTGGATTTCAAGAGAAGATAGATTCATTCAATCATAAAAATGTGGCTAATTGGTGGCAGTTTAATACAGCTGTAAAATACAGTTTAAATCCTAAACATTCGATTGCAGCTAGAATAGAATATTTTAATGATTCTCAAAATATTGTTGTTTCAAATTTGAATCAAAACAAACCTTTTTCAGTCGTAAGTTCAGGTTTATGCTATAATTTTCAACCCAATGAGCATTCCATGTTTAGACTGGATGCACGCTATTTTGAATCAAAAGATATACTTTTTACCAATCAGAAAATAACTGATTCAAAAACGAATTTTATGCTTACAGCAAATATTACTGTTTGGTTTTAAGCTTTAACTGATTCAATAAATTCTAATATTGTTCCGTAAACAACATCCAATTCTTCATCCTTAAAACTATAAGGAGGATTTAAGAAAATAATATTCCCTAAAGGTCGTATCAATAATCCTTTTTCTAAAAAGAAATTATACGCTTTATCTCGAATCGAAGCAAAATAAGAGGAGCCTTCTTCCGTTTTCAATTCTATTGCGATGATTGTTCCTAAAACACGAACATCTTTAATTGCTTTATGATTTGCAATCTCTTTTTGAAATGTTAAATGTTTTTTACCAATTCTTGCTACTCTTTTCCAAGTATATCCGATTTCAAATAAATCTAAACTAGCATTCGCAGCAGCACAAGCTATCGCATTTCCTGTAAATGAATGTCCATGTAACAAGGCTTTCGCTTTTTCATCGGATAAAAAGGCATTGTAAATTTCATCTGTTGCAACAGTTAATCCTAATGGAATTACTCCTCCAGTTAACCCTTTTGAAAGACAAACAATATCCGGTTTTTCATCACAGTGATCCATTGCAAAATAAGTTCCGGTTCGTCCCCAAGCAGTCATCACTTCATCAAAAATGACTTTAACATTGTATTTTCGAGCAATTTTCACTAACTCATTTAACCAACTTGCAGAATACATATACATTCCAGCTGAACCTTGAACCAAAGGCTCTAAAATGACTGCAGCAAATTCATTTGTTTTGAATAATTCTTCAGTTCTCAATAAAGTAGATTCTTCCTTTTCTTTAGAAGGGAAATCTAAATAATCTACATCAAAAAAGAATGGTTCGAATGGTTTGTTGAAGTAATCTCTTTGTCCAACCGACATTGCTCCAAACGTATCTCCATGATACGCACCTTCTAACGCCAAAATTCTTTTCTTCGGTTGATTGAGATTGTACCAATATTGAAAAACCATTTTGATAGCAACTTCAACAGCAGTTGAACCATTATCGGAAAAAAACACTTTTTGAAAATGATCAGGTAATAATTTCACTACTCGATCGGCTAATTTCACAGCTTGTTCATGGGTAGCTCCTGCAAAAATAATGTGATCAATTTGTTTAATTTGTTCCGTTATTTTTTTTGTCATGTGTGTATGACAATGGCCATGGACATTTACCCACCAAGATGAATTACAGTCTAAATAAGATTTTCCTTCACGATCATAAAGATACGAGCCTTTTGCTTTAACAATATCTAATGGTTCGCCAGCAGTTTTCATTTGTGTAAATGGATGCCAAACGTGTTGTTTATCTTTTTCTAAAACTGAACTCATTATTTAGAATTTTGGTTTGAAGACTGAGCAAAGTCGAAGTCTGAATATTTTAAATTAAAAATTGATTTTTGAGGCTTGATCTTTTATGAAATCAGAAGATATAGTTTCAGTTAATGGAATTCTCGCTATCATTCTAACGTTCGATTTTTCTAAAATGATTTTTTCTGTTGCTTGATTTTCATCTCCAACGAAAATGATTCCTTCAATTTGAATATTTCTAGATTTTAAAGCTTCAATAGATAATAAAGTATGGTTGATACTTCCTAAATAATGCATCGAAACTAAAATCACAGGAAGATTCAATTGTTGAATCAAATCGATGTACAAGTCGCCTTCATTGTTCATTGGAACCATTAATCCTCCAGCACCTTCAACAATTAAATTTCCATCAACTGTTGGTAAACTAAAATCTGATAATTGAATAGTTATTCCATCAATTTCTGCCGCAAGATGAGGTGAAGCAGGAGTATTCAATCTATACTTTTCTTCTAAAACGGTAACGTCTTTTGAAGTTAAACGATTAACTTTTATCGAATCAGAATGATCTAAATCTCCAGCTTGGACCGGTTTCCAATAAGTCGCTTTTAAAGATTCTGAAAGAATGGCACTGACAACTGTTTTGCCAACATTGGTTCCGATTCCCGTTACAAAAAAGTATTTTTTCACAGTTTGTTTTTTAGAATTTAGTGTACTTTTTAATCTCAAAACTAGCTTCGTTTTTCTCGTCTTTTTCAAACGTTAAAATCGATTCTGATTTCCATATTGTAGAATTGATTGCTGGGAAAAATGTATCCGCATCGTATTTTTTGTCGACATGTGTAATGTACATTTCATCAATGATCGATGCATCTAAAGCCATTTTATAAATTTCGCCTCCACCAATGATAAATACAGTTTTCTCTTCGTTTTTAGTTGAATAATGCGAAATACAATCTTCAAGTGAATTAAAAACGAGACAATTTGGAGCGACATAAGCTTCGTTTCTTGTCAAAACAACATTCTCACGATTTGGAAGAGGACGGTATTTTTCAGGAATCGATTCGTAATTTTTTCGACCCATTACTACCACATGATTGGTCGTTGTTTCCTTGAAAAATTTCATATCCGCAGGCAAGTGCCACATCAAATCATTGTTTTTACCAATCCCTCTTTCAAGGTCCATCGCCACAATCAAAGCTACCTTCATAATAAATCTATAATCTAAAATCTGTAATTTGTAATCTGCCAATCTATAAACTAAACAGCTACTGCCGCCTTAATATGTGGATGAGGATCATAACCAACCAATTCAAAATCCTCTAATTTGAAAGAAAATATATCTTTAACATCCGGATTAATTTTCATTGTTGGTAATGGTCTACATTCTCTTGACAACTGAAGATTTGCTTGTTCGATGTGATTGCTATATAAGTGAGCATCTCCCAATGTATGAACAAATTCCCCTGGTTCTAAACCGACAACTTGAGCTAACATCATTGTCAATAGGGCATAAGAAGCAATGTTAAAAGGAACACCCAAAAATACATCAGCGCTTCGTTGATACAATTGACAGCTTAATTTACCATTTGCAACATAAAATTGAAACATTGTATGACAAGGAGGCAAAGCCATATTATCTACATCTGCCACATTCCAAGCAGAAACGATCAATCTTCTAGAGTCAGGATTCTTTTTTAATTGATCAACTAATTTCGTGATTTGATCAATTGTACCACCATCTTTCGCTGGCCAACTTCTCCATTGATGACCGTAAACTGGACCAAGATTTCCATTTTCATCCGCCCATTCATCCCAAATAGAAACGTTGTTATCTTTCAGATATTTGATGTTTGTATCACCTTGTAAAAACCATAACAACTCAACAATAATCGAACGTAAATGCAATTTCTTAGTTGTTAAACATGGAAATCCTTTTGATAAATCATAGCGACTTTGGTAACCAAAAACAGAAATGGTTCCTGTTCCAGTACGATCTTCTTTTTTCGTGCCGTTATCCAAAATATGCTGCATTAAATCGTGATATTGTTTCATTTTATCTATTCTTTTTTTACGAGTTCAAAAATACGGAATAGGTTTGTTTCAATGAAGCTGAAAAAGGATTGAATTATTAACTTTTGGAAGAACTTATCAATATAAAGTGTTTTTAGCATTAGTTTAGATTAAAAGACAGATTCTTAAAATCACAACTTTTTCAAGAAAAATTCTAACTTTACAGCCAAGTAAAAAAAGAGATTATGTACGGAAAAATGAAAGACTTTCTTACGAGCGAATTAAAAGCAATCGAAGAAGGTGGAATTTATAAAAGAGAACGAATTATTACTTCTCCACAAGGAGCAAATGTAACGGTTCAATCTGGAGAAAAAGTGGTAATCATGTGTGCGAATAACTACTTAGGATTGTCTTCGCATCCTGAGGTTGTTCAAGCAGCTAAAGACACTTTGGATTCGCACGGTTACGGTATGTCATCTGTACGTTTTATTTGTGGAACGCAAGATATTCATAAAGAATTGGAAGCAAAAATTGCAAAGTTTTACGGTACAGAAGATACTATTTTATACGCAGCAGCTTTTGATGCAAACGGAGGAGTTTTTGAACCTTTATTTGGAGAAGAAGATGCAATTATTTCTGATGAATTAAATCGACAGATGAGTGTCATTCTGCTGGATTTATCGGTAAAACAGGTCGTGGCGTTCCAGAATATTGTAATGTAATGGACCGAGTTGATATCATCACAGGAACATTAGGAAAAGCGTTAGGTGGAGCAATGGGAGGTTATACTACAGGTAAAAAAGAAATTATCGATTTGTTACGTCAACGTTCTCGTCCTTACTTGTTTTCAAATTCACTTTCTCCAGCGATTGTTGGTGCTTCAAACAAAGTGTTTGATATTTTAAGTTCTACAACAGAATTGAGAGATATTTTAGAAGAAAACACAAACTACTTCAAAAAAGCAATTATTGAAGCAGGTTTTGATATCAAACCAGGAGATTCTCCAATCGTACCGATTATGTTGTATGATGCAGCATTGTCTCAAAAATTTGCAGATTTATTATTGAAAGAAGGCGTTTATGCTATCGGATTCTTTTATCCAGTTGTAGCGAAAGGAGCAGCTCGTATTCGTACTCAAATTTCAGCAGCACATACTAAAGCGGATTTAGATAAAGCGATTGCAGCATTTATCAAAGTTGGTAAAGAATTAGAAGTGATTAAATAAAATTTTAAAATCATATTAAAAGGGCTGAATTACAAAAATTCAGCCCTTTTTTATTTAGAATCGGATATCTAATGTGTGATCAATCTCAAGATAAACTCCTTTCACGCAATTACCATTTACAGGAAAATCTTTTCCTTTAATTTTCCCTCTAATGTATATTTTAGCACTTTCATTTTTATCAATAAAACGACTGATTTTCTCAAAAATATTTTTTTGATTTTTGGTTATAATAACTTCAATTGTTTGTTTTTCAGATTCAATTTCATTTGTTTCAAAGAGAATAATTCGATTTTCATTCTCAAAAATATTGACTTTATATATTGTTCCTTGTAAAAAGTAGTCTTCATTTTCATGAGCTATTGTCTCGCCACATGGAATCACTTCACAAGAAGTATAATGAATTAGTTCTGAAATGGCGAAAGCTTTTTCAAATTTTGCTTTTTGACATGAAAAAATTAAAAGTACTAAAATGAATAAATAGATTTGATTTAGGGTTTTCATGATTAAGCTTTCAATATTGATTTAATGATTAATACTAGGCAAAACTAAGTATTTTATTAAGAAAATCGAATATTAAAAATTTATTTTAGTTAAGATTCCTAAAATTGGATAAAATAATTTTGCCAACATTTATTTTTTCAAGTGACTATTTCCCTTTAGTCCTCTATTATTCTTATTTTTGTAGCATGAGTTCAATTAGACAAAATAAAATCGAAGGTGTAATTTTAGAAGA
The DNA here is from genome assembly GCA_021300395.1 of Fluviicola sp. Classification (GTDB taxonomy): domain Bacteria; phylum Bacteroidota; class Bacteroidia; order Flavobacteriales_D; family Crocinitomicaceae; genus CAIUKX01. The sequence continues at coordinate 1,962 of JAJTEO010000140.1, read as the reverse complement.
ATTATCTACATATTTCCAAAGAAATGCACGTGAAGTATGCTTAGGTGCAATGGTTTCAGCTGGACCAGATAAAAAAGAAGTGTTAGAAAGCATTCAATCGTTTACTAAAAAAATCAGAGGTGAAGTTGGGAAACGATTGAAAAACATGCGTAAAATTCCTGAGCTTTTATTTTATATCGATGATTCTATTGATTACGCTAGTCAAATTGACGCGTTATTGAAAAAGAAATAATTGAGCCATTAACGTCTCCTATTTCATAGCGAAAAGGTACCTTTCTTCCAAAAAGAAGAAAAATGTTATCAATTTGATAACGCGCATTTCTGTTGTTGGAATTACCGTTATTACAGCCGCTTTAGTTATTTTACTTTCTGCCTTTAATGGCATTGAATCGATGGTTGAGAAGTTATATTCTGAATTTGACTCAGATATCACCATTCGCTATGCAAAAGGAAAAACCTTTAATGAAAATCAGATCAATTTTAATCAATTAAAACAGTTAAAAGGGATTGAAAATTATACCAAAGCGGTTGAAGAAGTTGTCGTTCTAAAACATGAAAAAAAATGGGTAAATGCTCATTTAATAGGAGTCGATTCTAGCTTTTTAAAAATTACTCAGATGAGTAAACACATGGTTGATGGCTCGCCAAAACTACAAGATTCAAATGGAGAATTTGGATTAATTGGCGCTTCATTACTAGATAATTTAGGTGGATACATACCAGAGAGAGAAGGCTACGAATCATTACTTTTTTATATACCAAAACGAAATGCAAAAGTTAGATTAGGGTCAAATCCATTTACTTCTCAAACAATAAATATTTCTGGTAGAATAAACTACAATCGTGAAGTTAATTCAGATATAGTTGTATTACCGATTCGCTTAGCGAAAGAGTTATTGAATTACGACGAGGATATCACTGCCATTTATGTAGATGTCGCTAAAAATGAGTCAAATGATCAAGTAAAGGAACGTATTATTCAGTTTTTAGGAAAAGATTTCGATGTTAAAACGAATTACGAAAAAAATGAATTAATCTATAAAACAAGTAAAACAGAGAAGATCATTGTTTTGTTTATTTTGATTTTCATTTTTATACTAGCAGCTTTTAATTTAGTAGCGTCTTTAACAATGTTATTCATCGAGAAAATGGAGAACGTGAAGACAATGATCAGCTTTGGAGCAAATAAGAAAACAATTTTTAGTATCTTTTTTTATGAAGGTCTAATGATTTCTTTCAAAGGTATTTTCTTTGGATTACTTTTAGGTTATGCCATTTGCTTTACACAGATTTATGGTAATCTATTGGTGATGCCAAATTCTGGAGGAGAGCCTTTTCCCATGTTTATTAAATTTTCGGATGCATTTTTAATTTTATTTTTAGTAACAATTTTAAGTGTTTTAGCATCCTATTTACCTGTTAAGTATTTGATTAAAAAGAATTTTAGTCAAATTGAATTCTAATTGAAAAAACAGAGAATTTCCTTAATTCAAAACGATATTGAAATAAAATAATTATCTTAACATTCTTCTAAAATAGAGAATTAATGGAGTACAGTTTTATTTTATACGGAATTATTATACTTCTGCTAATAATATTCATTTACCGCTTACGATCAAAAGAAAATGCGAATAAAGAAATCTTTTTGAATAATCAAGAATATTTAAATGCAATCATTAACAATACACCAGCTTGTGTAAAAATTATTGATAAAACAGGGCGGTTAATTTCGATTAACAATGTTGGTTTAAAAATGTTAGAAGCGGAGTCTTTAGATGATGTAATTGGTCATAATGTTTTTGGTATTGTTACAGAAAAATACAAAGAGCAATTTAAAGAACTTACTAGAGGAGTTTGTGTAGAAGGGAAATCCATCAATTTAATCTTTGAAATTATAGGTTTAAAAGGAAATAAAAAATGGATGGAAACGAAAGCTGTTCCTTTAGAATATAAAAATGGAAA
>JAJTEO010000139.1 GCA_021300395.1 Fluviicola sp. | reverse complement strand
ACATGAAGCAACTAATTTTGGCATTGGACGAGGATCTTTCTCTGATCCAGCCGCTACTTCTACTAAACAAGTACGACATTTACCACCACTACCTTCTAATTTACTGTAATAGCACATCGCCGGTGGAACAATGTCTCCTCCAGCTTGTCTTGCAGCGTTCAGGATTGTTGTTCCCGGTTCTACTTCTATTACAACATCATCAATGGTTACTTTGACCATAGCTAATTATTTAATTATAACGTTTCAGTAACTTTCAATAATCCGTAGTTGCGTGTTTGCGCTTCTTGAGGATTTGTTACATGCCATTCAAATTCTTCACGGAAATGACGAATTGCAGCCGCAACAGGCCATGCAGCAGCATCACCTAAAGGACAAATTGTATTTCCTTCTATTTTCTTATTGATTTGCTCTAACAATTCAATATCTCTCATATTTCCTTGTCCGTGCTCTAATCTATAAAGTACTTTTTCCATCCATCCTGTACCTTCTCTACAAGGTGAACATTGTCCACAAGACTCATGCGCATAGAAACGAGCAAAATTCCAAGTATTTCTAACGATACATTGATCTTCATCAAAAACGATAAATCCACCTGAACCTAACATAGATCCTGAAGCAAATCCACCATCAGATAAACTTTCGTAACTCATATAACGCGTTTCACCTGCAGCTGTTTTTGTAATCAAATGAGCTGGTAAAATTGGAACTGATGAACCACCTGGGATACAAGCTTTAATCTTTTTCCCATTTGCAATTCCTCTACACCACTCGTCACCGTAAATAAATTCCTCTACAGATAAACCAAGTTCAATTTCGTAAACACCTGGACGAACCAAGTTTCCACTCGCTGAAATTAATTTAGTACCAGAACTTTTTTCAGTACCGATTTTTAAATATTCATCGGCTCCAATATTGATAATAGGAACTACTGCAGCAATACTTTCTACGTTGTTCACTACTGTTGGACAACCAAATAATCCTTTAACAGCAGGAAATGGTGGTTTCATTCTTGGATTTCCTCTTTTACCCTCTAAAGATTCTAAAAGAGCAGTTTCTTCTCCACAGATATAAGCCCCACCACCTGGTGAAACATATAAATCTAAATCGTAACCTGAACCTAAAATGTTTTTACCTAAAAATCCTTTTTCGTATGCTTCAGCTATTGCTTTTTCTAAGATATCTAAAACAAACATATATTCACCTCTGATGTATATATGTGATGTATTAGCACCTAAAGCATAACTAGAAGTAATCATTCCTTCAATCAATAAATGAGGAATTTTTTCCATCAAATAACGATCTTTAAATGTACCAGGTTCACTTTCATCTGCATTACAAACCAAGTATCTTGGAATACCTTCTGGTTTAGCTAAAAATGACCATTTCATTCCAGTTGGGAATCCAGCTCCTCCTCTACCTTTTAAAGCAGATTTTTGAACTTCTTCAACCACTTCTTGAGGTGACATTGTTTTCAAAGCTTTTTCAACAGAACGGTAACCACCTTCTCTTCTGTAAACTTCAAAAGTCTCAATTCCTGGAACGTCTATGTGTTCTAATAGTAATTTTCTTCCCATTAGTTTTGATTTTTTAATTGAGCATATTTTGCACGGTAGTCTTCAATCAACTGATCCACTTTCTCAGGAGTCAAATGTTCATGAAATACTTTACCACACTGCAACATTGGTGCATATCCACAAGCACCTAAACATTCAGAAGTTTTCAATGTGAAAATTCCATCTGCACTTGTTTCTCCAACTTTAGTAATTCCAAGTCTATTTTTGATGTGCTCAATAATTTGATCACTTCCAACCAACATACATGGTCCTGTTCTACAAACTTCAAATACAAATTGCCCAGTTGGTTCCATATTGAACATCGTATAAAAAGTAGCAACTTCATATACTTCAACCGGTTGAATATCTAATAAACTTGCAACATAATCCATTGTCTCTTGGCTTAACCAACCTCCAAAGTCTTCTTCAGCCATGTGTAAAACACGGATTAATGCGCTTTTTTGTCTTCCTTCAGGGAATTTGCTAATAATAGCTTGAACCTCTTTTAATCTTTCATCGCTGAAAGGAGGTTTTGCCCCTTGTAATTCGTGTGTACTAACCATAATTATGCGTCCAATTCTCCTGCAATCACATTCATACTACTCAATGTCAATACGGCATCACTAATAGTTTGACCTGTAATCATCTCAGGATATGCTTGATAGTAAATAAAACATGGGCGACGGAATTGTAAACGGTAAGGTGAACGACCTCCATCACTTATTAAATAAAATCCTAATTCTCCATTTCCACCTTCAACACTGTGATAAACTTCTCCAACTGGAACAGGAGTTTCTCCCATTACAATTTTAAAGTGATAAATCAATGCTTCCATGTTCTCATAAACCTCTTGTTTTGGAGGTAAGAAAAAATCTGGAACATCAGCGTGACAAGGTCCTTCTGGCATTTTATCTAAAGCTTGTCTAATAATTGATAAACTTTGGCGAATTTCTTCTTGTCTTACTTGGAAACGATCGTATGTATCTCCATTAGAACCAACAGGAATAATGAAATCAAAATCTTCATAAGATGAATACGGATTCATTACACGAACATCGTAATCAACACCTGCTGCTCTTAAGTTTGGTCCAGAAAATGAATATTCTAAAGCTCTTTCAGCTGAAATTGGTCCAGAATTAATTGTTCTGTCCATGAAAATTCTATTTCTAGTCAATAGGTTATCGAATTCTGCAAATAAAGCAGGAAATTCTTTTAAGAAATCTTCTAATTTCGAGTAAAAAGCTGGTGAAAACTCATGATCAAAACCACCAATTCGTCCTAAATTAGTTGTTAATCGAGCACCACAAACTTCTTCAAACATATCGTAGATTTTCTCACGTTGTTGGAACATGTAAGTAAATCCTGTTAATGCACCTGTATCAACACCAATAACTGAATTACAAACCAAATGATCTGCAATTCTTGCTAATTCCATTATGATAACACGCATATACTGAACTCTCTTTGGAATTTCACATCCAATTAATTTCTCAATTGTCATGTGGTAACCGATATTATTAATCGGTGAAGAACAGTAATTTAAACGATCTGTTAACGTTGTAATTTGATTATAAGGTCTTCTTTCAGCTATTTTTTCAAAAGCACGGTGAATGTACCCTACTGTTTGAGTAGCTTCTAAGATTTTCTCTCCATCAACTTTTAAAATATTTTGAAAAATACCGTGAGTTGCAGGGTGAGTTGGACCTAAATTCAATGTAGCAATATCTCCATCAATAGTTTCTGATGATAGATAACCTGCACTTTCGAATTCGTTTTTTGTTAATTTTTCACTCATCTCAATACTTTATTTATTATCTACCAAAGAAACGATCATCTTTATCTTCTCTCGTCCCATCTTCTAATCTGAACTCTTTTCTCATTGGAAAATAATCCATTGATTCTTCGTTTAAAACACGAATTAAATTTGGGTGACCAGAAAATATAACTCCATAGAAATCAAAAGTTTCTCTCTCCATCCAGTTAGCTCCAACATACAAATCAGTAATTGTTGGTATTGTTGGATTTTCAATTGAAAGGAACGTTTTTAAACGAATTCTAAAGTTATGAATCAAACTGTGCAAATGATAAGTTACACCAAGTTCTCTTCCTGTATTTTCAGGGTAATGAATACCTCCAATTAAAGTCAAATAATTGATTTGTAATGATGGTTCATTTTTCAACCACTCAATTACATTGTGAATTTCAGCCAATGAAACTTCAACAGTCAACAAATCAAATGGCTCTTGACTTTCGCTTATAGCTTCTCCGAATTTTTCTTTTAATTTCGAATAAACTGTTTCGTTGCTCAACGTACTATTTGCCATCAGATTCAATGTTATAAGTTTGTAACATTTTCTTGTATTCGTCAGAATGTCTTCTACGCAATGATTCGTTTTTAACCATTTTGTGAATATTCATGATACCATCTATTATTTGCTCCGGTCTTGGAGGACATCCTGGTACATAAACGTCAACTGGAATCACTCTATCAATTCCTTGAAGAACACTGTATGTATCAAAAATACCACCACTTGAAGCACAAGCACCAACTGAAAGAACCCATTTAGGCTCAGCCATTTGCTCATAAACTTGCTTCAAAATTGGAGCTAATTTTTTAGAAATTGTACCTGCAACTATTAATAAATCTGCTTGACGTGGTGAAAACGACATACGTTCCATCCCAAAACGAGAAACATCATAGTTACTCCCCATAGTTGCCATGAATTCAATTCCACAACAAGAGGTAGCAAAAGGCAAAGGCCACATCGAATTAGATCGTGCGGCACCAATTACTTTATCAAGACGAGTTAATTGGAAACCTTCTCCATTTATCGTCTCTACGTTTGAATCAAAAGTTACTTTTCCCATTCGAGAGCTCCTTTTTTAAGTACATAGAAAAATCCAATAAGAAAAAATGCAACAAACATAATTACAGCTAGAAGTCCTTCTAATTGTAAGTCTTTGAAGTTTACTGCATAAGGGTAAAAGAAAATCACTTCGACATCAAACAAAACAAATAAAATTGCTGTTAAAAAGTAACGAACTGAAACCGGAAAACGAGCGTCTCCTTTAGATTCGATACCACATTCGAAGTTAGCATCCTTCTTTTTAGAATTTAACACAAATTTATAGTTTTTTAACTAAATGAAAACAATATTTACTAATTAAAAAAAGTTTATTTATCCCATTAACTTCTTTAAGCCACTATTTCAAATGATTATGATCAAAAATGAATTAAAAAAAATCAATGAACCAAAATAAAGAATCACCAATCAGCAAAAGAATTATTTCATCGAAAAAATGATTTATTAATTTTACAAAAAACAGAAAATAAAGATCTTAAATTACATTAAAAGTCTCAATGAAACAAATCTCTTTTTTATTCATTTTAATAATTTTTATTCATTCTTCTTGTCAACAATTCAAAAGGCCTTCTATTGCTAAAATGAATCAAGAATATTCAGTCAAAAATTCTACTTTAAATGATTCAGTCAGATCGGAAATATCACAAATAATTTGGGAAAACAACAAAAAAAACACTAAAGCCCTCCCTCCTTTTATTTATTACGCTCCTCATCAAGATGATGAAACTATTGGCATGGGCGCTTCCATTGCTGAAAAAGTAAGATTAGGCCACCCTGTTTATATTGTTTTACTTACAAATGGTGCCAATGAAGAAATTCTAAAGTATTTAAAATCAATTGATTCAAATGCTATAATGAAGGATGTTACCCAAGCTAGAAACAATGAATTTTTGGCAGCTTGTATCTCATTAGGCGTATCAAAAGTATTTATATCAAATAATGGAGAAGGATTTGACGAAACTATGGGAAAAGAAAATCTTGAAGACAAATTTGAAGTAACCATACGTTTTTTCTCCGATTTATACCCAAATGCTACTCACAATACTGTTAGCGGCAATTGCGATTCTTACAACAATGAATGCCATAAAATGTCTACACATCAAGCTGCAACAAATGCATTACATAAATTGTTTTCAAATAAAATAGTTAAAGAAATTAATCTTTTTAGAATCTACATCTATTACAATAACATAAATTCTTGTGATCGCCCCTGTAGTATTATTAAAAATTCAAAATCAAAAGATCATAAGGTGAAGCAAAAAGCAATAAATCAATACAAACTAGTTAATCACACAAAAAAAAGATATGGAATTGGTTATTACCACAGTGTTTATGCGCTATTGGAGAACGCTTACAATTCAAAGTTTGAATACATAGATTTCATCGAAAATGATTCGATAAAATAATGAAATAGATAGTGTAAATTCTCATTTAACCTCTTCTTTCTAAATAAAAACGTAATTTTGAACTCAAATAAATTTTCAAAACATGAACATCGTTCGCATACACAAAAACAAAGTAAACTCAATTGAAAGAAGACATCCTTGGGTATTTTCAGGAGCAATCATCAGTGAAACAGAAAGTTTGAAAGATGGGGACATTGTTACTGTATGCGATTACAAAGACCGTTTTTTAGCACGTGGACATTTTCAGCACGCTACTATTTCATGACATTCGAACCTGTTGAATTAGATCAAGAATTCTATAATTCTAGGATTTCAAACGCTGTTGAATTAAGAAAAAAATTAAATCTAATCAATTCAAATTCAAATATTTGTCGATTAGTACATGGTGAAGGAGATTCTTTACCTGGATTGATAGTAGATTTTTACAATGGAGTTGCAGTTGTTCAATGTCATAGTATCGGAATGTATAATTCTGTTGAGTTAATTACAGAAGCATTGAAATTTAGCTTAGGAAATGAATTAACAGCTGTTTACTCGAAATCTTCCGACACTTTACCGACAAGAGCTGAAGGAAAAGATGCGTATGTTTACGGAAATTGTATTACTCCTCATGTCGCTTTAGAAAATGGTGTAAAACTAAATATCGATTGGATTACAGGGCAAAAAACTGGCTTTTTCATCGATCAACGTGAAAACCGCTATTTATTAGGAAAATACGCTCAAAACAAAAAAATATTGAATACCTTCTGCTATTCTGGAGGCTTTAGTTTATTAGCTTTAAAAGAAGGTGCTGATCTTGTTCATTCGCTTGACAGTTCTAAAAAAGCAATCGTATTAACAGAAGAAAATGTTGAATTAAACAATTTTGGAGATAAACATATGTCAATCGTTGCTGATGCAATGGAATACATGAAAGAACTTCCTGAAGATTACGATATTATAGTTCTTGATCCACCTGCTTTTGCGAAACACAGGGACAAAAGACATAAAGCAATTCAAGGTTATAAACGATTGAATGCACATGCAATTCGCCAAATCAAACCTGGTGGAATCATCTTTACATTTTCCTGTTCTCAAGTTGTAGATAAATTTTTGTTTACAAATACAGTTATCGCCGCTGCAATTGAGTCAGGAAGAAATGTACGAATCTTAGAGCAATTGCATCAACCTGCAGATCATCCAATCAATGCTTTTCATCCTGAAGGTGAATATTTAAAAGGATTAGTATTACAAGTTGATTAATGTTAGACTATAAATATTCGACCATCCTAAAAGTTGCTTTACCCTTAATGGTATCAAGCTTTATTCAGTCAATCGTTTTTTTAACTGATGCTGCTTTTTTGGGTCGATATGATACATTATCCTATGACGCTTCAGGAAATGCTGGTTTGATTTACGTTACCGTTTTTCTTGCTTTATCAGGAATGGGTGATGGATCTCAAATATTAATCGCTCGTAGAATTGGTCAAAAAAGGTTAGATACTATTGGTCGGATTTTTGGAACATCGATTATTACACACTTTTTATTAGCATTGTTATTATTTGCTTTTATTCAGTATGTTATGCCTTCCCTGTTATATCATTACTCTAAACATAAAGATCTAGCAAATGCACAAATTTCTTTTCTTTCATACAGAAGTTATGCTTTGTTTTTTGCAATGATTACACTTTCCATACAAGCCTTTTTATTTGCATCAGGTAAAACATCTATTGTACTGATTAGCGCATTAATTACAGCATCATCAAATGTATTATTAGATTACTTATTAATTTTTGGAAATGGGCCTTTCCCTGAAATGGGATTAGAAGGAGCAGCTATTGCAAACACAATTGCAGATGGACTAGGAATGTTATTTTTAATTGTCTTCATTTCGTTTTCAAAACTAAAAAAAGAATACAATTTATTTGACCACTTCTCCTTTAATCTATCTTCATTTAAAGAATTAATCAAAATAGGTTCACCAATTCTATTCCAAGGTTTTATAGCTCTAGCTACTTGGACAGTTTTCTTTACTTGGATTGAGCAGATTGGAAAATTTGAATTGACGGTTTCTCAAAATATTCGAGCAATTTACTTCCTTGCTTTCGTTCCTATTTGGGGGTTCTCTGCAACTACAAAAACTTACATTTCACAGTACATCGGAAGTGGAGATTTTGGCGCTTTAAAAATCATTCAAAAACGAATTCAATTGCTTACGGTTGTATTTTTATTTATCATTTTTCATGGTGCTATATTCTATCCCGAAACGTTAATCTCAATTGTTAATCCTGATGCAACTTACCAACATGTGAGCGGTGAAATCTTGAGATATGTATCGCTTTCTATTTATATCTACGGATTCTTTACGGTATACTTTCAAACAATTAATGGTAGTGGCAACACCAATGTGACTTTTATCATTGAAGTGATTTGTGTGGTTGTTTATATCATTTTTGCTTATCTATTGATTAAGGTATGGAAACTAGATATCTTCTGGATTTGGTCAGTGGAGTATATTTACTTTATTAATATGGGGGTTCTTTCATTGATATACTTGAGGTTTTTTGATTGGAAGAGGAAGGTTGTATAGGGACATGAGGGCACAAGACACGAAGGCACGAAGGCTTTAGGGGGGTGATAGATTTATATTTCAACCTACAGTTTTCCATTAATTATTCTTTTGATCCCATCTTTTAATAAAGTAACATTGAAATTTATTAATAATCCCAACTTCGCGTTTATTAACTTCATATATGTAAGGGTTTGAGCAGTGTATAAACTTTGTAAATACTCTGAAGCTTTTAACTCTACAACCAATTTGTCTTCAATCAATAAATCAATACGATAGCCATAACTCAAGATAACATCCTCATATACAATTGGTAATTTAACTTGTCTCTCTACTTTTAGATTCGTCTTCTTTAATTCATAAAACAAACATTCTTCATAAACTCGTTCCAACAATACTGGACCTAATTTTGGTGAATTTTAATAGAAGCGTCAATTACTATTTTGGAAATTTCATTCTCACTCATTTTTAACGATTTAAGTAATATTTA
>JAJTEO010000138.1 GCA_021300395.1 Fluviicola sp. | reverse complement strand
AACAATCGTTTATATATTGAGTTACCAGGTGTTCAGGATGAATCAACTGTGGCTAGTCGTTTACAATCAACTGCAAATCTTCAGTTCTTTGAAACATACGCTCCATCTGAAATTGCTGGACAATGGCAACAAGCTTCTCAAATTTCTAAACAAAAAGAAATTGAAGTTGCTGAAGTTACAGATTCTACAAAAGTTGATTCAAGTAATGTTGATTCAAACAAAACTCAAAAATTAGGTGATTTAACTTCAACTTTAGGAGGTAACTCTAAAGGATTAGCTGAGTTAGTTACTCCAATGGGAGATTATTCTATTGGTTTTGTTTCTGTTGAAAACAAAGAAGATGTAGATCGTTTATTACAACGTCAAGATGTAATGTCTGTTTTCCCTGAAAACTTACGTTTCATGTGGTCTGCAGATGTTGAGAAATTAGATAAAAAATCTAAAACTTCAGGACATTTCTTATACGCTATCAGTGTTCCTGATAACGGTGTTGCTAAAGTTGGTGGGAAAGATATTAAATCTGCTTCAACAGGTTTTGATCAATCATCTTCATTAGTAACTGTAGATTTGAAAATGTCTGAAGAAGGAGCTGATAAATGGGGTGAAATGACTGGAGACAATGTTGGTCGTGTTGTAGCAATTACAATGGATAACTTAGTTTACAGTGCGCCTAGAGTAATTAACGCTATTACAGAAGGAAATACTCAAAAGATCAATCTAAAGTTGGACCTACAATTGGAGCAGAAAACTCTAAAGCTGGTTTAATTTCTTTCGCATTCGCATTCTTAGCAGTATTATTATACATGTACTGGTATTATGGAAAAGCTGGTTTAGTAGCAAATATTGCTTTGGCTGTAAACGTTATCTTTATCTTCGGAAGTTTAGCTTCATTTGGAGCAGTGTTAACTTTAGCTGGTATTGCTGGTATCGTATTAACAATTGGTACTGCGGTCGATGCGAATATTTTGATTTTCGAGCGTATTCGTGAAGAATTAGCAAGAGGTGTAAGTACAGAAGATTCAATTAATACAGGTTTCAAAAAAGCGTTACCTTCTATTATTGATGCAAACGTAACTCACTTATTGGTTGCGATTATCTTGAAAGTTTTCGGAACAGGTGAGGTTGAGTCATTTGCTACAACATTGATTATCGGTATTTTTACATCTTTATTCTCTGCAATTATCATTTCTAAATTGGTGATTACATCTTGGTTGAAAAAAGGTAAAGAAATTACTTTCCATACTAAAATGTCTGAAGGTTTATTCCAAAACTTCCATTTTGACTGGGTAGGAAAAAGAAAATACTTTTACATGTTCTCTATTTCTGCTACAATTGTTGGTGTGATCGCTGTTTCTACAATGGGATTAAAACAATCAGTTGAGTTTACAGGTGGTAGAATGATGAGTGTTAAATTTGAGCAAAAAGCTGACATCGAAGGAATCCGTAAAGAATTATCTAAAGTTCTTATTGAAAAAGGTGAAATAGCTTCTATTGATTTAAAAACGAAATCAAATGACTTTAATGTTGAAATCGTTACCAACTACAAATTGAAAGATGATGGTGCAACAGATGAAGTTAATGCTAAAATTAAACAAGGCTTAGATGCTTGTAAAGCAAAAATGGGTGGATACCAAGTAACGAATACAAGAAGTATTTCAGCTTCTATCTCTAATGAGTTATGGTCATCATCAGCTGTTGCAATTTTCTTCTCGTTGTTAGCAATATTCGCTTATATCTTAATTCGTTTCGGTCACTGGCAATATTCAATTGGTGCGATCGTAGGTTTAGCGCATGATGCTTTCTTCGTTATTACAATCTTCTCTTTATTACATGGTGTTTTACCTTTCAGTTTAGATCATGAAATTATCAATAGATCATTGAATACTACTTTAAGTAGAACTTTCAATACTTCTATGATTTTATTTGTGGTTGTATTAATCATGTTCATCTTTGGTGGACCTGCAATTAAAGGATTCTTATTCGCATTATTAGTTGGGGTTGTTATTGGTACATATTCTTCATTATGTGTTGCGACGCCAATCTTAATTGATTTTTCTAAAAAGTTGAAAAAATAATTAATAGATAAATTTCTTTTAAAACGTCCTCAATTTGTTGGGGACGTTTTTGTTTTATCGGAACTATTTTCTTAAATTCAATAAGAAAATAGTTTATGATTGAAAATATAACCATCAAATCATGGGCAGAAGATGATCGCCCGAGAGAAAAATTACTTCTAAAAGGAAAACATAATTTAAGCGATTCGGAATTAATTGCTATTATTTTAGGTTCAGGTTCTAGAGATCAATCTGCAGTTGAGCTAGCAAGAGAATTATTATCATCTGTTTCTAATAATCTTTCTTTATTAGGAAAACTCACACATAATGAATTAACTAAATTTAAAGGAATCGGAGATGCAAAAGCTATATCAATTCTTGCTGCCTTAGAAATTGGAAGAAGAAGAAAAGAAGCAGAACCTGATGAAAAACAAAAAATTACTAAATCAAATCAGGCTTACGAATTAGTGCGACATATTTTTCAAGATTTAACACATGAAGTATTTTATGTGGCCATGTTGAATAGAGCGAATCAATTGATTTCTATCGAATTTATTTCTTCAGGTGGTTTCGCAGGAACAGTAGTTGATGGGAAAATGATTTTTAAAAAAGCTTTAGAAAAATCAGCTCAAACGATCATTTTGTATCATAATCATCCAAGCGGTCAACTTCAGCCTTCATCAGAAGATTTAAAAATCACGAAAGATTTAAAAGAATTTGCGAAAATTATAGATATATCTATTTTGGATCACATCATTTTCACGGATAATGGTTATTTTAGCTTCGCGGATCAAGGTTTAATGAATTAATAAAATTGAAGTGAAAAAAATAATTACAATTATAGGGGCAAGACCTCAAATTATCAAATCTTCTGCAATGAGCAGAGCGATAAAAAATCATTTTTCAAACGAAATTCAAGAGATTATAGTTCATACCGGTCAACATTACGATGAGAATATGTCAGAGATATTTTTCAAAGAAATGGGGATTCCTTATCCGAATTACAATTTGAATGTAGGTAGTGGATCTCATGGTTCACAAACAGCCAAAATGATAGAAGGTTTAGAGGAGATTTATATCAAAGAAAAACCAGATGCCGTTTTAGTATACGGAGATACAAACTCTACAATTGCAGGAGCTTTAGCAGCAGTTAAAATTCATATTCCTGTAATTCATGTTGAAGCAGGCTTGAGAAGCTTTAATAAAGCTATGCCAGAGGAAGTAAACAGAATTGCTTGTGATCACATGTCATCATTACTTTTTTCTCCAACAATTACAGGATTAGAAAACTTAGAAAAAGAAGGCTTCACTTTGACGTCAAATGAGAAGGCTACAGCAAATTCACCAAGAGTTTTTCAATGCGGGGATATCATGTATGATAACAGTTTGTATTTTTCATCAATCTCAGATGAAAAGTCTACTTTGTTAAATTTACTTAGGTTGAAAAAAGATGAATATATTTTAACAACGATTCACAGAGATTCAAATACAGATATTGCTGAAAATCTAGAAAGCATTTTTAAAGCATTATTAGAAATTAGTAAAGTTTCAGGTTTGTCAGTTGTTTTTCCTGCACATCCACGTACAAGAGGGAAGATGAAAGATCAATTATCTAGTGAGTTATTCAACGAAATAGAGAAGAGTGATAAGTTCTTAATGATTGATCCAGCTGGATTTCTAGACATTATTGCTTTAGAAAAAAACGCAAAATTAATTGTTACAGATAGTGGTGGACTTCAAAAGGAAGCTTATTTCTTTCAGAAACCATGTGTCATTCTTCGTCCACAAACTGAATGGGTTGAAATTGTGAATAATGGAAATGCTATTTTAGCAGATGCAGATTATTTTAGAATTGTTGATGCTTATTCTAAATTGAATTCAAAAGGAGATTTTACATTCCCTGATTTTTATGGTAACGGAGCTGCGGCTGAATTTATATGTGAAAAAATCATTGAATTAATCTAATGGTAGAAATATACGTTGATCAAATTTCTGAAAGGTTAATCTATACCTTAGATTTTGTCTTTAAAGAAAGGGGATTGTCGTATAAATTAAACAATGATTATTACACATTCGAAACATCAAACAATTTAAAGTTTAATTATTCTGAAAGATATTTTGAATCAATCCCACAATTGGTTCCTTCTACATTATTATTTGATGAAGCGATATTTGTTTATGCGATTGAAAAAGGTCTTTTTCATGAAGAAGTTTGTTTATCATTTAATCGAATTGTAGACCCTTTAGCATCTATTTTTTATATTCTTTCAAGAAT
This sequence comes from Fluviicola sp., assembly GCA_021300395.1. Classification (GTDB taxonomy): domain Bacteria; phylum Bacteroidota; class Bacteroidia; order Flavobacteriales_D; family Crocinitomicaceae; genus CAIUKX01. Next base: position 2,341 of record JAJTEO010000138.1, on the reverse strand, counting down.
GGAAGAATATACTTCAACTCATTTAGACGAACATGGAAGATTTCAATCGAAATATAGTGTATTGTCTGAATTTGGATGGTTGCAAAAAGCTGTTTGCGATCAATGGGCTGTTGATTTTTTAAATTTACTTTCGATTAGGGTAGGGATAGATAATTCATTTTTAAATAATTATGTAACTATTCGTCCGACTTTTGATATCGATAATGCTTATGCGTATCGATTGAAATTTGGCTTTAGAAAGTACATGTCAATAATTAGAGATTTTATTAGAAAAGACAAAGAAAGAATCGTTGAACGTAAATTAGTATTGAAGGATTTAAAAGCTGATCCTTACGATACTTATTCTTATATTGAAGATATTATTGATAGAGGATTTAAAGTAAATGTATTTTGGTTATTGGCTGATTATGCAAAATTTGATAAAAACATAACTTATAAAAATGATGATCAAGCCAATTTGATAAGAAGAATTGCAGAAAAAGCAGTTGTTGGAATTCATCCAGGTTATCGCTCAAATTCATACCCCCTTTATGTAGAAAATGAAATTGAGCGTTTGGCTTATATTTTGGGAGATAGAGTTGTGAATTCAAGACAACACTTTTTAAGGTTGTCTATATCAAAAACCTATTCAACTCTTTTGAAATTGGGTATTGAAAACGATTATACCATGGGATACGCTGACAATGTTGGATTTAGAGCAGGAACAGCAAGGCCTTTTCAATGGTTTGATTTGAATAGAAATAAAATTACTGATTTAAAAATTCATCCTTTTGTTTATATGGATGGAACTCTGAATGAATATTTAAAAATTTCTACTGAAGAAAGTTGTCGTTTAATCGATGAGTTGTATAAAGAAGTCAGTAAATATGGAGGAGATTTTGTTTTTATTTGGCACAATGAAACGATTGGAGATTATAAGAAATGGAAAGGTTGGAAATCTGTTTTAGAACATACTTTAAAATTAAAAAATACATAATATGGAAAGGAAATATATCATTTTTGGAATCATTTTTTTATTTACAGGAATAATATTGGGTGCTTTTGGTGCGCATAGTTTAAAAACACTATTACCGAACAATCCTGAAAAAATCATTTCTTTTGAAACAGGAGTTAAGTATCAAATCTATGGGGCTTTTTCATTTTTATTCTTGGGATTATTTGCTGAAAAAGTAAAGTTTTCATTAAAATCAGTTTTTAATTTATTGATTTTAGGTCATTTATTTTTTTCATGTTCAATTTATTTATTGACTTTACAGCCAATATTAAACATTAAGCTTAGTTTTTTAGGGCCAATAACCCCAATAGGGGGATTATTAATGGTTGCAGGTTGTATAGTACTTTTGATTAAATTAATTAAAGCAAAATAGAAGTGTCTCTAATTAAAATAACTGTTTTAGGTTCCGGTACTTCTCAGGGAGTTCCTGTTATCGCATGTGAATGTCCTGTTTGTTCATCCTTGGATTCAAAAGATAAGCGACTTAGAAGTTCAATTCTAATTTCACTTGGTGAAGAAAATTATGTTATTGATTCCGGTCCAGATTTCAGGCAGCAGATGTTGGTGAATAAAGTAAAATCACTTCGTGGTATTTTATTTACGCATGAACACAAGGATCATGTTGCCGGATTAGATGATGTTAGAGCCTTTAATTACAAAGAACAGCGAGACATGGAAGTGTTTTGTACTGAAAGAGTGTCAGAAGCTTTAAAGCGCGAATTTCAATATGTTTTTTCTGGAGATCGTTATCCGGGAATCCCACAAATTAATTTGAATATTATTGAAAATAATTCTTTCAATTTACCTTGTGGAATTAATGTTCAACCAATAGAGGTTATGCATTATAAAATGCCTGTTTTTGGTTATAGAATTGGAAATTTCACATATATAACAGATGCAAAAACGGTTTCGGATAGTGAAATTGAGAAAATTAAAGGAACTGAAGTTCTAATTGTAAATGCTTTACATCAATCAGAGCATATTTCACATTTTAATTTAAATGAAGCATTAGATTTCATTCAAAAAGTAAACCCAACCAAAGCTTACTTAACTCATATTTCACATCTTTTTGGTGTTCATTCAGATATTGAAAAGTTGCTACCAAAAAATGTTTTTGCTGCTTATGATGGCTTGCAAATAGAAGTTGATTTATAGCATTACAATAATAGAAATTATTTTACTAAAATGATTTAGTAAAATCGGGTTTCGATCATTAATTTCACAGTTTAATATTACTTTTTTAACAAAGAAAAGCTTTGTTAGTAACAAATTAATTATAAACTATGAAAAAAAATCTGTTATTTACTCTGTTGATTTTTAGTTCATTGTATTCAGTTGCTCAAGATA